>NZ_JBIIBA010000037.1:0-15140 GCF_044239665.1 Sphingorhabdus sp.
ACCACCGGTCGTTCGCTGGGAACAGGCGAAATCTGGCTCTACCATGTCTCGGGCGGCGCTGGCGTCTTGTTGGTCAAGCGGCCAAATGAGCAGCACCAGAAGGAACTGGGCGAGCCAATATTTGCGCCCGATGGTCGGCATATTTATTATACGCGCAACATCACGCCGGGCCCAATTTTCCAATATGCGCAGGATTCCAACGGCCAGATTTTCGATATTGAAAGCTATGACATCGAAACCGGCAAAACCGAAACAGCGGTATCAGGCGTGGGCGGATCGGTCCGCCCCACCCCTTCGCCCGACGGCCAGAAAATCGCCTTTGTTCGCCGCGAGCGGACGCAGTCCAAATTATATGTGAAGGACCTCAGCACGGGCGAAGAGCGCAAGATTTATGATGCGCTGGATCAAGATGTGCAAGAAACCTGGGCCGTTACCGGCGTCTATCCCAATATGGATTGGTCGCCCGATAGCAAGACCATCTATTTCTGGGCCGGCGGCAAGATCCGCAAGGTTGATTGGCCAAGCGGCGCGTCGAGCGTCATCCCGTTCCGCATTTCGGACACGCGCGATATGATTGACCCGCCGCTGCCGCAAATTGAAGTCGCGCCGACCAGCTTCGAAACCAAAATGCCGCGTGGTCCAGTTACCTCGCCAGATGGCCGGACTATCCTGTTCGAAACCATGGGCAAATTATGGGTCAAGTCCGCAGCCGGTGGCACGGCACGACGCCTGACCACGTCCGATACCGGCATGGAGGCCTATCCCACTTGGTCGCGCGACGGCAAAAGCATCGCTTATGTCCATTGGACCGATAAGGGCCTTGGCAACATCCACACCATCAGCGCAAGCGGCGGCACGCCCAAAAAGGCAACGGCGCAGCCCGGCCATTATGCCCGCCCGCGTTTCTCGCCCGATGGCAAGACGATCGTCTTTGAAAAGCAGGAAGGCGGCAGGCTAACCTCGCCCTTGCGTTCGGACCAACCGGGCATTTACCGTATGCCCGCGACGGGCGGGCCGGCGACGCGCGTCACCTCGGCGGGAACCACACCGCATTTCGGCGCGTCCAACGACCGGATGTTTTACACAGAATCGGGCGCGAACAAGCGCATGCTCGTCAGCGTGGATATGAACGGCGAAGCCAAGCGTAACCATGCCAGCGGCGAGCTGACCACGATTTACGAAGTGTCGCCCGATGGCAATAATTTCGCCTTCCGCCAAAATTACGAAGCCTTTGTCATGCCCCTTATGCCAGGCACGCAGGATGTGACCGCTTCGGCATCGGGCAGTGCGCTTCCCGTTGTAAAGGTCAGCAACGGCGGCGCGGATTATATGCATTGGAGCCGCAATGGCGACGCCTTGCATTGGGCAATTGGGCCGATGCTTTACGCGGCGGAGACCAATGCTTTCTATCCCAATGGCCCGTTGGCCAAGGACGCCAAGCCCGTCAAATTTGCCCCGCCGAAGGAAGGCGTATCGCTTTCCATCACGGTCAACTCCGACCGCCCAAGTGGCATCGTTGCCTTCACCGGCGCGCGCGTTGTCACCATGGCGGACAAGAGCGGCGGAATAATCGACAATGCCGTGATCTTGGTCGAAAATGACCGGATTAAGGCCGTTGGCAAAATGGGCGACTTCGCCATTCCTGCGGGCGCCAAGACCGTTGATGTCGCTGGCAAGACGATCATTCCCGGCCTTGTCGATGCCCATGCCCATGGCCCTTATGGCGTGGACGAAATGACGCCGCAGCAAAATTGGGTGAATATGCTCAACCTTGCCATGGGCATTACCACGCGCCATGACCCCTCAAGCAGCGCCGCCACCGTGTTCCCCGCGTTGGAGATGCAGCGGGCTGGCCTCTTGCTTGGACCACGCTCCTTCTCAACGGGCGAGATCGTTTATGGTGCCAAGGCCGCAGACGTCTACGCCGAAATCAACGGCCTGGATGATGCGCTGGCGCATGTCCGGCGGTTGAAAGCGCAAGGCGCGCACAGCGTCAAAAACTACAACCAGCCGCGCCGTGAACAGCGTCAGCAAGTGGTGGCCGCCGCACTGCAGGAGAATATGCGCTCGGTCGCCGAAGGGGGTTCGCTGTTCGGTATGGACATGAACCTGATCGCCGATGGCAACACCACGCTTGAGCATAATATCCCGCTCGACATCTTCTATGATGATGTGCTGCAATTCTACTCCAAGTCGAAAGTGGGTTATACGCCGACGCTTGTGGTGACCTATGGCGGCCCAGCGGGCGACCCTTATTGGCGGGCACACACCGATGTGTTCCGGCATCCATTAATGGCGAAGCATTATCCGCCGACCGAGCTTGCGGCCAATAATGCCCGCCGCGAAATTGCGCCGGAAGAGGATTATGTCGACGACAACAGCGCGCGGGAGGCACATAAGCTGGCCAAGCTGGGCGTTCCTGTCTCCATCGGCGCACATGGCCAAGAGGCGGGCATCGCCGCGCATTGGGAGCTTTGGTCCTTCGTCCGTGGCGGCATGTCCCCTGTTGAGGCGCTCGCCGCGGGCACCATCGAGTCTGCACGCTCGTTGGGCTATGACAAGGATGTGGGCTCCATCGCCGCAGGCAAGCTGGCTGATCTCGTCATCCTGGATGCCGACCCAAGCGTTGACATCCGCAATTCGGACAAGGTCGCAAAGGTCATGATCGGTGGCCGCCTATATGACGCAGCCACGCTGAACGAAGAGGTCACCGGAACACGCAAGCGACTGCCTTATTATTGGGAGTAAGCTTCGCCCGACGCGCAACATTTTCTGGCCCGGGTGCATAGTCCCGGGCTGGAAAATCATCTGCCAATCGCGGTCGCGCTTGTGAGTCGCGATGCGACGTGCAGCCCAATCATTTCAGGAGAAAAAGCCGACTCCACATTGCTGCAAAATGCAGTATAGAACAAAACATGAACATAAAGGCGATTCTACCAACAGCGGCTTTTCCTTCTGTGCATAGTGCATGGAAGCAATATCAGCCAAATGGGTCGCAATCCTTACTGCCCATTGGCACGCCCCAAGTCGACGAACGATTGCGCGGCGGCATCGCCCAAGCCGGGCTGCACGAATTTTTCGGCGGGGCAAAGGCCGATTCTTATGCCGCCGCCGCATTTGCGCTGCTGCTGGCATGGCGCTTGCCCGAAAGTGATGCGCGCATATTCTGGATAACAGGCGACAAGGAACGCCAGACGTCGGGGCGGCTCTATCCGCTTGGGTTATCGGCGATGGGCGGCAATCCTGCACAGATATTGCTGGTCCAAACCGCGGATTTGCGCGACGCCCTGCGGGCAGCAGCCGACACTATCCGGTCAAAGGCGGCGCGCGCGGTCATCTTGGAAACCCATGGCAATGCCCGTTTGGTGGACCTGACATCGACTCGGCGTCTGGCGCTCGCAGCGGCGGAAAGTGGCGTATTGGCGTTACTGGTGCGCGGCGATGCTGTGCCGATGCCCAGCGCGGCCAGCACACGCTGGCAGATATGTTCTGCGCCATCGGTGCCCTTAATGGGCAATGCGCCCGGCCTTCCAACCTTTGACCTCCGCCTTCTGCGCCATCGCGGCGGCACAGCACCCTTTGCGGCAAGAGTAACTTGGGATCATGCAACACGAAGCTTTTTTGACACGCCGCTATCTGGCGGTCTTTCTGCCCCTATTACCGACGCAGAGGCTGATCCGCAGCACAGGTTCCGCGCCTGACACGCCCTTTGCGATGGTCGAAAAGCAAAGCGGGGCGATGCGGCTCGCGGCCTGCGATTCGGCGGCGCTCGCGCTTGGCTTAAGCGCGGGCATGGCACTGGCCGATGCCCGTGCGCGCGTGCCTGATCTTGCGGTATTTGACCATGACCCGGCGGCGGACATCGCCTTGCTTGGCTGGCTGGCCGATGGGTGCGAACGCTATAGCCCGGCCTGCATGCTTGACCCGCCGCAAGGGCTGTTAATCGACATCACGGGCTGCACCTATCCCTTTGGCGGGGATGAGCTGCGCTTGGCCAAGGACCTGAAGCAACGCTTGCGCCGCCATGGCCTCACGGCCCAAATTGCCTTGGGCGCCACCCCTGACAGTGCGCGGGCCAAGGCAATTTATGCCAAATCGGCGATTCACGCTTTGCCCGTTGAGGCGTTGGATGCAGGCGCCAAGGTGCATCAGGCACTACGCCGTGCGGGCCTGAAAACATTGAAGGACTTGGCCTGCCGCCCGCGCAAACCCTTTGCCGCCCGCTTTGGCAAGGCGACCGTCGTCAAACTGGCGCGGCTATTGGAAGAAGAGGATGCGCGCATCACCCCGCGCCGCCATGTGCCCGTCATCACCGTCACGCAGAATTTTGCCGAACCCATATCGCGCACCCATGACGTTCTCGACACCATCGCGGCGCTGACCCACCAAGCCGCCGCGCAGTTGAATGACCGCAGCCAAGGTGGCCGCCGGTTTGAAGTCAGCCTGTTTCGCAGCGATGGCCATGTCGCGCGGCTCGCGGTCGACACAGGCGCGCCGACGCGCGACTCCGCCTTGTTGATGCGGTTGATCCGCGAACGGATTGACACGCTGTCGGACCCGCTTGACCCCGGCTTTGGATATGACCGCATGCAACTCAGCGTGCCGACGGCGGATATTTTGCTGCCATCGCAGGCGGGGTTGGAAACGAAAGTCGACAGGTCGGCGCAAACCGCCGCATTGATTGACCGGCTAAGCGCACGGCTGGGCCACGACCGCGTGCGCCATTTTGCAGAACGCAGCAGCCATATCCCGGAACGCGCCGCCGTCGAATGCGCGGCGCAATCCGGCCAGCCGCAAAAGGATTGGCCGCACGCGACTGAGGCCGAACCACCCATGCGCCCCTTTCGCTTGTTCGAAACGCCGCAACAGGTGGAGGCTTTGGCCTCCATTCCCGATGGCCCGCCGCGCCAGTTTCGTTGGCGCAAAAATCTGCACCATATTGTCGCCTATGAAGGGCCCGAACGTATTGCCGCCGAATGGTGGCGGCGCAAGGCGGGGCATGAACCGGGCAAAGGCGGGCCAACGCGCGATTATTACCGTGTGGAGGACAGTGAAGGGCGGCGGTTCTGGTTGTTTCGCCATGGCCTATATTCCGAAACCGACGCGCCCATTTGGTATCTGCACGGGCTGTTCGCATGACGCACGGCTTTGTCTATGCAGAGCTGGTTGCGGCAACCAATTATTCTTTCCTGCGCGGCGCGTCACATCCTGCCGAGATGGTGTTGCAGGCAGCAGCGCTTGGCTTGAACGCCATTGGTATAGCCGACCGGAACAGCGTGGCGGGCGTTGTCCGCGCATGGGTCGCGGTCAAAAAGGCAAAGGCCGAAAATGCGCTGCCGCAAAGCTTCCGTCTGGTCACGGGCAGCCGCTTGGTCTTTGCCGATGGCACGCCTGACATTGTTGTCTATCCCCAAAACCGCAAGGGTTGGGGGCGGCTGACACGGTTGCTGACGGTCGGCAATATGCGTTCCAACAAGGGCGGGTGCATATTGCACTTTGATGATCTGGCAGGATATTTGGAGGATTTGCTGCTGATCATATTGCCGCAGTCGACCGCCGAAGAGACCAACCCGCATAAAAATCCCCTCGCATATAGCCATGCCGATGGTGACGAGAAATTGCGTTTGGTGGAAACCACACCCGCCGATTTGGATGAAGTGCTGCTGCGGCTGGCAAAGCTTGCACCCGACAGGGTCTGGCTTGGGATAATGATGCATGGACGGGGCAAGGACCGACGCAGGCTGGAGGAACAGCGCGCCTTAGCCACGCAATGCGGGGTGCCGATCCTTGCCGTCAATGACGCGCTTTATGCCGATAGCGCCGCACGGCCATTGCATGATGTGCTGACCGCGATCCGCTTAGGCGTGTCAGTGGATCAGGCCGGAACCCGTTTGGAGGCGAATGCTGAACGCTATCTCAAATCACCCGCCGAAATAATGCGGCTGTTCGCCCACGCGCCCGAAGCGGTTGCAGAAAGCCAAAAGCTGCTCAACCAAATCGCATTTGACCTCAGCCAGTTGAAATATGAATATCCGCATGAGCCGGTGCCAGACGGGTGGGCGCCGCAGGACTGGCTGGAACATCTGGTGCGCAGCGAAGCCGAGCGGCGGCACCCCAATGGCCTGCCGCCCAAATGGGTCCGCGCGCTGGACGAAGAATTCACGTTGGTGCGCCAAAAAAATTACGCCTGCTATTTCCTGACGGTCCATGACATTGTCCAGTTTGCGCGGTCGCAAGACCCGCCGATCCTGTGTCAGGGTCGTGGCTCTGCCGCCAATTCGGTGATTTGCTATTTATTGGGCATCACATCGGTAGACCCTGTGGCCAACAATCTTTTATTCTCACGTTTTCTATCCGAAGAGCGTGACGAACCCCCGGATATTGACGTCGATTTCGAACATGAACGGCGTGAGGAGGTGATGCAATATGTCTATCGCCGGTTTAAGCGGCACCGCGCGGGCATTGCCGCGACGGTCATCCATTATCGCCCGCGCAGCACCGTGCGCGAGGTGGGCAAGGCCATTGGCCTGACCGAAGATGTCACCGCGCGGCTGGCGGGCACCGTCTGGGGCAGCTTTGGCAGGGACTTGCCCGAGGCGCGCTTGATTGAGGCAGGGTTTGACCCCGACAACCCGCAAATCGCCCGACTACATGCCTTTGTCGGCCAATTGCTCGATTTCCCCCGCCATTTGTCGCAACATGTCGGCGGCTATGTCCTCACCGAAAACCGTCTGGATGAAACCGTGCCGATCCACAATGGCGCGATGGCAGACCGGACCTTCATCGAATGGGACAAGGATGATATCGACGCGCTGAACCTATTGAAGGTTGATATCTTGGCATTGGGCATGCTGACCTGCATCCGCAAAAGCTTCGAAATGTTGCGGCAGACAGGCGGCGGAGATTACACCTTGGACAGCGTTCCAGCCGAAGACCCAGCGGTCTATGCCATGCTGCAAAAGGGCGACAGCATCGGCACATTCCAAGTCGAAAGCCGCGCGCAAATCAACATGCTACCGCGCCTAAAGCCCAAGGAATTTTACGACCTTGTCATCCAGATCGCGATTGTCCGCCCCGGCCCGATTGAGGGCGATATGGTTCACCCTTATTTACGGCGGCGCAATGGAGAGGAGAAGGTTGAATATCCCTCCCCCGCCCCGCCACATGACCCCCATGAGCTGCACGATATTTTGTACCGCACTTATGGTGTGCCCTTGTTTCAGGAACAGGCAATGAAGCTGGCGATGGTCGCCGCCGCATTTACGCCGGATGAGGCCAATGGCCTGCGCCGCGCAATGGCGACCTTCCGCAATTCGGGCACTATGCCGCAATATAAGGATAAGATGATCCATGGCATGGTGCAGCGCGGATATCAGCAGGATTTCGCCGAACGCTGCTACAAACAGATTGAAGGTTTTGGCAGCTATGGTTTTCCCGAAAGCCATGCCCAGGCCTTTGCCCATTTGGTCTATATTTCCTCTTGGTTGAAATGCCATCATCCGGCGATTTTTACCGCCGCCTTGCTCAATTCGCAGCCCATGGGTTTCTACGCGCCAGCGCAGCTTGTGCAGGATGCGCAGCGGCACAAGGTCGATGTCCGCACCATTGATGTCAATTTCAGCACTTGGGACAATAGCATCGAGGCCGGTGCCTTGCGGCTTGGTTTCCGGCAGATCAGCGGGTTCCAGCAAGATTGGGCTTTGGCCATTGCAGCCGCGCGGCCCTTTGCTTCGCTGGAAGAATTGGCGCGCAAGGCAAAATTGCCGCCCCGCGCCTTGCATATGCTGGCGGATGCCGATGCCGTGCGCTCGCTTGGCTTGGACCGGCGCGAAGGTGGCTGGGAAGCGCGGCGCACGCCGTCGGATGAATTGCCTTTATTTGCAGCGGCAGATGCACGGGAATTGGCGCAGGAGGCCGAAATCGCCTTGCCCATCATGCCCATCAGCGAACATGTCGCCGCCGATTATCACATGACGCGATTGTCGCTGAAGGGGCACCCGATGGCGTTCTTACGCGACCTGTTCGCCGCCGAGGGCATATCGACCTGCGCGCAGACCGATACAGCAAAGCATGGCACACGCGTTAAAACCGCCGGTGTTGTGCTGACACGGCAAAGGCCGGGGAAGGGCAATGCCATTTTCATCACGATTGAGGATGAAACCGGCGTCACCAATGCGTTACTGTGGTCGCGCCTGTTCGAACGGCAACGCCGCGCCGTCATGGCGGCACGGTTGATGGTGATTGAAGGGGAGGTGCAACGCAGCAAGGAGGGCGTGGTGCACCTGATGGCGACGACGATAACCGACCGATCGCATGAGTTGGAGCGCCTGTCGCATGACCATGATGCCAATGTGCCACTCAGCCGGTCGGACGAATTTGCCCAGCCTGTCTATCCGCGCCACGGCCATCCACGCAATGTCCGCCTTTTGCCCAAGTCACGGGATTTTCATTAGGGTCAGGCGGCGTCCTTGGCGGCGCGGCGTGCGGCGAGTTCTTCCACTGACACCGCCCGCATGAACGGGTTGGTGGCGCGTTCCAGCGCAATCGTCGTCGGCACCGTCGCCGCGCCACGTTCGCGATGGGCAATGACATCGGCCAGCCGCGCGGCAAGATCGGCATTGTCCGGTTCGACCGTCACCGCAAAGCGGGCATTGCTGAGCGTATATTCATGCGCGCAATAAATCGCGGTATTGTCGCCCAAAGCCTCCAGCTTACGCATATTGTCATACATTTGCGCTGCGGTGCCTTCGAACAATCGGCCACAGCCCATCGCGAATAAGGTATCGCCGACAAAGGCGGCTTGCGCGGTCGCGAAATGATACGCGATATGTCCAGCGGTATGGGCGGGCACATCAATCACGGTCGCGCGCACGTCACCCAACTGGACAACATCCCCGCCGCGCACATGCACATCCAAGGTCGGTATCCGCGTGGCTTCATCCGCAGGCCCCGTGATGACGCAGCCCGTCGCCGCCTTAATCTCTGCATTGCCGCCGACATGGTCGGGATGCCAATGCGTGTTCCAGATCTGCGTGATCGTCCAGCCGCGCTCTTCGGCTGCCGCCAAGACAGGGGCTGCCACCGCCGGATCGACCACGAGAGTCTCCCCGCTTTGCGCCTCATGCACCAGCCAGACATAATTGTCCGACAGCACAGGAATCCGAACAATCTCCAGCATATTCACCACGCCCCGACATTGGGCATGCTGACCCAAGGTTCCGCAGGTGGAAGATTACCGTCTTGCAGCAGCTCAATCGAAATGCCGTCGGGGGTCCGCACAAAGGCCATATGCCCGTCGCGTGGCGGGCGGTTAATCGTCACCCCTGCATCCATCAACCGCTGACAGGTCGCGTAAATATCATCAACGCGATAGGCCAAATGGCCAAAATTGCGTCCGCCGTCATATGCCTCCGGCGCGCTGCCATCTGCCGGGGGCCAGTTGTGCGTCAACTCCACCTCGGCAAGGCCCGCTTGGCCTGGTGCCGCCAAAAAGATCAATGTGAAGCGCCCGGCCTCACTGTCAAAACGGCGCACTTCCTCTAGCCCGATCAGCTTGAAAAAAGCGACCGTTGCATCGGGGTCGGTAACACGGATCATGCTGTGCAGATAGGTTATCGGCATTGTCATTCCATTCACAAAAGCGCGTTGTTTGCGACATAGCCATGAACCTTGGCCGCTGTCCATGCAAGGGGCACACGCAATCCGGCTATCTGGACTGAGGCTCGCTAGTCGGTGCAGGCGTCGCTGCCGCTAAAGCCGCAAGCTGTGCCGTTGCGGTCGCGGCCTGCCGACTATTGGGCCCGATCTTAATGGCCTGTTCCCATTGCTTGCGCGCGGTATCGTCGTCCCCTGCGGCAACCGCGATATTGCCTGCCTCCAACGCCACCGCCGGATCGCTGGGCAGCAACGCGGCAGAGGTTTGAATGAACGCCAGCGCATCGGGCAATTTGTTCAACCGCCGGGCCAAGGTCGCCGACAACAACCATGCCGCGCCATTTTCGGGCGCCAACTGCCGCGCCGTTGCCAAGGCGGCTTCGCCATCGGCGCTTTTGCCCAAAGCCACAAATGCCCGCGCACGGTCGACTTCGCTATCGGCGCGTTCATGATTGTCGAGAGACTTAGACGCCAGCGCCTTGCCGAGCGCGTCGATGGCGACATCTGGCTGCCCCGCCGCGATGGCCGCATTGCCCGCTTGTGCCCAGAAACGCGCAGCGCGGGGGTCGCCCTTGGCATCCGCCAACGTCGCCGCCTCGGTCAGCATAGGTACCGCAAGGTCAAATTTAAAATCGCTCGCCAGCGCAAAGCCATGGCAGGCGCGCGCAAGATAGCCGCCCTTTTGCTGCGCCCATAGACTCGCGCTAGATATCGCCGATGCAGGATCTTTGCTGGCGAGCGTCAGGCATTCGGTGAACTGCACCTCTTCCAAAGTCGGAAGCGGTTGCGCAGCGGGGGGCGCGGCCTGGAGGAGAAAGAGGGGAAAGAGAAACATGGGGAATCCTAAATATGGCAGTCACCCTGAACTTGTTTCAGGGACCATTGACCAACCTGAACTGCCGGTCGCGTGGCACGATGGATGCTGGAACGTCAGTCACCAGTGGTGAAACGAGTTCAGCATGACGGCTTAAATCCTAATGGACCTTGCCAGCTTACCAACAACATCAATCAGCAAAGCAATATCCTGATCCCGTGAAAGCCGGTGATCGCCATCCTTTACCAATATCGTCTGCACATCGGATGAACGAAGCGCATCTGCCAGCTTGAAGGACGTCTCCCACGGCACATCGGGGTCGCATTGCCCGTGGATCAACCGCACGGGGCAATCAATCGCAACCTCGCCCGCCAACTTTAAATTGGCTTGCCCCGATTGCCAAAAACCGCGCGTGATGACCATCGGGTCATAGCCATAATCGCTGGGCCGTTCGATGCGGCCATTGGCGGCGATGGTCGCGCGGTCGGCGGCATCAAAATCCCAGTCGGTGAAATCGGGGGCGGCGGCGATGCCGACCATCGCGGTGACTTGTTTCCCCAGCGCCTCGGCCACCAACAGCATGAGCCACCCGCCCATGGACGAACCAATCAAGATCAGCGGCCCAACGTTCGCCTCGGCCAGCACCGCCAGAACATCGTCGCGCCAGATATCGAGCGTGCCATCTTCAAACGCGCCCTCGCTCTCGCCGCAGCCGGAATAATCCAACCGAAGCATCGCCATACCTTGCGCTGCCGCCCAAGCGGCCAAAGCCTGCGCCTTGCCGCCTTGCATGTCCGATTTATATCCGGGCAAGAAAACCAAAGTTGGCCCACGCCCCGGCAAATGCCGATAGGCCAAGCGCACGCCATCGGCGCGCGTCACACATTGAGCAGCTGGTTCCAACAGCGTCAAATGACCCAGTCGACGGTCATCATTTGCGTGACATCCTGCCCCTTGGCCCGGCGTTGTTCGACCATGATATGGTTCAGGCGCTTCACCGTATCGCTGCCCGATGTGATGCACAGGCCGGGGATGACCGCATGCACCAGCGCCTTCATCCCGCCCCAAATCATCGCAAACCCAAAGCGGCTGGCAACGCCAAAATGCGCACCGTAACTTTCATCGACGCTTTTGGGATGATCGACAAACAGACGGTTGAACATATGGGTTTTCCTTATCGGATGCTGCGGTGGGCGATTGGCCTGAGTGTAACGTGATCGTTAGTTAAAATCAAAGCCCAAGCCCGATTTCGCTTTGCGATCCTGCGTGCACATAGTTTTCAGCTCGGTCCATTCTGACGGCGTCAGCGCTGGCTTGTAATTTTTGCCTTTCACCATGCTCTTTTCAAACGCGTCTTTGCGCGATGTCGAAAGCGGGTGGCTGGATAAATAGCCGGTAATGTCTGCATCGTCTTTTACCACGCCAGCACTGCCATCCAGCGCGGACAGCCGGTCAAAGAAGGACGCCGTGCCAACAGGCGAGATATTGGCGTTGCCCAGCGCCTGCATCGAATACGCATCGGCCTCCGCCTCGGCATTGCGGCTATAGCTCATCGCCAGCATATTGTTGACCACAGCGCCGCTGTTGCCGTCCACACCGCCCAGCGCCACCGCAAGCCCCATTTGCCGCAACAGCGCCTGCATCACATGTTTTTCGCGGACATGGCCGATTTCATGGGCCAAGACGCCCGCAACCTCATCGGGCGAGCGCGCTTGTTTCAGCAGGCCGTCGAACAAGATGACATTGCCGCCGGGCAGGGCCACCGCGTTCAGCATATCGATATTCGCCACCTCCACCCGCAAATCTTGCGGCGCATCATCAAGCGATGCGACCAGTTTTTGGAGCGCGGCATCGCCCGCTGGTGTCGCGCAAAAACGGCCGCCAAAATCACCCACCAATGCATCGCCCAAACGGTCGTCGACACTGTCGGGGATCAACGGGGCCAGCCACTGGGGGCTGAACAACACCACCGCAACGGCCGCTGCACTGGTCAGCGCAAAGGCAATCGCCGCCTTACCCAGCCCAAGCCGGTCCACCCAACTGCCATATCTGCGCGACGCAGGTAACAAAGCCATCAAGTCCGCCGGTATTGGCCCCGACGGCATCAACCGCCACCCATCATGGCCGTCAAGGCCATAGACATCGGTCTCCCCCTGCTTGGTCACATATGCGACATCGGCAAAGGCAAAGGGCCCGCTGCGCCATGCATTCTCCACCACATAAAATTGCGGACCAATGACTTCTACTTCGACATTGCGCTTAACCGCTTTTTGGCCGTCATAATGCGCGGCGGTGAAGAATGTGGACATGTGTTAGATCGCCCCCACGTCAAAGGCATCAAGCAAGCCTTCGCCATGTTTTTCCAATATGGTCTGGGACTGGGTCAGTTCCTCAATATTGATCTCGCCATAAGCTTCCATATGGTCGACGAAGAATTTCCAGTTGCGATAGGGCATGAAGATATAGCCAATGCCCAAGGTGCAGATGATGATCGCGATATTGCCCAAAAAGAACAAGATCCAGTCCACCGCGCGCGCGTTAAATTCAAATTCCAGCGTGTGCAACCGCAAGCCACCGACCGCCAGACGGAAATATTTGCTGTAGAATATTAACGCGACGAGCGGGATGAGGACGTATAACGACAGCAGCGCAACAACGGCGACGATAGCGCCGATCGCCATACCCGTGCCGGCCAAAGCGTCAGGCGTGCTACCCGAATGGGCCATGCTGAAGCCGAAAATCAAAGCCCCGACAAACAAGAGAAACGGCACGAGATAGAATAATAAATACCGCTTCATCAGCGGTGTCCATTGCGCGGTCGCGCTGAAACGGTGCGGGCCAAAGCTCATCGCGTTCCACCGGTCGTTCCACAAGGATATCATCGCCCATGGCGCCATCAGGAATATCGGCAGCCAACCAAGCACGGTTTTCCACATATAGGACAGCCCATATTGGAAACCGGGGTCATCACTGCCGCCGCGAATGCCGCGCCAATAAGTGCGGCTCAACCGATAGCGCAGCGCGCGGAAATAGGCGACGCCCGTCAGGTAGAATAATAAGACGAACATGGTAAGCGTCAGCAGTCCGGCCAATAGGGGCAAGCCCTGAAAAATCAGGCCCTGCGTCACCAATTGAATGACAATCAGCGGCAAGCCGATGAGCAAAAACACCATGATGAAGCCGATAAAAAGCTCCATCCCGCGGCCCGTCCATTCCAGACGTTCGTCGATGAAATCAGTCTTGCCCCACAAATATTCGCGCTCGCGCGTCGTCGCCCAAAAACGGTAAATGCCAAGTGTGACAATGGTCAGCAACAAATTGGGAAAGGCAATGCGCGCAAATTCCTGCCAGCTTCCGTGGAAGCGAAAGGCGCTATGCGGTTGTAATTGTTCGTCGTTCATCGATTTTTGCCCCCCATTTGCGATGCGCCAAACATGCGGGCAAAACGGATACTTTGTCAACAAAGGCTTTACTTTGAAGGAGATAGTGAGTCAGCTCTTATCCGCCGTCAAAACATGCAGGTAGCATCAGTGCTACGATAAGATTATTGTCTCGCCCAATAAAACATGACGGCGCCTTGTAAGGAGGGCCGAATTGTATCTCTGTTATGGTGACAAAAAAACCCAGCCATCATTAGACAGCTGGGTTAAGTTAAGAGCAATACAATATGCTCCGTGGGTCATTCAAGCAATGTCACCCGATTGAATCTCGTAATTACGTATCATCAACTTCCCATCTGCCGTTGGCGCGTTTGACCATAGCTATTCCGCAATAATGGCATTGCGAGATCGGATAACGTCCACCCACCTTTGCATGTTTGCGACTGCGGACGTGCGCGTTTCGGCTACAAAACAAGATGCGTCTTATGGCTTTGAGTATCATATTCCGATCCGCGCCTGCTTTCTCATTCGTGCATCATGCTCCCGTTCATGAATCAGTCGAAAATGCTAGTTTGACACGATGTTAGAACGCTTTACGAACTTTCATAATTGCCAAATACTGCGCAAGGCATCTGCACCGCAAGCAAATACTTTCACAATTGAAAATATTTTATATATTGTGCAATGATGAAGCGAAAAAGGGATAAGTGTCATGACTAGACCGCCACCACCCTCCTTTGTGCGATTGCTCAATATGCTTAATGCAATTAGGCAAATGTCACCCTTTGATACCTTAAATGGAGAAGAGGGTCTGCTGCTAGATGCACTTATCGTGAAATGGCACGAGCGTGATGATATCACAGTAAGCGAAGTGATGGCGGATGCACGCTTCGGTTCGCAGCCGACCGCTTATCGCAGAATAATTGCTCTGCGAGACAAGGGGCTAGTGTGTTTGCGCACCGACAGCAAAGATAAGCGTGTCAAATTCGTGGAACCAACGCAGCTCGCACGAGATTATATGGCGAGCATTAGTGAAAGCATCACCGCTCTTGGGCAATCTCCGCGAACTGTATGACGGCAAAGCTCAAAAATATATTGGGGTGGGTTCTACTTGTCATCGGCTTAGCGCTGGCATGGTATGGCTTGGCTTCAGCCAATGATTTTGTTTTTGAGGCATTATACCAACCTGCATTGATCACAACTCACTGGCCCATTTACGATGGCCGATGGTCATAATGCGCCAAGGCTGATCTATGAGTTTGTTCCACGCCTCGCAGCAGAGGTCGACGATA
>NZ_JBIIBA010000016.1:0-46683 GCF_044239665.1 Sphingorhabdus sp.
TTACGGGGGCCGTCAGCAACGACAGCGCGCGGCGCGTCGGGTTAGCAATCGCCAATTCGCCCTTGGTCAAAACGGCTATTGCGGGTGAGGATGCCAATTGGGGCCGCGTCGTAATGGCCGTGGGTAAAGCCGGCGAACCGGCAAACCGCGATACGCTTTCGATCCGCTTTGGCGCAACATTGGTCGCGCGCAACGGCCTTGCGGTTGCGGATTATGATGAAGCGCCAGTCGCGCGCCATTTACAGCAAAAAGAAATCGAGATCGGCGTCGATCTGGGCCTTGGGTCAGGACACGCCACAGTGTGGACGTGCGATCTGACCCATGGTTACATAAGCATCAACGCCGATTATCGCAGCTAGGGCCCTGCCCTTAAAGCGCGGCTTCGAGCCAGCTTTTCAATTGTGCCTTGGGCGCAGCGCCGACCTTAGTGTCGGCAATTTCGCCGCCCTTGAACAGGATCATCGTCGGAATCCCGCGCACGCCATATTTGGCAGGCGTATCGGGGTGGTCATCAATGTTCAGTTTCACAATCTCGACCTGTCCGGCCAATTCTTCACTGATTTCCTCAAGGCTTGGGCCAATCATTTTACATGGGCCGCACCATTCGGCCCAGAAATCGACCAATACGGGTTTGCCTGATGCCAGCACGGTTGCGGCGAAGTCATTATCACCAACGGTTTTGGTAGCCATATCAATCTCCTTTGTTACACCCCATGTATTCGCCCCGCCAAGGACTGACAAGCACCATGCGCAATAGTTTTGCTTGAAGCGTCAAGAGGCGGGGTAATATGTTGCCAAGATAGCATCTGAAAGCGTGATGAAATGCGGCGCGTGGGTGAACAGCAGTGATACTTCAATCCGCGAAGCTGGGAAAATCGTCTGCAATGCGGCGCGATAATGCGCCATTTGCCGCAAATGTGGGACCGGAACACCGTGTTCATCTTGCGGCACCTGCCGACCCGTTTTGAAATCGATCGCACGCACCAGACCGGGTTCAACCAACAATCGGTCAATCCGTCCATTGATAACCGTTTCGCCTACCACGGCAACCAATGGCACCTCGGCGCGTGCGGATGGACCAAAAAACGGGGCCCATTGCGGACTTTCCAAAATAGCGCGAACCTCGGCGATAAGGCTGGCCTGGTCAATATCATTATCAGGCATCTGCGCCGCCAAATATTGCTCCGCCTTTTGCAGCGATACCTTGTCAGTCATGCGCTCCAATAGAGCGTGGATCAGCTTGCCACGGGCCGCCGCTTTGCGCATCGCCGAATTGGCTGGCGCGTCACCATAATCGTCATCGTCCAAACGCGATGGGACTAAAGGACGCGGCGGGCGTTGCTCGGCTGGCGCTGGCGCGAAAAGCCAATGCGGTGCGGCAACCAAAGGTTCCGTCAGTGCAGCGGCATTTATGCTGCCCTCTGGGGGCGCCAAGGAGGCACCATGTAGTCCAACATGACGCATCACCCTGCCCCAGCGCGCTTCATCCTCCCAATCGGCCCCAAGCGCCGCCATGCCCCGCTGCAAAAGCGCATACCAGCTTTCGACTGGCGGCTCTCCCTTGCGGCTAATGCCCAAAGACCCAGCCATAATGAGCCGCTCCTCGGCGCGCGTAATCGCGACGTAGAGCAAACGCTTATGCTCCTGCAGCTCGCGGGTCTTCTGCATGTCGATAATGTCTAACAACCGGCCGGATTGTTCTGCCTTGCGGATCGGCAATAATGGCGTGCGATGCCCCTCGTCCATCAACAGTTCAACAGACTGGTCCGGTTTTTTCGTCGGGTCAGATGTGACATCGGCCAAAATGACCACGGGAGCCTGCAACCCCTTTGCACCATGGACGGTCATGATCCTGACCTCCTTGCTGCTACTGCTATCGCCCTCGCGTTTGATTTCGGCGTCACCACGGTCAAACCATGCAATGAATTTTTGTAAGCCCCCGCTATGTTGCTGTTCAAATTGCAACGCGGAATTCAACATTTCTTCAATGGGTACCAAAACCTCATTGCCCAGCCGCGCGGTGAATTTCCGCCGCGCGCCGATGGGGCCTGACAATATTTGCTCAAGGAAATGATAGACCGTCGTGAAATCGGCCATTGCCAGAATGTCGCGCAGCGGGGCGATCTGTTCCTCAAGCTCAGGCCGATCACGAATATGCTGCCAAAGACTGCCCTTGCGGTCGCCGACATAGCCATATTGGAGCAACGTTTCTTGAGACCAGCCAATAATGGGCGAAACCAACACACAGGCCAGGCTAAAATCATCATTGGGCTGAAGCACAAATTTTATCGCGGCCAGCAAATCCTGCACCACCAAAGGCTGCAACAATCGAAGCCTGTCGATACCGGCAACGGGCACATTGCGTTCGTGCAATTGCGCCACCAGCATCGACGCCATGTCGCCGCGCCTGCGCAACAGAAACATGATATCGCCCGGTTCAAGGGGGCGCCCCTTGCTGACCAACCAAGGTTTTGCGTCAATCAGCGCCTTGACATGGTCCGCCAGCCTTTCGGCCAGCGCGCGTTTTTCGTCGCTGAACCAATCTTCTTCCTCGTCCGAAACACTGTCATCCTGCTCATTGGGTTTGGCGGATATGGGCTCCAGCAACTCGACCATGCCGATATGCGGCTTGTCGCCATAATGCGCGGCGATTTCACCTTTTATGCCGAAACTTTCAGGACCAGCTTCTTCGATAACGGCATTCACAAAATCGAGGATTGGCGGTGTCGAACGGAAGCTTTGCGACAGGGTAAGCCAGTTCAACGCGGATCCCGATTTACCGATACGCTCGGCAAAGGAGACGCCCGCTGCTTCATAGCGTTCAGGGGCGGTCCCTTGGAAACCGTAAATGGCTTGTTTGAAATCGCCGACGGAAAATAAAGTACGTATCCTGTCGGGCTTCACACCCATGCCGCTGTAAAAATCGTCGCTAAGTGCGCTGATGATATCCCACTGCGCGGCGTTGGTGTCCTGCGCTTCGTCGACCAATATATGATCGATCTGCCGATCCAGCTTAAACCGCACCCAATCGGCCATTTGACCATGTTGCAGCAACGCCGCCGTGCGCCGGATCATGTCGTCGAAATCCACCGCCCCAAGCGCGTGTTTCGCCTTGCTATATTGGGCTGCAAATTCTTTGCCCACCAACAAGGCCCGCGCCAACCTATCGGCATATTGCGCGCGCGCGACTTCGCCGAGCAACGCATTGGTCCATACGAACATCTCCAACGCTTGTGCGGCATAATCATCCGAAATTGGTGTAAAGTTCTTAGACGAATTCTGCATTTCGCCGTCCTTGGTTGACCAGCAACCATGGAGCTCCGCGAATGAAGCGGCCCGCTCGGTCGGAGAACAAGACAGCCAGTTCTGAAGCACCGCCGCACGCTTGCCGCCACGGCTGTCGGCTTTATTTTTGCCCCAGACCAAATTGGCGTCTATAATGCATTGCAGCTTAGCGCGCGGAATATGTTCGTCGGCAAACGCCGCCTCCAACATTTCTTCCACGGAACCTGAAAAGCTGACATCCGCCAACCGCCGCGCCCAGACCACTGCGCCTGCGTCATCAGGGATAGACGCCATCACGTCCGGCGCAGCAGCCGTGCGGTGTAAGAAGCGCAAGGCGCCATCCTCACCCATGTTCAGGCTCAATTCCTGCAAATTGGCAATGATCTTGAGGTCATCGCGCGCTTCGGCATCAAGGACCAAGTTTGCAAGCGCTGCGTCGAGCAACTCGCGCTGCTCGCGTCCCTCCACCGGCTTAAAGCCCGGGACCAATCCTGCCTCTTGCGGAAAACTGCCGAGCAACGATTGGCAGAAGCTGTGGATGGTCAAAATCTGCAACCCGCCGCCGGGCGCATCCAGAACCTTGGCGAACAATTGCCGCGCTTTCTTGCGGGCGTCAGGACTATAATCTGCACCGATTGCTTTAAGGTCCTCGCCCAAAGCTGTGCCGTCCATCTGCACCCAAGTCGCCAAAAGCTGATTGATGCGGTCGGCCATTTCGGACGCGCCAGCCTTGGTAAAGGTGATGCACAACAGATTTTCCGGCTCGACATCATTTTCCAGCAACAGCCGAATGACGCGCGCGGTGAGCACTTGCGTTTTGCCTGTTCCTGCCGATGCGCTGAGCCAAATATTGTCGCGCGGCACAACGGCGTCACTTTGCGCCGGTATCAACGGGTGCAGCTTTTTGGATTCCGCGCTCATACCGCCTCTTCCGAAATTGCCTGACGGCCATTCCATTCCTGCAAGCGCATCAATTGGTCATAATCGCCATAAAAAGCGAATTCAGGGTGCAGTTTTGCGGTAAAGGGTGCTTCACCCAATATCCACTTGCCGATCGCGATCTCTGCTTGTTCAACCGCAAAGGCAACGAAGTCTCCGCGCTCCGGCTTGTTGTCCGCGGGGCGCGTGCTTGTGGGCACGACAATATGCCCGAAAACATCCTTTTTCTTGGCAAGGCTCCAATATTCAAAGTTGCTCGCCATGCCTGACACGCCCTTGATAGCCATCTCCTGTGCCATATAACCGATAAGGCCAAGTTGCAGTGCAAAGCCCGCATTAACTTGCTTGGTCGATGGCGGCGTGCCGGTTTTATAATCGATGATGACCAAATCGCCATCTGCGGTCCGGTCAATACGGTCGACCCGCCCCCTGACGGCAATGCCTTTGATATGGACGGTGCCGGGTTGCTCGGCAACCGCCACGACGCGGCCTTTTTCGGTCATCAGGCGTTTGGTTTCATCGGCCACCCAACGTAAACCAGCGGCAATGCGCGGCTGCCATAATGTGCGCAGCAAGGGGTCACTCGCCTCTTGCGCCAGCAACGCATCAGCGCGCGCAACGAGCTTATCAACCGCGCAATCGTCGTGCGTGAACCATTTTTCCAATATATCGTGCACCAGGCTCCCGCGCCAAGCAAAGCTGGGCTCGGCATCAACCTTTTCCAACACCGGAAGTCCCAAGATACGCTTGGCGTAAAAGGAATAAGGGTCAGATTTCAACTGATCGAAATCGGTGACAGACAAGGAAACCAAACGCTGCTCCGCGCTCGGCATCGGCAATGGCCGCGTGGTGAACGGCTCCTTTTCGGTAGGGCGATCCAGCGCGTCGGCCCATGCCAATAGTTGATCGTCAACCGCAAGCGCCTCCCCCATTAGCGCTTTGATCCGCAGCAAAAAGCGCGAAGCGACCGTGGGCCCGCCACGATCCCGCCGCGCGCGCGTCAGCAACACCTCTTGCGCGCCCAACGCCGTCGCCAAGTCATGCGCCGAAAGGCCAATATTCCGGTCCAAAGTCGGCAATTTCAAGTGGCGCCTTATAGCAGGGGCCAGCCAAGGATCGGGCTGCGCAATTTGCGGCCATGTGCCTTCGTTCAAGCCTGAACAAATCAACAGGTCCGCCTGTTGCAGGCGCGCTTCTAACAAACCGTAAATCGCAACGCGGGGGTGCCCACCATAAGGCGGACGAACAACCGCGCCGGAGAAAATTTCCTTGAACGTCGCAACCAAGCCCGTTGCGTCGACACGGCCAAGGGTGGACAAATCGCTCGCGCTTACATCCTCCCAATTTCGTCCCAGTTCGCGACCGCTTGCCCCACGCCAAATCCCGCCATCGGTAAGCGCCGTTGCAACATCGCGCAATGTGGCAAGAACATCGCCAAACGGCTGACCATCGGCGTTCTCTAGCGGTGACAAAAGCGCGGTAACGCCACACCACCATCCGATAAGCGCTTCATTTGGTTTGCGCGCCGTCTGCAACCGCCGCGTGATCGCCGCAAGCCCAATGCCGCTGGCAGTGCCACGCAATGCAAGATCAAGCTGCCGTACATGGTCCAGCCAGTCGAGCCTTTGTGGGCCGGCAAACACCAAAGGGTGCTTGGCAATGGCCAATATGCTCGACGCGGAAAAGCGGCTCCAAATGGCGTCCACCAGCGCGAGCACAAGCGTGCCCGGCGGTGTTTGCAGCAACGGTATGCCTGCGCTGTCGTCAACATCTATATTCCAGCGACGTAGCTGCCCAGCCACCCGAACGGCCAATTCGCGATCCGGCGTAATGAGGGCAACGCGCTTTGCGGCAACTTCCAGCGCGCCCCTAATGCGCACAGCGATTGCCTTGGCCTCTTGCGCGCTGTCTTCTGCCTCAATCCATTTAGCCTGCGGAAGACTTTTGCGCGGTGTTGGCAGCTGCTGCCAATCGATGCTATGTTCCGGCAGGCAGAATATCTCTGAAATCGCCACGGCTTCTGGCTCTGCTCTGGCGGTCGGGAGGACGTCAATCTCGCTGCGGTCGATGCCCATGAGTTCCAACAAATGCTTCAAATGAAACTGCGGATGGACCTCGACATTATGACGGCGCCAAAGGCCTGAGCCATCGTCGATGGAGGGCGATAGATCATCCCAACGCGCGTCAGACAGGTTAAGGTCAACCCCCGGTAAGATGACCTGCCCGTTTGGCATAAGTGCCACACGGCGCAGCAAGCGGGCCACCGCCTTTGCAGAGGTCGTTATTCCCACCGCTATGATGGGATCTGTACCCATATTGTGCGCCAAACGCTGTTCAAGCGCCGCCAACAAATGGTTCCGGCGCTCGGCTGGTCCCATTAATTTGCGCGCGGTTAACGCCGCCTGATATGCGGGCAATATCTGCAAAAGCGCGCCATATGCGCTTTGCCAATGCCCAGCCAAATCGGCTTCGATTTTGATGTCGACGAAATGGCTAAAATCAACCTGATCAACCTCAAGCGCATCGATCAATTCTGCCAACTTGCGTGCAAGTCGCAACGCTTCCGCAGGCGAAAGTGGGTCATCACCGGGCTGCTGGTCTTTCACGAGCTTAGCCAAAAGCATGAGCCGCTCAAATGGAGCAATTACCGGCCATATTGCGCTGTCTACATCAATCGGGTCAAGCATCGGTCCCAAGGCTTCGTCCAATTGCATGTCACCAACGGCAACCATATGCGGCAACAGCATACCGGGCGCTGCCAGCCGGACAAAAGCCTCCGTCATTGCCTTGATTGCGCGGTTATTCGGCAGGAGGAGCAGGTTGTTGCTGATCGCAAGCGGGTCCGCGCCCGCCGACTGCAATATCCATTGCGCGGTTACATCACATAGGTCATTGCCCAAAGGTACATTGAAAATATGGGCACGCGGGGCGGAGCCTTTATCCACCTTATCGTTCCGCCAACTTCGCTTCGGTTGCCGCAATTGCCGCTGGATAGCCGACGTCGAACCACAGCCCCTCATGCACGATACCCATGCAACGGCCTTGGGCTATAGCGCGATCCCAGAATATGTTGGTGGAAAACACGTCCGAAGGCGGATCGACAATGAGGCGCTTTGACAGCATCTGAATACCGGTCCACACATAAGACGCAGGCGCGTCCCCTTGGCGACGCGACAGGCGTCCGTCTGCATCCATGTTAAAGTCACCAATGCCTTGGCTATTATACGCGGTCTCTAACGGAATGAGGAGCATGAGAACGTCCATGCGCTCATCATCCCAATGCGCCATGAGCTGCGAGATCGCATTCTCGCCCGCATTGGTCCACCAATTATCGGCGTTGACGCAAATAAAGGGATCATCGGAAATGAGCGGCAAGGCGTGCACCAAACCGCCGCCTGTGTCGCGCAACAGATCACGTTCGTCGGAGATACGCACATCCAAGTCAGCCGCTGCAACTGCCAAATGTTGCTCTACTTGCTCCGCCCGATAATGGACGTTGACGACGATCTTGCCGACCCCGGCATCGCGCAAATGGCCAAGCACATGATCGAGTAAGGCAATGCCGCTTACTTCGATCAGGGGCTTTGGCCGGTCAGCGGTCAGGGGCATCATGCGCGTCCCCTTGCCCGCCGCCATGATCATCGCTGTATCGACATGCTTAACCATCGACGTTTAAATCCGAAGGTATTTTATGGCGTATGTCCGAAGGGATATGCGTGTCGAACCAAATTTTGATCGGCGCAAGGTCCGGATGGGCCAAGTCGCGCTCCAACAGCCCCCACATGCGGGGCAGGAACGACAAATAACGTTCCTTGCCATCGCGCTTCCATAGCCGGGTAAATATACCAATAATCTTGGTATTCCGCTGCGCGCCTAATAAGGCATAATGAGCGTCAAAATCAGCCCCGGGTTTTGCTGCATCATGATAATATGCCAGCATCTCCGCCTCAAGCGCGGGCGAAACGTCGCGGCGTGCGTCTTGCAGCAAGGACACCAGATCATAAGCCGGATGGCCCACCAAAGCATCCTGAAAATCAATAATCCCCTGCTGTCCATCGTCCAGCAGCATGATATTTTCGGCGTGATAATCCCGTAACACGGTGACTTTTTGATAATCCGCAAGCGGAGCCAGCGCGTGGGTCCAGATGCGATCAAATTCGCGCCCATCAAATGACAATCCCATGGCCGGCATAAACCATTCGGACAACAACTGCACTTCGCGCATATATGTCGTTATGTCATAGCCTTGCGCTTGCACAGGAGGAGTTTGCGCCAAAACGACGAGAGCATCAATGGCTGCGCGATATACTGCGGTCTCATCTTCAGGATGTTCGTCCAGATGCTCGCGCATCCGCCGGTCGCCAAAATCCTCGATCAGCAAAAGGCCGCGGGTCAGGTCGGTGGCAAAAATTTCGGGCGCGCGAAACTGATGTCCGTTCAAATATTGCGCCATATGAATGAATGGGCGCGGATCTTCATGCGGAGGCGGCGCATCCATCAAAATCGCCTTGCCGCGCTTGGCGCAGGCCACGCGAAAATAGCGGCGGAAAGACGCGTCACCTGCAACAGGCGACACTTGCGCGCCTTCCCAGCCATGTAAGCGCAGAAATGCGTCCAAGCCAGCGGGCGGCGCCATGTTAGTTGCTTGTGTCATCATTATCCATTTTCAAAGTCAGTATTCGGCTTCCGTCCGATTGCGGTGCTATGTCGATGCTATGGCTTGGTACCACATAAGCGGAACCAAAGCGTTCGGCCCACTCAACCAGCGTGATGCGTTCACTGCGTTCATCCGCCAGCCCCAGTTCGTCCAATTCGTCTGCATCATCGAGGCGATACAAATCGACATGGGCAACGGCAACCAAAACATCTGGCGGTTCATAGCTGTGAACGATGGCGTAAGATGGGCTGGCGACTTCGCCCTCAAAACCAAGGCCCGATAATATTCCTGCGCACAACACGGTTTTGCCTGCACCAAGCGGGCCATTAATCGCGACCCAATCTGACCGCTTTAAATCTTTAGCGAGTGCATGGCCAAAGGCGCGCATATCCTCATCTGTTGCAATAATCATTTCTTCGGTAGCGCCATGATGATTGTGGTTCCCTCTCCTTGTGCAGAGTGCAAATGGAAAGTGCCTCCATGCGATTCAATGATTTGCCGCGCCAAGGGCAAGCCAAGCCCGCGGGTCATGGCGTCAGCAGCGTCTCCGTCTCCGTCTCCGTCTCCGGTGGGCATACCCTCAGGCGAGAGCCGCTGAACATCTTTATCGTCAATCCCCGGGCCGTTATCGGAGACGACAAGTTCAAGCATGTCATCTCGCCATCGTGCGAAGAACAACACTTCACCGCCCTGACGATGGTAACGAATAGCATTGTCCAATACTTGGCCGACGGCCTGGATAATGCGTTTGGAATCGAGCGATATGCCGCCCTTTGCCTCGCCGCACTCCACCTTTAACATGACGCCAGTTGCCTCTGCCATCTGCGTCTTGGCCGTAGCAATTTGTTCCACTAGGGCTGGCACATCAATATAATCAAACGCGAGCGGCAAGGCACCTGCCTCAACCTGACTATAATCGAGCACGGTATTGATTTGTTCTGAAAGCCGGTCAGCCGATTGCACGATGGCATCGACATATTCCATCGCTTGCGGCGGCAAATCACCTGCGATTCCCGCCTTTAGCAAGTCCGCAAAACCACTTATCGATGTCAGCGGCGTGCGGAATTCATAGCTCATATTGGCCAAAAACTTGCCCTTGATCGCATCTGCATCTTGCAAAGCGCTATTCCGGTCGCGCAAGGCTTGCTCTATTTTCAACGTGTCAGACATGTCGAGCATGGTGAACAATGTATTGCCGTCGGGCAGCGGTATAGTCGCAATTTGGAACATGCGGCCATCAGCGAAGATCGCCTTGCCCTCGCGCTGCGACCGGTTGGACGAAGTCATCCTAATCAGTTCACCGAGGACCGTTATCTGTGTGGGTTCTTTCAGATGCTCTGCCAATAGCGGCAAAAGTTCATCTAAGCGGGGGTGCTTGATCAGTTGATCATCGGATAGTTTCCACGTTTCGGCAAAAAGCCTGTTCCAAATACTTAACCGCCCATCGGCCGCAAAAACGGCAATCGCTCCGAACAGATTATCAAAGGTCGCGGTCCGCACGCGCAGCAAAATATCCCGCGCGCGCGCCAGTTGCGCCTGTTCCGTGCGGTCTTCAAAAATCATAAGCAGCCCCCCATCGGGGATTGGCTGGACCAAAACACGCAAATGTGTGCCGTCAGGAAGCAGCCAGTTTTCTTCGGCAGGGTCGGACGCGCGAAACCACTCCTCACGCTCTTTGCGCCACGCCGGAAAATCACGCACTTCAGGTAGCTTGCCATTTTCGCGCATACGGTCCAGCACACGCGCAAATTCCGGCTTTTCTGAGATCCATTGGTCGCGAAAAGAGAACAGGCTTTGAAATGGCAGATTAGCAAAACTGAGCCCATGGCGCGCATCGAATTGCGCAACGCCCGCAGACATAAGGTTCAAAAGGTCGCGTTGCGCCTCCGACAACTCACGCACTTCTAATTGTGTGTCGACTAGGTCCTGAACATCAATCGCAACTCCGGCGACACCCGATGCGCCCAATGGAATATCGAACACCCGCAACTGACGGCGCTCCCCGTTCAGCGTCGCGGAAACTATACGCTCTTTTTGCGTATTTTCAGCGGCAGCTTCGGCAGCATAATCGGCCGCGCTCCTGCCATTTTCAGGCTCCAGTAATTCAATGCCATCATCGACCACCTGCAGCCCATCCGTCGCGCCCACGGCTTCAACATATGCCTGGTTCACAAAATGCAGGTTCATGTCCGGTCGACGGTGCCACATGGGAATGGGGGCCGCTTCAATCAGGCCAGCCAAGGCCGAAAATGCGGAACGCGCTTCGTCAGATTCGCGCGTCCGCTGTTCCAGTTCACGCACATTTTCGGTGGAATCAAAAAACCACAATGAAGCTGCGCCATTGGGGTAAATGACATTGTCCGCAATACTGCCAACGACCGTCAGCCTCCGGTCGGCCCCTTTAACTGCCAAGTTCAGTGTGAACCTCTTCCCCGTGCGCTGCGTTTCGCGCACGCGAGCTTCCAGTTCGGCCAAATCCTTTTGCCCAAGGCCGGCATTATCGCGTCCGCCCAGTTCCGCAAGTGAGCCGGCAGGTTCGTCCAAACCAAGCATTCGCGCGAAGCGTTCCGCCGCCTCTATCCTGCCATCACTTTTTACCACCACAGGGAAAGCTGGAGCCGTTTCCAAAAGGCGCCCAAGGCGCACCGACTGGCGCAGCACTTGGGCCGCTTTGTTGCGCATCGACAGCCCTATCCAAATAGCAACAGCGGCTCCTACAAGCCAAAGCGCCATTAAAATCCCTATAAGTGCAATGGGCAGGCCAGTGCCTGTCATCGTCATGCGCCCTCTATGTTGCCGCAGATATGCTAATGCCCAAATGCGCTGCACACGCAACGAAAAAAGCCCGCTACGTTTCCGCAGCAGGCTTTCTTTTCATCTCAAACTGAAATGTGATTAATAACGATAATGGTCGGGTTTGAATGGCCCCTCAGTCGAAACGCCGATATATCCGGCCTGCTTGTCCGTCAGCTTGGTCAACTTCACGCCGAGCTTTTCGAGATGAAGCGTCGCGACTTTCTCGTCGAGATGCTTAGGCAGAACATAGACTTGGTTGTTATAATTGTCGCCATTTGTCCAAAGCTCGATCTGCGCGAGCACTTGATTGGTGAAGCTTGCCGACATCACAAAACTTGGATGTCCGGTTGCACAACCCAAGTTCACCAAGCGGCCCTTCGCAAGGACAATGATCTGCTTTCCGTCTGGGAACTGAACGAGATCGGTTCCTGGCTTCACTTCAGTCCAGCTATAGTTTGATAAAGCCGCGATTTGAATTTCACTGTCAAAGTGACCGATGTTGCACACGATGCTCATGGGCTTCATGTTCATCATATGCTCAGCCGTGATAACGTCGGCATTGCCGGTTGCTGTGCAGAAGATATCCGCGCGTTGCACGGCCTCTTCCATTGTCACAACTTCAAAACCTTCCATGGCGGCCTGCAATGCGCAGATTGGATCTACTTCCGTGACCATGACACGCGCGCCGCCATTACGGAGCGACTGCGCCGAGCCCTTACCAACATCCCCAAAGCCAGCAACGCATGCAACCTTACCGGCGAGCATGACATCAGTGGCACGACGAATGGCGTCGACCAGCGATTCCTTGCAGCCGTACAAATTGTCGAACTTCGACTTGGTAACGCTGTCATTGACGTTGATTGCGGGGAATGGCAGCTCGCCCTTCTTCGCAATCTCGTACAAGCGGTGAACGCCCGTGGTTGTTTCCTCCGAAACGCCCTTCAAATTCTTCACCGTTTGCGTGAGATAACCCGGCTTTTTGGCAACAAATGCCTTTAACGCGCGCTGGAATTCGACTTCTTCTTCATTCTCTGGTTCACCAAAGCTTTCGCCACGCTCAAGCTTTGCGCCCCACAAAGCGAACATGGTTGCATCGCCGCCATCGTCGAGGATGATGTTCGCAGTGGTCTCGTCGCCCCAATCAAAGATGCGGCCGACATAATCCCAATAATCCGCAAGGCTTTCGCCCTTGACAGCAAACACAGGAATATTCTGCGCCGCAATGGCGGCGGCGGCATGGTCTTGTGTTGAGAAAATGTTGCAAGTTGCCCAACGCACATCTGCGCCAAGCGCCGTCAGCGTTTCGATAAGCACTGCGGTTTGTATCGTCATGTGCAGTGAACCAACAATGCGCGCCCCCTTCAAAGGCTGTGACGCCCCAAATTCTTCGCGCAACGCCATCAGGCCGGGCATTTCGGTTTCAGCAATGTTAATTTCTTTACGGCCAAAATCGGCCTCGCCTATATCGGCAATGACATAATCGTTAAAAGCCACAGGCTTATTCTCCGGGAGGTTTTAGATGCCCCGGCTCATAGCTGTGGATTTTTTGGAAATCAAATATAAAGATTGCTTTATATGTATTTCCAATAGGTGTGTTGTTCGGAACATAACGCTTTCACATCCCATTAACCGCAAAAAATGGGGCGTTAAACATAGTCTACTTGACTTGGTAAAGCGCGTCCCAGATGAAGCGGCAACACCCTATCTTGCTAAAGGAAATTTCTCATGAGCATCTCTATTGGCGACAAAATCCCTGACGTCAAACTGGTCAAGGCGACCGCCGAAGGCCCTCAACCCGTTCAGTCCGCCGATTATTTCGCTGGACGCCGCGTTGCATTATTCTCCGTACCCGGCGCATTCACGCCGACATGCTCGGCACGCCACCTTCCTGGCTATGTCGAAAAGTCTGCGGAGCTCACTGCCAAGGGCATTGACGAAATCGCGTGCACCGCTGTCAATGATGCCTTTGTTTTGGGCGCTTGGAACAAGTCGGGCGGTTCGGACGCAATCACGATGCTCGCCGACGGAAATGGTGATTTTGCTGCTGCGCTCGGCCTTGAAATGGACGGTAGCGCCTATGGCATGGGCAAGCGCGGGCAGCGCTTCTCGCTCATCGTCAACGACGGTGTGGTTGAGCAAGTCAATGTCGAAGCACCGGGTGATTTCAATGTAAGTTCAGCAGAATATATGCTCGGACAGCTCTGATTTTTCTTAAAATCCGACTAGACGATATTTGAAAGGGAGAGGCGACTCTCCCTTTTTTGTTGCCAAAATCGTAAAATTGGGTGAAGCGTGCTTATGCCTAGTGACTATGCTCAAAACATAATTAATCAACTTGTTACCGAATATGAATCTTCGGTAAAAAGGCTTCAATCCGCGCTTGCTGCTTATTTGAAGGACAGGGTTCCACCCTCTGCAGATCAGCGCGCAAACAATGACTTTTGCTATCCCGAACTCGTCATCACTTATGCTGGTAAGACCCGCGAGAGCAAATCGAACCTCGCCTTTGGCAAGCTGGAGAAGATTGGCACGTTCCGGACGACCTTCACTAAGCCCGATCTTTTTGCCGATTATATTGGCGTGCAGCTCGACCTTTTGGATGAGCAATATGAACTCGAGATTTCGGTTGGCCGCAGTCGCCAAGAGATACCCTTCCCTTATGTTCTCGATGGTTCCGCCGATTTGGAGCTTGGGACCGTTAGCCCGAACGAACTTGCGCGCCATTTCCCCACCACGGAATTGGCCGATATTGGCGACGAAATCGCCGATGGCCTTCTACGCGTCAGGGGCAATAATAGTTCGCCACTCGCTTTGTTTGATGGTCTCCGCACCGATTTTTCATTGGCCCGTTTACGCCACTATACGGGCGCGCCAGCCGAGCATGTGCAGCATTATATCCTGTTTACCAACTACCACCGTTATGTTGATGAATTTGTCAGTTGGGCATGCAAGCAGGTCGGTAAGGGCCGCTATACCGCTTTGTCTGGTGCAGGTGGCCTATATGTGGATCAGCCAACAGATAATGCAACGCAGCTTGTCGCCGACAGCACATGGCGTCGGCACCAGATGCCGGCCTATCATCTGATCGCGCCGGACCGTTCGGGCATAACCTTGGTCAATATTGGCGTTGGGCCATCTAATGCCAAAACGATTTGCGACCATTTGGCGGTGCTTCGGCCCGAAGCTTGGTTGATGATTGGTCATTGCGGCGGCCTTCGTGAGACTCAGCGGATTGGCGATTATGTCCTCGCCCATGCTTATTTGCGCGATGACCATATCTTGGACGAAGTGCTGCCTCCGGAAATTCCCATCCCGCCGATTGCGGAAGTGCAGCAAGCCTTGGCGAGTGCGGCAGAAGATGTGTCAGGCACCAGCGGTGCGGATCTCAAAAGGCGGATGCGCACAGGCACTGTTGTTACCACCGATGACCGAAATTGGGAATTGCGCTATTCCGCCTCGGCGCTTCGTTTCTCGCAAAGCCGCGCGATTGCTATCGACATGGAGTCCGCAACGATTGCGGCGCAGGGCTATCGTTTCCGCGTACCGTACGGCACATTGTTATGTGTTTCCGACAAACCGCTGCACGGCGAGATAAAGTTACCCGGTCAAGCAAACCGTTTTTACGAAGAGGCGATTGCCGCACATTTACAGATCGGCATTCAAACATGTGAGTTGCTTCGTGAGGCTGGAAATAGCTTACACAGCCGCAAGTTGCGCGCATTCAACGAACCCCCATTCCGATAAGCACGCAGGAACGAACGCGGCTCCAAACGATTATCGTCATTGCATTACAACCCAAGGAGGAACGGCTGATGTCAAGAAAGCCCGAAACAAATAGTGTGTTCAACACGATTTTGACCAGATTACGCGATCTGGCCGATACCCTTTCCGGAAAGGCGCGTTCGGCGGCGGAGACTGCGTCTACCACCGCCAAGTCAGCCGTCGATTCCGCCTCTACTGCCGCCGCCAACGCAGGCACAATCATTAAGGAAAATCCGGGCAAGTCCGCTGCCGTGGCTGGCGCTGTTATTGCAACGGCCGCCGCCGCTGCAGTGGCTGGCAAGAAAGCATATGCGCGCAAGACTGCGAGCGATGCGAAGCCTGCGGCGAAGAAGCCCGCGGCCAAAACAGCTGCTGTTAAAAAGACGGCTGTGAAGAAGCCAGTGGTCAAGCCTGCTGCAAAGCCTGCCGCTGCTGCGAAGCCTGCCGCGCGGGCCCAGCCAGCCGCAAAGAAGCCTGCTCCAGCAAAACCCGCAGCAAAACCCACCGCCTAACAGAAATAATGCAAATGGCCCCGCGCTTTGCGGCGGGGCCATTTTTAGCTACCAGCCCTTTTTAACACCCTTATTCTGCGTCTTGAGCCATTTCATCAACGGCGCAAAATATTCCAGCATCGGCTTGCCTGACATTTCGCGCGTGCCGGTAAATGCCTGAAGCGCATCTGGCCACGGCTTTGATGCCCCCATTTCGAGCATTGCGTTCAACCGTGTTCCAACATCCTTGTTGCCGTAGAACGAGCAACGGTGCAGCGGCCCCTTCCATCCGGAAATATCGCAAGCGGCCTTGTAAAACTGGAACTGCAATATGCGGGCAAGAAAATAGCGCGTATATGGCGTGTTGCCGGGGATATGATATTTGGCCCCCGCATCAAAACGGTCGGCCGGGCGTTCCACAGGTGGAATAATACCCTGATACTGCAGGCGCAAATCAGTCCAGCCTTTGTTATAGTTCGCAGGTGCGATTGCGCCGTTGAACACGTCCCAACGCCATTTATCGATGAGTAAGCCAAATGGCAGAAACGCGACCTTGTCCATGGCTTGACGCAGCAACAGGCCATTGTCCTTATCTGCGCCCGGAACCTGGGCCGGATCCAGCAAGCCGATCTGGACGAGATAATTTGGCGTTATCGACAAAGCGATGGCGTCGCCAATCGCCTCGTGAAAACCATCATTGGCACCATTTAAATATAGATAAGGCTGCTTGTTATAAGCGCGCTGATAATAATTATGACCAAGTTCATGGTGAATAGTCACAAAATCGCCCGTGTTGACCTTGATGCACATTTTGATGCGCAGATCATCAACATTATCCACATTCCAAGCTGAAGCGTGGCAAACAACTTCGCGATCGGCAGGCTTGATAAACTGCGCGCGATCCCAAAAGGTCTTTGGCAATGGCGCAAAACCCAGCGACGAGAAGAAGCCTTCGCCAACTTTCACCATGTCTTTTTCTGCTTTGCCACGACTGGCACCAAAATCCGCCATGTCAGTTTGCTTATAACCCTTGGCTACCAGCAATTCGCCAATGTCATAACCGATGTCGCCAGAACCGGCAGGCGCCACAATGTCATAGATATTACCCCATTCCTGCGCCCACATGTTACCGAGCAAATCTGCGCGGATTGGTCCGGTTTTAGACTGAACGGCATCGCCATATTTTTTGTTCAGCTGCGTGCGGACATAGGTGTGCAACTCGTCATAGAGCGGCTTTACCTCACGCCATAATGTGTCGGTCAGCTTGGCAAAGTCATCCGCAGGCATATCATAGCCAGACCGCCACATCGCGCCCACATCGGCATAGCCAAGTTCGGCTGCACCCTGATTGGCTATTTCTACCATGCGCCTGTATTCGGGTCCCATGGGGGCGCCGAGATTGTCGTGCCAGCTTACCCACATTTCCTTCAACTCTTCAGGATTGCGGTTCGAACCCATTTCGGCCTCAATATCGGAACCGTTTATGGCTTTGCCACGCAACGTGCCCCGGCCCTTGCCATAAGCCGACTGCAACTTGGTTGATATGGTCGCAAGCTCCGCCGCCGCATCTGGCGTCGTCGGCGCGGGCAATACTATACCGCCGCGCAGGATATCCAACTTGCGCTTTGTGTCATAAGACAGGCTAGGAAGCGCCTGATATTTGGCAGCTTCAAGTGCATAACTAACTGCCTTTTCTGTGCCGATCTCACCATACCGTGCCGCGATGGCGTCCGTGTCATCGGTCAGATAGGTGGAATTAATCCACGCGACACGGCCAGCCTCGATGGAGAAGTCAAACAGGTCCTTTTCGGCGCGGGCAACAAAGGCATCTGCATCAGATACCGTTGGTGCAGATGCAGTCGCCGGAGCATCCTGCGCCATGGCGATGCTGGGGGCGGAAAGCGTGGCGAATGCCAAAGCGGCAATGGATACAAGATTTTTCATATTAAGGTCCTGACAGGTAATGAGGCGCGATGGTGAAACTTCCGGTCTTTCGCGTCAAGCCGCACGGCTTTTCCAGCTTCGAATGGCCAAGGCGACCAGAACGCCTAAGAATGTCACAAGAAACAATATCATTTTTACAGGCCGCGCCGTTGCCGCCACAGTTGCAAGCATATCATGCCCGCCGGTAACGGCCGCCTGAATGAGTTGGCTTATGGTCTCAGCATAATCGGCAAGGGCAAAACCGACGGCTGCGACCATGATGACCTTACCAAGCCGTGCAGTCATCGCTTGCGGCGAGGCCGCAAACATCCGCCCGCCTGCAAAAGCGCCCCATGCATAAACCCCAATAAAGATGAGGTCTAACTCCATGCTGTAAATGGCCAAGTCCATGACACCTGCGGCCACCCAACCTGCATGAATGGCTTCCACGCGCACTGCATTTCCCGCTGCCTGATGGTCGCTCATGCCCAATGGTGTGGCTTCAGTGACCAGCCAGACATTGGTGACAATTTGTGCCGCAAGCAACAAAATACCGAACAGCCAGAACCTCCAAAAACGTCTTTCCAGAACACTTTCCTCGCGCATAGCTACACAAGCTCCAAAATATTCGCCAACGCCCCTGACAGAGCATCCTCGCGCGTTAGATGATAGGTTGTGTAGTCATGCAATTGCCCGCCATGATCGCGCTTATATTCTAGCACGAGCTTACCGCCCAATCGCTCCACCGCCGTGCGTGAACGGAAATTATCTGCGCCAACCTGAAACACAACAATACGCACAAATTGGAATATATGCCTTAGCATCAGCGCCTTTACCTCGCGATTGATGCCTGTCCGCCAATATGCCGTCGCAAAGAAGGTACCGCCAATTTCTATTTCTGACGTTGTCGGATCATAACTGGCAAAGCGCGTGCCGCCGATGATATCATTTGTCGCGCGGTCCAAAATGGCAAAGGCACCCTGCGATGCCATGGCATCGGCAAAAAAGTCGTCAAAAACTTCCCTTTTGTACCGATCACGAAACGGATGCATGGCCCAAATCTCCGGGTCAGACGCCACGGCATAGAGCGAGTCATAATCCGTCGTCCATAACGGCCGCAGCACCACCCGCTCACCCATCAATTCGGGCTGAATGTCGAAAGGCGGCAACGTCACCATGGGTCACCCGTCAATGCCGCGACACAGGCTTGCCCCAGTTCCGGCTTGGTTACCGCGCTCATATGGTTGCCGGGCACTGTAAACAGTTTCCCATGTTGCAACAGCGCCGCGAGGTCGGCTGCGGAGCCATTATCGTGATCTTGTTCACCACACACAACAGCAACCGGCAGGGTCCAACTGGCAATTTCGGCCGCATCGGTGTCGACAAAGCTATCCAAAATATGCCGCAATGCCGCTGGGTCACCACCGGTGGTTTTCAGGAACGCCTCCGCCATCCATGCAGGCGAGCCCTTTTCATGCTGCCCCAAATTGTCGAAGACATTACGAAAATGCGCGCCCCGGTTTCCGGTATGCGTGAGGCCTTCCAGACCCATGCCTGAAATAATGGCCCTACCGGGTGCTGCGCCACGCGCGAGCATCCGCGAAACCGTCCGCCCGCCAAGCGAATAACCGCCAAGGTCATAATCGGTGATATCCAAATGCGCGAGCAACGCAAATTGGTCATCTGCCAGAATATCGCGCGTATAAAATTTGGGGTCATGGGGTTTGCCACTTATGCCATGCGCGCGCAGGTCCGGCATGATTACGCGGTACCCCGCACTGGCCAGGGCTGCGGCATGGCCATATTTTATCCAATTGGTGTCGGCTTCGGACATAAACCCGTGGATGAGCAGCAACGGTCGCCCCTGCCCCGTCTCGCGCCACGCGATCTCGACGCCATCGGCGGCTTGGAAACTGTCGGATATAATCATCAGTGACTTCTTTGCCTTCTCGGATTTGACCTTGCTCTATTGCCACGCCCGTTTCTGTCAGGGAAGTTTTTTCCGGTGATTGCGCCTTATACCCCTAATCGCCTTGCATATAATAAGCATAGCTATTATGTGCTAAGCATGAGCGACGATCTTGGTTTTCTTTTGGGTGATGCCGCACGCCTGCTGCGACGGTCGTTTGACGAACGGGCGCGGGTCATGGGAGTGACACGTCCCCAATGGCGCGTGCTTGCGTTGCTGAAGCGTTTCGATGGCAGCACGCAAGTAACCGTCGCGGACATGCTTGATGTAGAACCCATCACGCTTGGTAGAATGGTTGACCGGCTGCAGGATGCGGGCTTGGTAGAGCGTCGGGCGGACCCAGCAGATCGCCGGAGTTGGCGGCTTCATCTAACCCCCGACGGCGAGCAAAAAATTGAGGCTTTGCGTCCAACCGCCCTTGCGCTGTTTGACGACGCATTGGCTGGACTGGATGCCGCCCAACGTTTGGAATTGGAAGCCATGTTGAATATCATTCGCGCGAATTTGACACGCAAGCCGCTTGAGGTGTCGCATGGCTGACGCTGACCCGCACATTGACGTCAGGGCAAACATCCCGGCCAAGCCCCGCCGTTTCGCGCGCTTGGCCCTGCTCGGTTCAGTTCCATTGCTGCTCGTCGGCGGTGCGACCGCATATTATATTGCGAACGACCATTATGTATCGACGGACAATGCCTATGTTCAACAGGACAAGGTTTCGATTTCGGCTGAGGTCGGCGGGCGCATTATTGATGTGGCTGTTCAGGAAAATGATGTCGTCAACGCAGGTGATCTCTTGTTCCGGATTGACCCTGCGCCCTACCGCATTGCCATTGAACAAGCCGACGCAACAATTGCGGCCGCACAAGTGCGCGTATCGTCCCTTCAAACCGAATATCAGACCACTGGCGTAGATATCGAAAGTGCGCTTGAAGACGTTGCATTTTACGAAAAAGAATATCAGCGGCAAAGCGCGCTCATGCAGGCTGGTTTTACGACGCGCGCCCGTTTGCAGGCGGCTGAACACGCTTTGTCTGACGCGCGTAGCCGCGTTGCATCGGCTCAGGCCAACGCCACAAAGGCGCGCGCGGCACTCGCCTCTGGCCCTGCCGCACCTGGAATCAATCCGGCCATAAAGGCGGGTCAAGCGCAACGCGAACAAGCGCTGTTGAACCTTGCGCGTACCGAAGTGCGCGCGCCTGTGTCCGGCGTGGTAAGTCAGGCCGACCGTTTACAGCTCGGCCAGATGATGGTTCAGGGCCTACCTGGGGTGACCATAGTTGCCAGCAATAAAAGCTGGATTGAGGCAAATTTCAAAGAAACCGACCTTGCCCATATGCGGGTTGGACAGCCTGCGGAAATAACCTTCGATGCGTATCCGGAACTGAAAGTTCGCGGTAAAGTATCGAGCATTGGCGCTGGGACTGGGTCGGAATTTTCTGTGCTGCCAGCACAGAACGCCAATGGAAATTGGGTGAAGGTAACGCAGCGCGTGCCTGTGCGGATCGCCATTACCGACAAGCCAAAGCGTGCAATGATTGCGGGGCTGTCGGCACATGTCCGCATCGATACCGATAAGTAATCCGCTCGATCAACCGGCCTATCCGGTTAAGCACAAGGCACTGCTGACGCTTGCCGTCATGGGTGCGACGATTATCCAGATATTGGACTCGACCATCGCCAATGTGGCTATCCCACATATGCAAACCAGCCTTGGTGCGACGATGGATACCATCACCTGGGTCCTGACCAGCTACATTGTGGCCAGCGCCGTTGCGATGCCTATCACGGGTTGGCTTGCCGACCGGGTCGGTTCGCGAAATCTGTTTCTGGGCGCGGTGGCTGGGTTTATCCTGGCGTCTATGCTGTGTGGTATCGCAACGAGCCTATCTGAAATGGTGGCGTTTCGGATACTTCAAGGCGTATGCGCCGCGTTCATCGGTCCGCTTTCCCAAACCATCATGCTCGACATCAACAAGCCGTCGGAGGCACCGCGGGCGATGTCGATCTGGGGTATGGGGATCATGATAGCGCCTATCTTGGGCCCGATGATTGGCGGGTGGCTAACCGAAAATTACAACTGGCGCTGGGTATTTTATATCAACCTACCCATCGGCATTCCCACCTTGGCAATTTTGTGGTGGCTATTACCTTCCCGCCCGATCAATCGCCGCGAACTTGATCGCTTCGGCTTTGCTATGCTGGCGATTGGCTTGGCGACCCTACAGTTGTTGCTTGATCGCGGGCAGCAGGAGGATTGGCTGCAAAGCTGGGAAATCATTATTGAGTTGATCATCGTATTGGCGGCACTTTGGATGTTTGCCGTCCATCAAATGACAACGCGTCGTCCAATGTTTGAGCGGCTGTTGGTGACCGACCGTAACTTCCTCATTTCGCTGAACATGATGTTGCTGGTGGGTATGATGATGTTCGGTATTTTCGCATTGTTGCCACCTATGCTCCAGAATCTATATGGATACAGCGTCTATGACACTGGCGTGCTGCTCGCGCCGCGCGGAGTAGGCATAATATTTGCCATGTTTATAGCCGCCAAATTGACCGATAAAGTCGACCCGCGTATCTTGATCTTTATCGGCTTTCTCATGACCGCTGCATCCATGTGGATCATGACCCGCTGGTCCTTAAACATGGACTGGCATTGGATCGTCTACACCGGCCTATTCCAAGGTTTTGGCATGGGTTTAGTTTTCATCCCGCTCAATGGCGTCGCATTTTCCACGCTGCCGATGCGGATGCGGACCGATGGCTCAAGCCTGTTATATTTGTTCCGAAGCTTGGGCGGCAGTTTCGGCATATCTGTCATGACGACCATGCTCGCCCGCAATATGCAGACAAGCCACGAAGACCTCGCATCACATGTCACGGCTTCATCAATGCGCGCAATTGACCCGTCAACGGCGGACCGTTTAGGGTCGATGGGCGAAGCTGCAATGCAAATGGTCAATTTGGAGATCAACCGGCAGGCAGCTATGATTGCCTATCTCGACGACTTCAAACTGATGATGATCATATTGATTGTCGTTAGCCCGCTGGTTTTCTTTTTGAAACCGGGCGACTCCACGCCGGGACAACAACCAGCTATGGCGGACTGACCGCTATTTAGAGCGCTTTGCCAGCCCTTTTTGCTCCATGCGCCAAAGCGCCATATCGATACGATCCTGCCCAAAAAAGGGTTCGCCGTCGAAAACGAGGGTTGGCACACCCCAATGCCCCGCCGCCTCAAGTGCGGCTTGGTTGGCGGCGATTTCTGCGTCAAGAGCTTTTGCGTCGTTGATCGCTTCGGCATCCAACTCTGCCAAATCCAATCCCGCGCGCATTGCCGCACCTGCCAAATGGTCGCCCTCATGCCAGTTTTCTGCCCCGCCCCAAATAAGCCGTGAGACTTCGTCGCAAAAGGCAAGGCTCTTGCCACGCCGCGCCGCCACTTGGCCCAATCGGGTCAGACGAAAAATATAGGGCTGCTCGTCCGCAATCTTGCGTGTACGCACATCCTGCACAATCGGGTCGGGCCTAGGTGGGCCAAACGGAATGCCATGAAACTGCGCGACGCGGAACATATCGGTAAAGGTATAGCGCAACCAATTGGGGTGGCTGCGTTCAAAAAAGTCAGGTTCGCGGATGGCGAGCGGATAGACCGGACGCAAATTTAACGTCAGGTCATATTCTTGCGCGAGCGCACTATATCGCCGCGTAGCAAGGTAGCTATACGGGCTGCGAAACGACCAGAAAACATCGGCTTGCAGCCCCATAACTTATCCCTTTTTCAAATGCCGCCGCCCAAGCAATTCGGCAATCTGCACCGCATTCAGCGCGGCCCCTTTGCGTAAGTTATCCGACACGCACCAGAAGGCAAGGCCATTGTCGACCGTCGGGTCTTCGCGCACGCGGCTGACATAAGTCGCATCGTCACCTGCGGCCTCAATCGGGGTCGTATAGCCACCGTCTTCGCGCTTATCGATCAGCATGATGCCTGGGGCCTCACGCAGAATCTCCTGCGCAGTTTCCGCCGACATTTCCCGCTCATATTCAATATTCACCGCTTCGCTGTGGCCAACAAAGACAGGAACACGCACGCAAGTTGCCGTCAGCTTGATTTTCGGGTCGAGGATCTTCTTGACCTCAACCATCATCTTCCACTCTTCCTTGGTATAACCATCGTCGAGAAAGCTATCGATATGCGGAATGACGTTAAACGCGATTTGCTTGGTGAATTTTTTGGCATCGGCGCTGTCGCCGACAAATATGTTGCGGCTCTGTTCGAACAATTCGTCCATGCCCTCTTTGCCCGCGCCCGACACCGACTGGTAGGTCGATACGACAACGCGGGTAATCTTGGCATAATCGTGCAGCGGTTTCAACGCGACGACCAATTGCGCCGTTGAACAGTTCGGGTTGGCAATGATGTTCTTGCGCTTATAGGTATCGATAGCATCTGGGTTGACCTCTGGCACGATCAATGGAACGTCGGGGTCCATCCGGAAAAGCGAGCTGTTATCGATCACCACGCAGCCAGCAGCAGCGGCAATCGGCGCATATTTCATAGTCGCTTCCGAACCAATGGCAAAAATAGCCATATCCCAGCCCGTCCAATCGAAATTCTCGATATTCTGGATCTTCAGCATCTTATCGGTATCGCCATATTCGATTTCGATACCTTGGCTGCGCGATGATGCCAGCACCGCAACTTCATCGGCAGGGAATGCGCGTTCGGCCAAGATGTTGACGACTTCGCGGCCGACATTGCCCGTCGCGCCTGCAACTACGATACGATAACCCATGTTCACTTCCTTTAATGGCAATAAAAAAGGCCGGGCTCTTTGTGGGAGCCCGGCCTTTTGTGTTTGGTTAGAAACGCAACGCGGCTCCTGCCTTATTCGGCAGCCTCGGTGGTTTTAATAGGACGCGGGTCACGGCGTTCGGCAATACGAGCCTTCTTACCGGTCAGGCCGCGCAGATAGTACAGCTTCGCACGACGCACGACGCCCTTACGGACGACTTCAATGCTTTCAATATTTGGGCTGTACAAAGGGAATACGCGCTCAACACCCTCACCGAACGACATTTTGCGTACAGTGAAGTTGGAGCCCATGCCCTTGTTCGAACGCGCGATGCACACGCCTTCATAATTCTGAATACGCGTGCGCTCACCTTCGATGACCTTCACGCCCACCTTAACGGTGTCACCTGCACGGAACGCAGGAATTTTTTTGTTTTCCGACAAAGCTGCAATAGCTTCGGCTTCGAGTGTTTGGATGAGGTTCATGCCCCATTTAATCCTTATTCTTTTGTCGCACGTCAGAGGCAGGCTGAACCCGGGCGTCTTTGTAACGCCCCCAAAGGTCCGGTCTGCGTAACCGAGTGATTTCCTCTGCCTGTTGTTTCCGCCAAGCAGCTATTTTCGCATGATCCCCCGATCGCAACACTTCAGGGATCATACGCCCTTCCCAATCATTGGGTCGGGTGTAGTGCGGATATTCAAGCAATCCTTGTTCAAAGGACTCTTCGTCACCGCTGGAAGACGCGCCCATTACGCCGGGAAGCAGCCGAATGCAAGCATCTAACAACATTAACGCCCCAATTTCACCACCCGACAGGATGATGTCGCCCATGCTGACCTGCTCAATTTCGGGATGTGCGTCGAAAAGGCGCTCGTCAAAGCCCTCAAACCGGCCACATAGCACGGTTACACCGGGTCCAGCCGAAAGTGCACGGATACCCGCTTGCGTGATTGGCGTGCCGCGTGGGGTCATGGCAAGGATTGGAACATTGGGATGAAGTCCCGCCGCATGTTCCACTGCTGCCGACAGAATATCCGCCCGTAGCACCATCCCTGCCCCGCCGCCTGCGGGTGTATCATCAACGGTACGGTGCTTATCTGTGGCAAAGTCACGGATCTGAACAGGCGTGCAAGCCCACTTCCCCTCCTCCAGCGCACGGCCAGCCAAGGATATCCCGAGCGGCCCGGGAAACATTTCGGGGTAGAGGGTGAGGATTTGGGCGTGGAAGGTCATATGACGAAGTCGGCGTCAATCACGATCCGTCCGTCCGCTTGGGTACCCCATTCGGGTACAGCGTCCGCAGTCATCGGGACCATGAACTTTTTGCCGGGCTTGCCATCAACAGAAGGCATTTGGATTTCGAGCACATCGCTTGCTCCGAAATTTTCGACAGCGACGCAGATGCCAAGGTCAGTGCCATCAGTGGACACGCATGGCAGTCCCAACAGGTCGCTATAATAATATTCGCCCTCGCCCAGCTCAGGCAAAGCCTCTCGCGGGACAGTCAACAATGTGCTGCGCAGTTTCTCTGCGGCGTTGCGATCATTGATTTCGGTGAAGCGCGCGATTGCGCCGTCTTTGGTCGGGCGGAGGGACTTAACCGTCAACGCACCATCGTTGAAACTTTTGTATCGTTTCAAGCTGTCCACATTTTCTGCGAACAGCTTGAGACGGACTTCGCCCGTCACGCCGTGCGCACCAGAAACGGCGGCAAGCGTGACGGTGTTGTCGGTCAAGGTTAGCCCTCGGCCTTTTCTTCAGTTGCTTCTTCAGCAGCAGGCGCTTCTTCAGCAGCAGGCGCTTCTTCGGCTGGCGCAGCTTCTTCAGCGGCAGGCGCTTCTTCGGCTACTACTTCAGGCTCTGGCTCAGGTGCCGGAGCAGCAGCGGCTGCTGCGGCTGCTTCTTCTGCCTCTGCAAGCTTATTAGCCTTGTCTTCCGCACGATCCTTGGCTTTCTGGCCTGGCTCACCCTTGTTCGGGTTGCTCTTGACCTTGCGCTCTTTGACGCCAGCGACGTCGAGGAAGCGGGCAACGCGGTCCGATGGCTGTGCACCAGCGGCGAGCCAATGCTTCGCGCGCTCCGTGTCTAGGATCATGCGCTCGGCGCTGTCCTTTGGAAGCTGCGGGTTGTAGCTGCCGATACGCTCAATGAACTTCCCATCGCGCGGTGCGCGGGCGTCGGCTACGACGATTTTATAATAAGGACGCTTTTTCGAACCGCCCCGCGACAAACGCATTGATAATGCCATAAAACTAACTCACCTTTCTTAAAATACATAAACTAAACAATATATTATTTCTTTTTATTCAAAAGTCTTGCGAGGTCAGGTGGCATCCCGCCACCCCCGCTCATTCCGGGAAATCCGCCCATGCCTGGTGGCATCGCGCCGGGGGGAAGGCCGTGCATCCCCTCCATCGCGCCACCCAAATCGGCGCCACCTTTGCCACCGCCGAACATAGCAGCAAGGCCTTTTAGCCCACCCATTTTGCGGATACGCTTCATGGCGCTCGCCATTTCCTGATGCATTTTGATCAGCTTATTCACGTCCTGAACGGTCATGCCAGATCCTTTGGCAATGCGGATCTTACGCTTGGCGTTCAACAATTCAGGCTTGGCGCGTTCTTTCGGTGTCATCGAACCAATGATGGCGTCCATATGCACCAGCAACTTATCGTTCATTCCGCTGGCGTCCATCGCCTGCTTGGCCTTTTTCATGCCCGGCATCATGCCAGCAAGGGCACCGAGGCCGCCCATCTTGGTCATCTGGCGGAATTGGGTGCGCAGGTCGTCCATGTCGAACTGGCCCTTGGCCATTTTGGCCGCGAGTTTATCCGCGTCCTCTTTTTCGACCATCTCGGACGCACGTTCGACCAAGCCGACGACGTCACCCATACCCAAAATGCGCCCTGCAACGCGGCTTGGGTTAAATGCCTCAATGGCGTCAAGCTTCTCGCCGACACCTGCAAATTTGATTGGCTTGCCTGTAATGGCGCGCATCGACAAAGCAGCACCACCACGGGCGTCACCGTCCATGCGCGTGAGCACGATACCAGTGAGATCAACCCGTTCGCCAAAGCTTTTGGCAACATTCACCGCGTCTTGACCCGTGAGCGAGTCGACGACCAGCAGAATTTCCTGCGGTGCCGAAACCTTCGCTACCGCCTGCATTTCGTCCATCAGTTGCTGATCGACATGTAAACGACCAGCGGTGTCGAGAATGAGGACGTCAAAGCCCTGTAACTTTGCCGCTTGCATCGCGCGCTTGGCGATGTCGACGGGCATTTGCCCTTGAACGATGGGCAAGGTCGCAACATCAGTCTGGGTGCCAAGCGTACCCAACTGCTCTTGCGCGGCCGGACGATTGACGTCGAGCGATGCCATCAGGACTTTCTTGCCCTGCTTCGTCTTCAACATCTTCGCGATTTTTGCAGTCGTCGTCGTTTTACCCGAACCCTGCAGACCAACCATCATGATAATCGCAGGTGGCGCAACCGCGAGGTTCAGGTCGCTTTGTTCAGCGCCCAACATTTCAACCAGCGCGTCATTAACGATTTTAACGACTTGCTGGCCAGGCGTGACCGATTTCAACACTTGCGCGCCAATAGCTTGCTCGGTCACCTTGTCGATGAATGCGCGGACGACAGGCAACGCAACGTCAGCCTCAAGCAAGGCAACGCGCACTTCGCGCATCGCCTCACGCACATCGGCTTCGTTCAACGCACCGCGACCGCGCAGGCGATCAAACACCCCTCCTAACCGGTCACTCAGCTTGTCAAACATCGACATTCCTTACCAAATCACCCCCAAAGGGGCATAAACGAACAAAAAGCCGGTGAGCGAATCTTCGCCGACCAGCCTGGAAACTAAGGATTTCCAACAAATTTTGATTGGCAGCCTTTCTGCCTTGCCGAGGCCATTACCAACCTAGTCATCCGAATGCAAATTATTCCACCCCGAACACCACGCAACATGTTTTCCAGAACGAAGCCCCATGTCGGATTAACAATATATTGACCATTTGCTCCGATACAGGAGGCGATCGGAAAGACAATGGAATCGCAACAAATCCTACCTGACAGATATCTGCCCTCCCGCAAGCCGCGAGATGGGAATAGCCCAATTCGTCGCTTTGTCCTGTTGGCGGCGCTTGGGCTATTTGTGATCATTGGCGGCCAATTAGGTTCCCAAATTGTGCGCACATTCATGGGCTTTGGCGAAGGTACAAACCAGATCATGGTAACTGCCTTACTGCTCAATGTAGCGCTAATCCTCTTAACGTGGCGCCGCACCAATGCCTTAAGTGATGAAATCCATGTCTACCGTCAGGCAGAGGTGCGGGCACGACATCTGGCGATGACTGATCCTTTAACGAATTTGTACAACCGGCGCGCCTTTAAGGAAAAGACATCCGAGATGATCGCGCGCGCCGCGCGTCAAGGCAAGTCGATCGCGTTCCTGATGATCGATCTCGACGGCTTTAAAAAAGTGAATGACACTTATGGCCATGACGGTGGCGATCTTGTTTTACGGGAAGCAGCAGACCGAATGCGCGAGGTCATGCCCCCGAGCAGCATCATCGCACGGTTGGGCGGAGATGAATTCGTGATCTGCCTGATGTTCGAACCCAAATTTCCTAACATGATCGACAAGATCGCCGAACATCTTATCGAAGCCTTTGTGCGGCCAGTTGCCATTGCCGATGCGTCACAAATTGTGACGGCGTCCATTGGTATCAGCCGACCAGAGCGGGAGTGCGATGCCATTGATATCCTAATGCGCCGAGCGGACATCGCGTTATATGCTGCGAAGACGAATGGGCGTAACGGATATAGCTGGTTCGACGCCTGCGCATAAACAATGAAACTTTGCCAAGCGGCTTTTGACTTAACCCAGTCGAGGCAAAGCATGAAGGCAAAGTGGCAATCCCTGGGGCGAACAGAAGGCCAGTTCCGCATAACTAGCATGAGCGGTGGACACTCCGGCCCGCAGCCCCTAAATCGCCGTGGATGGCAAAAAGCGAATTTCACAAGATGCATGGACTGGGTAATGACTTTGTCATTATCGATGCGCGCGCATGTCCGTTGGACATGCCCCGTGCCCGCGCGCGTGCGATTGCCGACCGAAAGCACGGCATTGGCTGCGACCAGCTAATCCTTTTACACAACTCCAAAGTTGCCGATGTCGCGATGCGCATTTTTAACGCGGATGGCAGCGAAGTCGAAGCATGCGGCAATGCCTCGCGCTGTGTCGTTGCTTTGTTGAAGCAAGACCTGCAAATCGAGACACAGGGCGGGATTATTTCCGGGCAATTGTCCGGCAACGACGTGACCGTTGCCATGGGTGAAGCCAAGTTTGACTGGCAAGACATACCCCTCGCTTTTGCCATGGACAGCGCTTCCCTGCCGCTTGCGTGGGAAGAACTAGCAAACCCTATGGCGGTCAACATGGGCAACCCACATGCCGTGTTCTTGGTAAAAGACGCCGATGCGGTGGATCTCGCGCGGCTGGGCCCAATCATTGAGCATGATGCCGCTTTTCCAGAACGCGTAAATGTCAATGTCGCGTCCGTCGACGGCAATGAAATCCGCCTGAACGTATGGGAGCGCGGCGCTGGCCTAACGGGTGCTTGCGGTACAGGAGCCTGCGCTACGGCCGTTGCCGCGATTAGGCAAGGCAAGGTCCAGTCACCTGTTATTGTGCACCAAAGCGGTGGCAGTTTGACCATCGCATGGGCACCTGGGCAAGCTGTTATCATGACGGGAAGCGCGACCTATGTCTTTACCGGACAAGCCGACTGGGATGATTTTGGATGAACGTCCCGCTGCAGAAACCTGAAGTTATCAGCATGGGTTGCCGCCTTAACTTGGCCGAGAGCAATGCCTTGGCCGAGCAACTTGCGGGGCATGACGACATTATCATCATTAACAGTTGCGCCGTAACCAATGAATCCGTGCGCCAAACACGCCAAGCCATTCGTCAGGCTAATAAGCGTCGCCCCGAGGCCCGCGTGTGGGTAACGGGCTGCGCGGCACAAGTGGAGCCTGAAACCTTTCAAAACATGCCCGAAGTCGCTGGTGTATTTGGCAATCATGAAAAGCAAAATGCCGCATTGCTGCGCGAGATAATCCAACGCCCCGATCGACCAGTTGTCGTGTCGGACATTATGACAATCGCGCAAACCGCGCCGCATTTGGTCACCGCTTACGCGGGCAAGACGCGCGCCTTTGTTGAGGTGCAAAATGGCTGCGACCATCGCTGCACCTTTTGCATCATACCTTATGGCCGCGGCAACAGCCGCTCTGTTCCAGCGGGTAGTGTCATCGAACATATTCAAAAACTGGTGGACACTGGTTTTCAAGAGGTGGTGCTGACGGGTGTCGATGTCACCAGCTATGGCCATGACCTGCCGGGACAGCCCAATCTGGGTTCATTGGTCGAACGCATCTTAAAGCTTGTGCCGGACCTTCCACGCCTTCGTCTTTCGTCCATCGACGGCGTAGAAATTGACGCGCGTCTGTTTGATCTGCTGACCGGTGAAGCGCGTGTCATGCCGCATGTCCATTTGTCGTTGCAGGCAGGCGACAACCTGATCCTGAAACGGATGAAGCGACGCCACAGCCGTGAACTGGCGATTGACCTTGTTGCGCGTTTGAAAGCAAAAAGGCCTGACATCGCGATTGGCGCTGACATCATCGCCGGTTTCCCGACCGAGGATGACGCCATGTTTGCCAACAGTGTCGACCTCGTGCGCCAATGTAATATCGTCCATGGGCATATTTTCCCTTACTCGCCCAAAAAGGGCACGCCGGCGGCGCGCATGCCACAATTGCCGCCACAGATTATCAAGGCCCGCGCCAAGGCGTTGCGCGAAGCAGTGACCACCGAGAAGGCCGCTTGGATAAAGGCACTTATTGGCAGCACCCAAAATGTTGCTGTCGAAAGTGGCGGCTTGGCTGGTCATGCGGAAAATTTCGCGTATTTGAAGCTGAATAAGATGATGCCGGAAGGCCAGATCGTATCGGCCCGCGTTACGCATATTCAAGACGAAGTTTTACAGGCAGAGGTTATCGAATGAGCGAGAATGCTGGATGGACGGACCGTTTGTTCGGAGGCCTAAAAAAAACGTCAGGTAAGCTGACGGAGAATATTGCTGGACTTGTGACCAAGGCGAAGCTTGACGCAAGCGATCTTGACGAGATTGAGGATGCGTTGATTGCCTCTGATCTCGGCCCAGCCATGGCATCGCAAATCCGCGACAAGATTGCCGCTGGCCGCTTTGACAAGGGCATTGATGCCGATGGCATAAGGCAGATCGTTGAGGACGAAATTGCCTCCGTCCTTGCGCCGGTCGCGTCGCCGCTGGAAATTGACGCTTTCCCTCGCCCTCAGGTCATTTTGGTCATTGGCGTCAATGGCTCAGGCAAGACGACCACAATCGCAAAGCTCGCCAATCTGTTTCTGGAACAGGATTATGGCGTCATGCTGGCCGCTGGCGATACGTTCCGCGCAGCCGCCATTGGCCAGTTGAAGATTTGGGCAGAGCGCATTGGCGTGCCTATTGTCACAGGGCCCGAAGGCGGCGACGCGGCGGGCGTTGTGTTTGACGCCGTAAAAAAGGCAACAGCCGAAGGGATTGATGTCCTTATCGTCGATACGGCTGGCCGATTACAGAATAAACGCGAGTTGATGGATGAACTCGCCAAAATCCGCCGTGTCTTAGGCCGCCTGAACCCGGCCGCACCGCATAATGTTGTGCTCGTGCTGGATGCCACAACAGGTCAGAACGCGTTGTCACAGATTGAAACCTTTAAAGAAGTTGCAGACGTGACGGGACTTGTGATGACAAAATTAGACGGCAGCGCGCGCGGCGGCATATTGGTCGCGGCGGCCAAGCAATTCGGACTGCCCATCCACGCCATCGGTGTGGGTGAATCCATCGACGATCTGCGCCCATTCAACCCGCAAGATGTTGCCCGCGCGATTAGTGGCGGTTCGTTGTGAGCGCAGCCACGGCAACGCAAAAACCATCGGGTAAGCTGAACTTCGTCCTAGATTTTGGACCATTGTTTTTGTTCTTTATCGCGTCAAAATTGGGCAGTTCCAATACGGACCCGAAGCAAGGCGCAATTATAGGAACTGGAGCATTCATGGCGGCGATCATCGTTGCGGTGATTGTGTCAAAGTTCACACTGGGCAAGATTTCACCAATGCTGAAGCTCACGGCGGCGCTGGGCGTATTCTTCGGCGCGTTGACCATCTGGTTTCACGACGAACGCTTTATCCAGATTAAGCCGACCATCATCTATGTGTTTTTTGCGGCCTTGCTAATTGGTGGCTGGCTGCGCGGCAAAGCAATGCTGAAATATGTTCTGGAGGCCGCCTATCAGGGTCTGAGCGAAGCTGGCTGGTTGAAGCTGTCGTTAAGCTGGGGGCTATTTTTCTTGGTACTCGCGGGATTAAACGAAGTTTTCCGACGCCCCGAATGGTTTTCGTTCGACACGTGGCTTTCGATCAAAGTGTGGGGTGTAACCGCCCTCACCTTCCTTTTCGCCTTGGCCAATATCCCCATGCTCATGCGCCACGGCTTGACGCTCGACGATGATGCCGAACTTCCGCCGCAGGGATAAACGTTAGTTTTGGTCGGCGCGTGATGCTCCGTTGCCATCGAGATTTTCGGCGACAAATTCCCAGTTGATTGCCTTGTTCAACAACGCATCGACGTAATTCGGGCGGGCGTTGCGATAATCGATATAATAAGCATGTTCCCATAGATCGATCGTTAGTAATGGCTTCATATCATGCGCAGCGGGCGTATCGGCGTCATGCAGCGACGTAATTTTTAGCGTATCGCCATCGAGGACTAACCACGCCCAACCGCTGGCAAAATGGCCAACAGCTTCCTCTTTCAGCTTTGCCAACATGCCGTCATGACTACCAAAGCTTTCATCAATCATCGCTTTTAGCTTGCCTGTCGGTGCCTGCTGCTCGGGTGTCAGGCATTTCCAGTAAAAGCTATGGTTCCAGATTTGCGCGGCGTTGTTGAACAATGCCTTGGTACCTTGCTTTTTGGCGGCATCGATAACGTCAATCAAAGAGGCACCCGACAAGGCGGTATCATCTGCAATCAACATGTTGGTTTTATCGACATAAGCCTTGTGATGCTTGCCGTGGTGATAGTCGAATGTCTCGGCGGAGATAAAATCCCCAAAGGCCGATTTGTCGTATGGCAGGTCGGGGAGAATGAAGGACATTGCTTATCTTTCTGTATCAGATGATTTGTAAGCAAACGCGTCAGGACAATAGCCGTTCCGTTGCTTACGCTTTGCTTGCGCAGAAATTATGTGACAAGCCTCTGCCATCCAGATAGGCAGCATCGCATCAGGGGCAACACCACCTGAATGCCTACAGGAGGAAAGAATGGCGAAATTTTTTGGAAATCTTCATCTGGTGCTGGTCGCCGGTCTCGTGCTGTCATTTGCAGTGATGTTTGGCCTCGACGGCGACGGCGTCACGGCGCAATCAATCACGCGTTGGTTGCACACATTTTTCGGGATCGTCTGGATCGGATTATTATATTATTTCAACTTCGTGCAAATTCCCACCATGCCGAAAGTCCCTGCTGAACTTAAGCCAGGCATTTCGAAGCACATTGCCCCGTCGGCTTTGTTCTTCTTCCGCTGGGGCGCGGCGCTTACCGTATTGTTTGGTTTGATTGTCGCGGGTCAAGCTGGCTATGCGCATCAAGCGTTCACCCTGCAAGATCCCTACAAGCTGATTGGCGTTGGTATGTGGCTTGCCGTTATCATGGCATTCAACGTGTGGTTCATCATCTGGCCAAACCAGAAAAAGGCGCTCGGCATCGTTGAAGCCGACGACGCGACAAAGGCGAAGGCAGCAACCACAGCGATGATGACATCGCGTTTGAACACATTGCTGTCAATCCCGATGCTTTACACGATGGTCAGCTTTAACGGCGGCTAAATCTTAGTATCCGCATTTCAAAGAAGGGGTGGCACTTGCCGCCCCTTTTTTTATCCCAATAGATCGTGCTTTTTCAGCGTATGACGTAATTGATCATAGCTGAGATTGAGCGCCTTAGCCGTCTGTCGTTGATTATAGCGACATTTTGCTAGCGCTTGCTCCAGCACGGCCTTTTCAAATTTCTCGGTCGCCTCGCGAAAGTCGGTTACGTCCTCGGCTTGGCTTAGGTCCGTCGAATAACGCGCCTCGGCGGAACGGTTCTGATTGTCGGCTTGCACCTGAGCTGGCGCAGACGCCGCTACGCCGCCGCGCCATGGACTGTCGAACGGATCGAACTGGATATAATCGATTGGCTGTGCCGGGTCCGCCCAGCGATATACGGCGCGCTCCACAACATTGCGCAGTTCGCGCACATTACCCGGCCAGAGATGGTTTTCCAATGCGCGCGTGGCAACTTCGCCAAATCCGGGCCAGCCTTCCCAACCCAATTCAGCCGCCATCTTGCGTCCATAATATTCGGACAGAACCTCAATATCGCCTTCGCGCACACGTAAGGGCGGCAAGGTGATGACCTCAAAACATAGCCGATCAAGCAAGTCGGCCCTGAACCGCCCCTTGTCGACCATATGGGGCAGATGTTCATTGGTCGCAGCGACAATCCGCACGTCAACACGCATGGGTCGCGATGAGCCGATGCGTGTGACCTCACCATATTCCACCGCACGCAATAACCGCTCTTGCGCGCCCATGCTTAAGGTACCAAGTTCATCCAAGAACAGCGTGCCGCCGTCGGCCTCTTCAAAACGCCCTTCGCGCGCCCGCGTTGCACCGGTAAATGCCCCTGCCTCATGACCGAATAACTCAGCCTCAATGAGCGTCTCTGGCAAAGCGGCGCAGTTTATGGTGATCAAAGGACCATCCCATCGCGCACTCAGACGATGGAGGCGTTCGGCAATCAACTCCTTGCCAGTCCCGCGCTCGCCTACGACCAATACAGGACGATTGAGCGGCGCAGCGCGGCTTGCACGCTCCACGGCATCCAAAAATGCTGTTGATTGACCAATGAATTGAACGCTGTCCCGATCCATTTTCAAATATTGGCATATTTCACCATAGAGTGGCAATAATTACCATCAACTCACGAGTATAATTTTTGAGAAACGGCAGAAATACAACAAAAATGCCAATTGGCACGGTCCCTGCAAGGTATCTTCCAAGCCAGTAAAATTGGCAAGCAACACAGGAAAGACATGCAATGCGCAAAGATATCGAAATCGGCAATCATCCAAATGGACAAGATAGCCATCTCTGGTTGGCAGTCGCCTTGTCCTTCGCGATGATCTTTACCAGCTATGCCGTGTCGGTTCTGAACCACCGCAACGGCGGGGAGATTAGCGCGCACACCCAACCGAATAGGCCAATCGTCGTCAGCTATCTTGCCTGACTTTGGTTGCCTGCGACCGGAGTGTCCTAGCTCCCCCGCGTCACAAAGACACCCGGTCGCCACCCTTTTGAATGAAGTCACCAATATTTATTATCGGAGTTACCCCATGGGAATATTTTCACGAACCCGCGATATCATCGCTGCCAATGTGACCGATCTTCTCGACAAGTCGCAGGACCCGGCCAAGATGATCCGCATGATCATATTGGAAATGGAAGAAACATTGGTCGAAGTCCGCGCCTCTGCCGCGCGCACGATTGCTGACCAGAAAGAATTGCGCCGCCATATCGACAAGTTGAACACGCTGGAAACCGACTGGACCGACAAAGCGCATCTGGCGCTGTCGAAGGACCGTGAGGATCTTGCAAAAGCGGCCTTGTTGGAAAAACGCAAGGCGACGGATATGAGAGAGCAATTAACCGCAGAGGTCGACGTTCTGAACGATGCGTTGAAAGCTTCGGAGCAGGATATTCACAAGCTGCAGAAAAAGCTCGCCGACGCCCGTAGCCGTCAGAATGCGCTGATGACACGCTTGGAAAGCGCCGAAAATCAAGTCAAGCTGCGCACGATGTACAATGGCGACAAGGTGCGCGAGGCATTTTCCCGCTTTGATGTCCTCGAACGCCGCGTCGATGAAGCGCAGGGATATGCGGACTCGCTCGCCATCGGTTCGGATGCGCCGCGCACTTTGGGCGATGAAATCGCGGCACTCGAAAGCTTTGATGTCGTCGACGCCGAGTTGGAAGCAATGAAAAAGGCCATGAAGGCCGACCACAAAAAGGAAGGCTAAGCCATGGAAGACATACTTGTCCCCGTCATGGTCGTGGGAATGCTATTTGTCGCACTCCCATGGCTCGTACTCCATTATGTCACGCGCTGGAAAACCGCTGCAACGCTAACCAATGATGATGAGCGGATGCTCGGCGATATGCACGAACTGGCGCGCCGGTTGGAGGATCGCCTCGATACGGTGGAGCGCTTGGTCGCGCAGGAAAATCCTGATTGGAAACCACGCCGCATGGAACTCGATACGCAAGATTTTGACCCAGAAAATATACGTAGGCTGGAAAGGAACCGCTGAAATGTCAGGGAAACACACCAAATTCTATCTCGATAAGCAGAATGCCAAATGGAAAGGCGTCTGCGCTGGGATTGCGGACTACACTGGCGTTGACGTTCTCTGGGTTCGTCTGGGCACGGTCATGCTCACGCTCATGGGCGGCTTCCCCTGGACGCTGATCGCTTATGTGATCACCGCCTGGATGGCCCATCAGAAACCAGTGCATCTGTATACCGACGACCGCGAAGATCAGAAATTCTGGCAAGGCGTGCGTCAATCACCCGCCCGCACCACCCGCGACATTCGTTCACGCTTTCGGGAAATCGACCATCGCTTGGCCGAAATGGAAACTTATTATGTGAGCAACAACAAACAGCTGGCCGACGAAATCGAAAGCCTGCGTTAATCAAGGGCTAAGAAGGGATCTATAATGAACTTTGGTGGACCAAATTTCGTCATCACAATTATTGCTCTGTTTACAGTCGGTTGGCTAGTCAACAACTGGATCCGCGCCAAACATGGCTACCCCTTAGAAGATGAATGGGGCGGCAAGACAGCGCTGACCGACGGCGACTATCCCGAAGCCGAACGCAAGATCATGCTTTTGAGCCACGAGAATGAAACGCTCAACGGCAAGATCGGCCATTTGGAAGAACGCGTGGCCGTGCTGGAACGGATTGTGACGGATAAGGCCGGGCGCTTGTCCGCAGAAATCGAACGACTGCGTTAAAACAGGAGGCATGATATGGACCCCGATAAACTGACGATGATAACGGCCCTTGGTCCCATGATCGGTATCGGCATCGTTGCGATTTCCGTAGGATGGGTGCTGACAACATGGATGCGTGTCAAAAACGGCTACCCGCTCGATGGTGCATGGGGACAGGCAGTATACCCCAAAAACAATCAGGAAGCCGTTGAACGGGTCAAACTGCTCAGCCAAGAAAATGCCCAATTACGGGCGGAACTTGGGTCGATAAAGGATCGTCTCGCCATTGTGGAAAGGATCATCGTCGACGACAGCCACAAGCTGAGATCCGAAATAGAGGCCCTTCGCGGGCCAAGCAATTAAGCATTTTATCACTACGCAGCAGGTGCGACGTAACTTGAGGAGGACTTTATGGGCCCGTTTGAAATGGTCGTTGCGATCATATTAATCGTCACCGTCGGCAAGATTATCCAGACAAAACAAAAAGCCAAGCATGGCATAGTGGAGGATCAGGACTTTATGGGCACAAAAACCCATCGCCTGTTGAACAACGCGGAGACGCAGCAGATGCAAGACGAGATCAAGGCACTGAAAGAACGTATTCAGGTACTGGAACGCATCGCGACCGACAATGAAAGCGCCAATGATCTTAACCGTCAGATTGAAGAACTGCGCAGCCGGTAAGGGCGCTCGGATCGAAAGGAAGGAACCATGGAACAGGATCCTAATTTCTACATCATCATCGGCGCTTTTGCCGTGCTGTCGATCGGCATTGTCTCCGCACTCGGGTTGCGCGGATGGCGCGATTGGCTTGCGCTGAAGCATGCCGAGTTGGACATTGCTCGCCGCAGCAGCCTTGCGCCAGCACCCTCGGCTACCTCGCGTATCGAAGTCGCGGACTTAAAAGAGCGCGTCAAAAAGCTTGAGGCTATCGCGGCAGGGATTGATATCTGACCCCCGCAGCCATATGCGGGGCCCATGACCACACTCACCGACATTCAAGAAGAATATGCATTCCTCGAAGCCGACGACCGTTATCGTTTGTTGATCGATTTGGGCCGCGAACTTGCGCCAATGCCCGATGCGCTGAAAACCGACGCGAGTTTGGTCAGGGGCTGCTCGGCAAGTGTCTGGGTGTATCCCGTCACCGACAACAATCAGCTTTCGTTTATGGCAGACAGCAATGCCGCGATCACCAAGGGTATCATCGCGCTTGTGCTAAAGACCGTGGACAACAAAAATGCCGCCGAAATTTTGGGTACGGATATCGAAAATGCCCTCGCCCCGTTTGACCTGAAGAACCAACTCAGTTCAAACCGAACGCAGGGCATTCCCAATATGATATCGCTTATCCGCGAGACTGCCGCGCGTTATGCCGTCTGAGCTGGCCTGATCCCCAGCCAAATCGCAAAGGCCGGAAGGCGGGGCAACAGCAACCGGTCGAACAGCCATAGGACCAACAATGAAATGGCAAGCAGCGGCAACAATATGGCCATCACACCGATGATGACCACCACCCCACCTATTTTCTGCGGCACTGCAGGGGCAGTCGGCGCCCCAAGCGCGTCAACGGGCTTACGGCGCCGCCACATCATAAAGCCCGATACGACCAACGTAATCAGGCCAAAAGCGGTGAGAACGGCAATAAGCTGATTGATCCAGCCAAAAAGTTGCCCCTCATGCCAAGCAATTCCGTAATTGACGGCGCGATCAATGACATGCTTGTCCGCAAAATCAGTTCGTGACAGTTCCTTGCCTGTCGCAACATCAAAGCTGATGCTGCGGTTTAGCGGCCGGTTTTGTGCCTCCGACTTAATCGTCCAAGCCATTGGCGTGGGAGGGCCAAAACGCTCAGGCGCCCCTGGCGGTTTCACGAAAACCGGATGCGGCAGCTTTTCCAACTGCGCCTTGGCCACCATATCGGCGAGGCCAATAAGCGGTATTCCAGCAGCCTGCATTTTCATCATGGCGTCATGATCATGCTCGGCATGGGGGGCATGGCTGCCTGTTTTCCAGTCTTGCGCGCCTTGCACAAGGCCAAGTTCCGCCCTTGCCAAGCGAAAGGCATCGCCCCAAACACTTGCCCACGGCAATCCAGTGGTTAGCAAAACAAGCGCGAGCCCCGAAACCCAAAAGCCCGTCACCGCATGCAGATCGCGCAGGAATATACGCTTACCGCTCCTTAATCTGGGCCAGATGACGCCGCGAACCCCCTGCCCGCGCGGCCACCACATATATAGTCCGGTCAGGATCATTACGATGGCCCAACAGGCTGCCAATTCAACTATCCAATCCCCAACCCTGCCGATTAAAAGCGAACCATGAATGCGTGAGACGGTTGCGGAAATGCGACTGTCAGGGTCAACACTCCCTAAAACCTTGCCCTGCGGCGACACATAGACGTCACGCATGGTCCGCCCATCGGCGAGCCCGACATGAATCACGGCAGCGTCCCCTTCCCGCGCGGGCAACCGATACCCGTGAAACTGCGCGCCCGGATGAGCATCCATGACCGCGGCCAATTGTGCATTGGGGGACACCGCCTCATGGGTCGAAAGATTGCTAAAGGCGCGCTCCTCCCAACGGTCCAATTGCGGCTTGAACACATAGATGGCACCTGTTGTCGCCAACAGAAGCACCAGCGGCATGACGAACAAAGAGGCATAAAAATGCCAGCGCCAAATTGTGCGGTAGAATGATGTATTTTCCATGCCTTACCTCCTAAAACCGTGCACGGATGCCGCCATAAATGGCACGGCGTTCCACGGGATAGTAAATGGCCGAAGCTGGCGTCGCCAATATTGCGGCCGATACGTCGCCAATGGCTTTCACGCCTGTCAGGTTTCGAGCATCGACGAATATATCAACGCCGTTTTTGATGCGCGCGCCGGCAGATACGCCCCACAATGTATAGCCTGCATTACGGGTTGTGTTCCGATAATCCGCCCAGGCACCGTGGGGCACCCATTCCACATTGGGCGAAATATGAAAATCATCGCCGCCCAGCCGAAGCTCAGACCGCAGGACGTGGACTGGAACGACTGGCAATCGGCGGTTCCCATATTGGGCATCTTCCACGAATCTAAAATCCGAATATTGCCAGATTTGCCGGAAACGCAGCCAATTGGTCGGCGTGGCGCTGAACGCAGCTTCAACGCCCTGATGGAGTGTCTTGTTCGCATTGAAGGTTGCCGCAGGAATGTCCGGCCCGACTGTAAACTGCAGCATCTCCCGTTTGATATTGGCGCGATAAACCGCCACATCCCAGCTTACCCATCCTAATGTTCCGCGCGTGCCGATCTCCGTCGTCCACGCGGTTTGTTCCCGCACCGGAACAAAGGCCGCAATTTGTGCGAGTTCGACAAAGGTTGGGAATTCCGCTGATTTGCTGTAATTCGCAAAAAACTGGATTTCAGTTGTCGGTTCCCACAGTACACCCAATTTTGGTGAAACCGCATCAAACGAAGCCTGCGCCGCGACCGCTATGGGCACAATTTGCGATTGCTTGCGAAATCCGTCAGCGTAAATGCCGCCTGCGATCACGGTTAGCTTTTCGATTGGACTGATCCTGATTTCACCATAAATATTGGTCGTACGCGCCGTCTGATCGGCGTCGAATGTCAGCGCGCCCCGTTTACCGCTCAGGTTAACAAAACGCTTCGCATCAATGGTCCCCCAGCGTGATTCACCCCCAAAAGTGATATTCCAGACATCACCCGCAAGGTCATAGCGGGCGAACACGCCACGATCTGTCGAAACTTGATCCACCACTTGAAAAATCGGGTGATACAATTCCTTGGAATTTAAAAAGGCGCCGACATCCAAATAGCCGCGGTCCCAGTCGAAGCGGGTCCGGTTCTGGATACGGATGGAATTGATGTCACGGGCCTGATCGCCAACGAAATTGCCACTGCGCGGTGAAGTCAATGCCGTTGCACGATTCATTGCGCCCGGTAACTCCTGATCCAATGTCGTCATGCTGCCGTAGAATCGCGTGGATATGATATCCGAAACGCGCAAGCCGACATTGCCGTTAAACCGTATGGAATTCCGCCGCGCATGTTCGCGATCCCCCTTATGGCTATCCGCGCTGATCGCAGCCCAAGCATTTGCGCTTTCGTCGCCCATGCCGAACGACGCCAAACCGCGATAAAAATCAAAGCTACCCACATCAGCGCGCAGGTAAAGACCCGCTGCATTATCCCCCGTTGGCGTGACACCGTTAATTGCGCCGCCAAGCGTTCCGGAACCAAAGCGCAGGGCGTTCGCGCCACGATAAACCGCTAAATGATCGAAGAATATCGGCTCCAGTTCTTGAAAATCGCCATTGTCATCAGCAAGATTGATGGGAATACCGTCCTGCAATAACGTCAAACCGCGCATATGAAACCCACGCGACAGGCCAGAGCCGCGAATGGAAATGCGGATTTCCTGCCCAAAGCGTGGCTGGGTATATACGCCGGGTGAAAAGGCCAATGTATCACGCAAAGACACGACTGTCTTATCGGCATAATCCTGATGACCGACAATATCGGTACCGCCTGCGGTCTTCTGTGCGGTTACTTCAGCTTGGTCGGCAGCGGTGCGACCCGTGACAATGATTGTGGCATCCGATGTATCTTCAGCGGCTGCAGGGGTAATGATTGCACATAGGCTGCACGCCGCAGAGGCGCGCAAAATGGATGAAAATTTCATGATTTCTTCCTAAATCTAAACGAGAAATAAGCCGCGAAGCAGCCCGTTGATTTAGATGTAAGAAGGTGGCCCAATGGCGGGGGGTGGCGGCGCGGCGAGGCCAGCGCCAATCGATACTTCGCGCTTGGCAAAAACGGGTATCGCCAGCGCAACAGGCGGCATGGCAATTTGCACAGCGGCGGGAGGGAAATCCGCCGTGATAACAGCACCAGCAAAAGCACAAGGTTGATGTTCAACCGACTTGCCTTTTGAAGGATCTTCCTTGTGCAGCTTGCCCGATTTATCCATCCAGACGGTTTGGGTATCCATCCCCGCACAGATGGTAAGCGCAAAACCCCGTTCCGAAGAGGGCATATAGCCGGACGGAATGATGACACGCATCGCCAGGGCCAACATTATGAATGCGGCGGCAAGGCTGCGGATAGGCGTCAATGTCCGAATCACACAGGCGCTATGCACTTGCGATTTCAACCACACAAGAAGCTAGCCCTTCCACTCACGGCGTTCTTCCGCGACGCGCAGGACGTCATACGCCGCTTGCCCTGCCTGAAACGCCTTGGCCGCATTGGCATTGCCGGGGTTCACATCAGGATGCGTTTCCTTGGCAATTTTGCGCCACGCCTTTTTCGCATCCTCAAAAGTGGAATCGCTTTCGAGGCCTAAAATATCCAGCGCATGCATTTCATCGCGGCTTCGGCTGCCATCACCGGACCCTGCCCAGCCATAATGCGCAGATTCCTTATAGCCCGAAGAATCTCGGCGCTCATTGGCCTCGCGCTCGTCAGCCTCTTCCTTGGTCAGGCCTTCAAAATAGTCATAGCCGCGATTATACTCGCCCGCATGTTCTTCACAGAACATCCAGCGTTCGGGATTGTTAGGGGATTTTGGCGCGGGGCAGTTTCCAGCCTTATTGCAGCCATATCGGTCACACAGGCGAACTTGTTGCGCCTCGCTGCTACTGCCATAGCCACGCCAGCGGGGAAAACCCCAGTCATTTCGTCGCGTAGATCGCACCATGCCGCCGACTTAGCGGCGACATGCGCATTTTGCTAGGGGCGTAAACGCAATTTATGCGCCGGACAGCGCGCCACCCGTCATTGGATTACCGATAGACGTCGAAAATAGCAGCCCTGCGGCAATGCCAGCTATGATGAGCGCGAGAACCACATAGATGACCACGATAACGACGGTAAAGCTGGCAACTTTCTCCTTTGGAACGCCGAGTACGGGATGCAATCCGACATAAATCAGATAAACCACATAAACAATTGCCCCAAGGCCAAGGAACGCACCGAGAAAGGGAATCCAGCTTACCAATGCGACAACCCAGGTCGGCGTGCTGGCGTACGTCATCAACTTCATGGCCTGCACCTTGTCCGAATTGCCGTTAAAGCTGGGCGATACGCGCTTAACGATCATTGCCATCACAAACAGCATGACCAGAGACACTATGAAATCAACAACTGCACTGCTCGCTATCGCCATAAGGCCCGTCGGCATACCACTGCCAAGCCCCATCATGTCTAGGGCTGAAATACCCAATAGCCCTGTAAACAATATGGTGGAGACCAAGGGTATCAACGCCAAAGGCGCTGCATAACCCGTAAACAGCCCAGCAATTGTAGCGGGCTCCGATGCAATGACATTCCATTCATCCGCTGGTTTGATAATGATATTCTTGGCGCGTTGCACAATCGACATAGACTTAGCCCTCCAGAATTAGCTTGGAATGAAGCAGAACATATTGATAGCAATATGTAAATATTGACGTTCGCGTCAACTCGCGAGCATGCGCGCATGGGATAAAAAGCCAGAGGGTCTGTAAGCCGGGTTCTGTCCTCCACCTTCGCTAAAGCTTCGGCGGATGTGCGACCATTCATCTAGGCGACGCATTGCTGCGGCACTCATGCAACCAACCCGGGCGACTGGCAGGAGGATGCCATATGCCGCCCCTATTCGGTTTTGCTCCCGGTGGGGTTTGCCCTGCCATTTCTGTTACCAGAAACGCGGTGCGCTCTTACCGCACCGTTTCGACCTGGCCGCATCGAAATGCGGTGGACTATTTTCTGTGGCACTTTCCCTAAAATTGCTTTCGCCGGACGTTATCCGGCACCGTTCCTCGCTGGAGCCCGGACTTTCCTCCCCTTAGCAGTTACCCACTAAGCGGCGGTCGCCCAACCCTCTGGCGCGTGTCAGATAACAGAACTGCCCTCAACCGCCAAGAGCAAGCTGAGCAAGATCGCGCGACATTCCCCGTCGATTGCGCCGCCGATGTTTTCGGGGCGAAATCGACGCTGAAATGCAACTGTGGCCGCTCGGCCATCGGCTATGCCATAGCCATAACGTTCAAGCGCCAAAAGAAAGGCGCCGTCGGACCAACCGGGATCAACCAGATTTGCACGTGGCCGTTCTATGGCAAGGCCAAGCTTGGCAAGTCGCTCCCAATCGAACAACTCGCCCGGATCTTCCTTGCGGGCCGGGGCAACATCGCTGTGTCCCACAACGTTGCGCGGTTCAATACCATAGGTCCGAACTAAGGCCGCAACCAATTGGGTGACTGTATCCATTTGCGCTTCAGGAAACGGGCGATAGCCAAATTCGTGACCGGGATTGGCAATCTCAATGCCAATGCTGGCGCTATTGCAATCGGTTACGCCGCGCCAATAAGAAAGTCCGGCATGTTGGGCGCGTTGTTCTTCGCGCACCATATACACCAACTGCCCATCTTCATCGACCACATAATGCGCCGAAACCTTGGACGCCGGGTTCGCCAGCCAGTTAATGGCAGCCGCGCCGGACTGCATGCCGGTATAGTGCAGAACAAGCATGCTGATGGGCAAGCTACGCTCGCCGAAATTGGGTGATGGGTTCCAGATCATAGTCATGACCGGACCATAGGTAAGTCCGGAGCGACGTGCAATATCAGGTCCGCACACTCTTTACGCCGCGTCCTGCATTACATTGGTCCTGACCATAAGTTTAAACGCGGATAAGCGCGCCAATAACCAGATGTTCCGCATCGGGCTCTGCCAGTTGCAACATGCCACCACCTTGGACCGCGAGTGTGTGCGCCATCCATGCTGCCGCCGTCCGCGAATCCACCGCTTCACGGTCAAGCTGGCCAGTCAGCGCCTCCCGAATGGCCGGATCCATTATAAGCTTGGGGCCACTCGCCCGAATGACAATCTCCTGCTCGCCGGAGCGCGCTTCGGCACCCACGAACAATGTCCCGCCACGCACCAACGCCTCATTGGCCAACAGAACGAGATTCAGCAATATTTTCACGGCCCGTTTAGGCATCAACTGCTCAGGCACGGCCCATTCGAGGACAGTCCGTCCGCTTGACGTTACCATTGGTTCAATCACCAACTTTGCCTCTTTGGGATCAACTTCGGCGCCAAACCCACCAGCGGCCCCAAAGGCCAAACGGAAAAACTTAAGCTTATCAGCCGCCGCCTTTGCACTCTCCGCCAGCAAATCCATGCACCGTCGACGCATTTCGGGATCATGCTCATCCGCCAAAAGCTCAAGGCCATTATTCATCGCGCCAACGGGGCTTAACAGGTCATGGCACAGGCGCGAGCATAGCAGGCTGGCAAAATCGATTTCGGTTTCGGACATTATGTAAAATTCCTGATGGTATCTGGCGTCATGCCGCCGCTCATGGACCGAGTTGGCGGGTGTTTCAACCCTCGACCAATAAGGTGACGGGCGCAAATCCGGTTACTTGAGCGCCCACAACCACAGGCTGCCACGCGGTGATCGCGCGATTGGCAATGATCAGCCAAATATGCTGATCGGGTTCTGCTTGCGCGACGTCGGTCGGGGACGGCGCCGCCATTCCATTGGGGTGCGAATGGAAAAATCCCAACACAGGAATTCCGCCACTTCTCACGTCCTTAGCTGTTGAGATCAATGCGGCCGGATCGATTTCGAAATAGCTTGCAGGATCGGTAGCGACATTCTGCGTCAGTTCCACCGCAGCGACACGATCCCCCGTCCCCCGCAATATACCACAGCACTCATGATCCCCCGCCGTTTCGGCCCAGTCCAGAAGTTGTCGCCAGTCGCTGCTTGATAAATGCAAAGCCATCACCCATGTCTATGCGATGTCAGGGGAAATTACCACATTTTCGGGTGTTTTGGGTGAGGGGCGGCTCGATAGTGCGCTGGCCG
>NZ_JBIIBA010000056.1:0-3632 GCF_044239665.1 Sphingorhabdus sp.
TGAACAGATTATGTCGATGCGGCTCATCCCCAATTTGGATGTGTATCGGCCCTGTGACACGATTGAGACCGCCGAATGTTGGGCCTTGGCGATTGAAAGTGCATCCACGCCTTCGGTGCTGGCGCTATCGCGGCAAAATCTCCCGCAACTGCGCACGGACATTAGCGAAAATTTCTCCGCCAAGGGTGCATATAGGCTGCGTGCCGCAACCGCCGCGCGCAAAGTCATCCTTGTTGCCACCGGGTCTGAAGTTGAGATTGCTATTGTGGTGGCGGATAAGCTTGAAGCGCAGGGCATTGGCGCGGACGTTGTCTCGATGCCCAGCTGGGAGCGGTTTGACGCACAACCGGCGTCTTATAAATCTGCGCTGCTACCAACAGATACGCTGCGCGTATCCATCGAGGCTGGCACAACCATGGGTTGGGAGCGATATGTCGGCGACGGACTTCGGATCGGCATCGACAGCTTTGGCGCTTCTGCACCCATTGACGCGCTTTACGAATATTTTGGCCTGACGGCCGACAAGATCACCCCGCAAATTGTCGCCCGGTTGGGCTGATAGGAGCAGATATGACAGTGAAAGTAGCAATTAACGGTTTTGGTCGCATTGGCCGTTTGGTCGCCCGTGCGATTTTGGAACGCGATGACCATGATCTGGAACTGGTCGCAATTAATGATCTTGCACCGGCAAAAGCAAACGCCCTGCTGTTCAAACGGGACAGCGTGCACGGGGCCTTCCCCGGAACGGTCGAAGCCGATGGCAATGACATCATTGTCAACGGTAAGCGTATTCATGTGACGGCAGAACGTGACCCAGCCAATTTGCCGCACGCGGCCAATGGCGTCGATATTGCGCTTGAGTGCACCGGTTTCTTTACAGACCGCGTCAGCGCCGAAAAGCATCTCGCGGCAGGGGCAAAGCGCGTCCTGATCTCCGCACCGGGCAAGAATGTCGATAAGACGGTTGTTTTTGGCGTCAACCATGACGTTCTGAGCGCCGCCGATATCATCGTATCAAACGCAAGCTGCACCACCAACTGCTTGGCGCCAATGGCAAAGGTCTTGAACGATGCCATCGGTATCGAGCGCGGGTTGATGACTACGATCCACAGCTACACCAATGATCAAAAGATCCTCGACCAAATCCATGACGACATGCGCCGCGCGCGCGCTGCGGGTATGTCGATGATCCCGACAACGACTGGCGCCGCGCGCGCCGTTGGCGAAGTTATGCCTGAGCTGAAAGGCAAGCTGGACGGTTCGGCCATCCGCGTGCCCACGCCAAATGTCAGCATCGTCGACCTGACCTTCACGCCAAAGCGTGACACGAGTGTTGAGGAAGTGAATGCGCTGTTGAAGGCTGCTTCAGAAGGCGCTTTAAAAGGCGTGTTGGCCTATTCGGATGAACCCTTGGTTTCAATTGACTATAATCATTGCCCAGCCAGTTCGACGATCGACAGCTTGGAAACCGCTGTCATCGACGGAAAGCTTGTGCGCGTATTGAGCTGGTATGACAATGAATGGGGCTTTTCCAATCGTATGGTCGATACGGCCGGTGTCATGGGCAAGTTTCTGTAAGGATTGATCAATGGCATTCCGCACGCTCGACGACCTCGGCGATATCAAGGGAAAACGTGCTTTAGTACGCGTTGACCTGAATGTGCCTATGGCTGACGGGCGTGTGACCGATGAAACGCGGATGCGTGCCTTGTTGCCGACAGTGCTGGAACTGGCGGATAAGGGCGCCAAGGTCCTTCTACTCGCGCATTTCGGGCGTCCCAAGGGCGCAAAGCATAGCGAAATGTCGGTGTCGATGGTGCTCGATGCCTTGCAAGAAGTGCTGGACCGTGAGATCATGTTCGTGCCAGAAATAGCGGGTGACGTTGTTACGCAGTCCGTTGGTATATTGGCCGATGGTGATATTGCACTCCTTGAAAACACCCGCTTTTGGCCCGGCGAAGAGAAAAATGATCCGGAACTTGCGCGCGCTGTTGCCGCCAATGGTGATTTCTACGTTAATGATGCATTTTCGGCGGCGCATCGTGCGCACATGTCCACCGAAGGGCTTGCGCATATCCTACCCGCTTATGCTGGTCGTGCGATGGAGGCTGAGTTAAAGGCGCTTCAGGCGGCTTTGGGCGCGCCTGAACATCCTGTGGCGGCGGTTGTCGGCGGGGCAAAGGTTTCGACTAAGCTTGATGTATTGAACAATTTGGTAACGCAGGTTGACCATCTAATTATTGGCGGCGGTATGGCGAATACCTTTTTGGCTGCGCGCGGTGTCAATGTCGGTAAGTCCTTGTGCGAACATGATCTAGCGGATCAAGCCAATGCCATTATGGAAGCAGCTGACGCCGCAGGCTGTACGGTGCATTTGCCCTATGATGTTGTAACCGCTCTTGAATTTCGTGCAAATCCGCCAATCCGGGCAGTGAATGTGCATGAAGTTGCGGCGGACGAAATGATCTTGGATGTGGGGCCTGCTGCTGTTGAAGCATTGGCCGATGTTTTGAAAAACTGCCGCACCTTGGTGTGGAACGGGCCATTGGGGGCGTTCGAGATTGAGCCATTTGACGCCGCAACGGTCTCATTAGCGCGGACGGCGGCTGCCTTGACCCGTGAAGGATCTTTGGTGTCGGTTGCGGGCGGCGGTGACACTGTTGCGGCACTGGCCCATGCGGGTGTGACGGAGGATTTTACATTTGTCTCGACGGCAGGTGGCGCTTTCCTCGAATGGATGGAAGGCAAGCCACTACCAGGGGTAGATGCTTTAAATATAACTTAAACCAGCGGGGCAATGCCCCGTTTTTTTCAATTGCCGATGCATACGTATGCAAGGCCAGTGTATAGGATGCCAATGATGAATTTTGCCGAAATGCTTGCAAAAGTGTCCACCGCCTCGGGCTTTATTGCTGCACTCGATCAGAGCGGCGGCTCCACTCCTAAGGCGCTCAAGGGCTATGGCATTGAGGAAGATGCCTACACGACCGAAGAAGAGATGTTTGGCCTTATCCATGATATGCGCGCACGGATCATTACCGCACCAAGCTTTTCCGGCGAGAAGGTACTGGGCGCGATATTGTTCGAACGCACAATGGACGGCGAAGCAGGCGGAAAGCCAGTGCCGACGGCATTGCAAGACCGCGGCGTTGTGCCGTTCCTAAAGGTAGACAAGGGGTTAGAGGACGAAGCAGACGGCGTTCAAATGATGAAGCCAATGCCAGACTTGGATGCGTTGCTGCAACGCGCCAAAGCCAAAGGCGTGTTTGGCACAAAAAAGCGTTCGGTCATCAATCAAGCCTCGCCATCGGGCATTGCCGCCATCGTAAAGCAGCAATTTGATGTGGCTGAACAGATCCTCGCCGCCGGATTGATGCCGATTATCGAGCCTGAGGTGAACATCAAAAGCGTTGATCGCGCGCAAAGCGACGTCATCTTGCGCGATGAAATTTTGAAAGCGCTCGATAATGTTTCGGCTGACAATAAGGTCATGCTGAAGCTGTCGATCCCAGCACAGGCGGGTACGTTTGACGCGCTCATCAATCATCCTCGTGTGTTGCGCGTTGTTGCGCTCTCCGGCGGCTATGCTCGTCCAGAGGCGTGCGCTGAACTGGCCAAGAATACCGGCATGA
>NZ_JBIIBA010000057.1:0-3604 GCF_044239665.1 Sphingorhabdus sp.
ATCCCAGCACAGGCGGGTACGTTTGACGCGCTCATCAATCATCCTCGTGTGTTGCGCGTTGTTGCGCTCTCCGGCGGCTATGCTCGTCCAGAGGCGTGCGCTGAACTGGCCAAGAATACCGGCATGATTGCGAGCTTCTCGCGGGCCTTGTTGGAAGATTTGCGTTACCAGATGACGGCTGAGGAATTTGATACCGCGCTTGCCAGCGCCATTGACGAAATCCACGCGGCGTCCGCGACCTAGGGTCAGGACCACTTAAATCCACCTTCGCGGCGTCAAAATGGCAAAGATATCAAAGCCATTTTGGCGTCCTTCGGATTTGACCCATATTGTCCATTGCCGCGTTGGCAAGCTTGGACTTAGAACCACTAAGCCCTTCGCTTTGCCGCCTTGCACTGAACAATATGGCCTCAAACCGTGAAGGTGGATTTAAGTGGTCCTGACCCTAAGTTTGGAGAGGGGCCGGCGGTAAATGCGCAAGATGTTTGCCGCCGGCCTAAAGGCCCGCTAATGACCCCGGCATGAGAGAATTTCCCTGCCAATTATACTTGATCTCACCGCTTGAAGTCGGTGGCGATTTTCCGGCTCAGCTTGAGGCTGCCTTATCCGCTGGCCCCGTCGCGGCTTTCCAGTTTCGGGTCAAAGACCTGGATCAGCACGAGGCGGCGGCCCTTGCGGAACCATTGCAGGCCATTTGCGCGGCGCATGACGTTGCGTTTATCGTGAACGACAGCGTTGCTTTGGCCAAGCGGTTAAAAGCCGACGGCGTGCATATGGGGCAGGGCGATGGCGATGTTCGTGAGGCGCGAGAACTGCTTGGCCGCGACGCACAGATTGGCGTGACCTGTCACAACAGCCGTCATCTCGCGATGGAGGCAGCGGAGGCTGGGGCCGATTATGTCGCATTTGGCGCTTTTTATCCCACAGCGACGAAGACGGTGGAGCATGTCGCTGATCTCGACACATTACAGAAATGGTCGTTTGTGACAGAAGTCCCCTGCGTTGCCATTGGTGGCATCACCTCTGACAATGCTAAGCCATTGATTGATGCTGGCGCGGATTTTATTGCGGTGAGCGGTGCGGTCTGGAACTATCCACAAGGTCCGGCCGAAGCGGTCAAGGCGTTCAACGCACTGCTTGCCTAATGGCGCCGTCATCGTTAAAGGCCGCGTTTATCGGCACGTTTTTGCGTGCCTGCTCTTTCCATCTGTCAAGCGAGTATACTCATGAAAATCAACGCGGTTGAAATCAAGCCGGGTAACATATTGGAATATGAAGGCGGCCTATGGCGCGTTGTAAAGACCGCGCACACCCAACCGGGTAAAGGCGGCGCATATATGCAGGTTGAGCTCAAAAATCTCCGCGATGGCCGCAAGAATAATATCCGTTTTCGTTCCGCGGAAAGCGTTGAAAAAGTACGCCTTGACCAGAAAGATTTCCAATTCCTCTATGCTGAGGGCGATAATCTGGTGTTCATGGACAAGGAAACCTACGATCAGGTAACTTTGCCAAGCGACCTCCTCGGAGACGCCGCTGCTTTCCTTCAGGATGGCATGGATGTTGTTATGGAAATGTATGATGACGAAGCGCTCTCGGTTGCTTTGCCGGACCAGATTGAGGCGACGATTGTCGAAGCAGACGCAGTGGTAAAAGGCCAAACGGCGTCATCCAGCTACAAGCCTGCAATTCTCGACAATGGCGTTCGGGTCATGGTGCCGCCTTTCATCAGCGCTGGTACGCGGATCGTGGTTGATGTTTACGAACGGGAATATGTCCGGAAGGCCGATTAATGCCAGCATTAACGGGTCTTTTGACCATCATGGAAAAAGCAGCTCGTAAAGCGGGCGGCAAGCTTCGCCGCGACTTTGGCGAGATCGAACATTTGCAGGTTTCGCAAAAGGGGCCTGCAGATTTCGTATCGAAGGCTGATGAACGTGCTGAAGATACGATTTTCCGTGAGCTCGAAATCGCGCGGCCCGACTGGGGCTTCCTGATGGAAGAAGGCGGCGAGATTGCAGGCGCAGAGGGTAAACCACGCTTCATCGTCGATCCGCTCGACGGAACGAGTAACTTCCTCCATGGCATCCCGCATTTCGCAATTTCGATTGCCGTGCAAGATCCCAAGCCCGATGGTTCAGGTTGGGGCGATATTTTTGCAGGCCTTGTGTACAACCCGATCACCGACGAAAGCTTCTGGGCCGAGCGTGGCAAGGGGGCTTGGCTTGGCAACCGCCGTTTGCGGGTATCTGCACGCCGTCAGCTAAACGAAGCGCTCATCGCGACTGGCACACCTTATAAGGGCCATGGTGATTTTGAAGAATGGGCCAAGATTTTTGGCGCCATTGGTCCATCGGTATCGGGCATTCGGCGTTTTGGCGCGGCGAGCCTTGATCTCGCTTGGCTGGCCGCTGGCCGCTATGATGGTTTCTGGGAAAGTGGCTTATCTCCTTGGGATACGGCGGCTGGATGCCTGCTTGTGCGCGAGGCGGGCGGCTTTGTAACTGACTATCGGGGACGTAGCCCGCACATCGCAGATGTTCAGGTTTTGGCGGCAAATGACATCCTCCATAGCAAGCTGCATAAACTGTTGGTTGGCGCCATAAAATAATCATCGAAAAAGGCATAAAAAATGACGAGTCTTGGCCTTGCAGGTCAGGACTCTTCTGCCTAAAAGCGCCGCAACTTACGGGGTTTCGGAAGCGAGTCTGATATGACTGATTTGTCGCAATATTTGCCCATACTGCTTTTCTTGGTGGTGGCGCTCGCATTGTCGTCGGCATTTGTGTTTCTGCCGATGGGGGTTTCACGACTGACGGGGACGCATAAGCCGACTGAGGCGAAGCTTACTGAGTATGAGTGCGGCTTTCCGGCTTTCGAAGATTCACGCAGCCAATTTGACGTTCGTTTCTACCTCGTTGCGATTTTGTTTATCATTTTCGACCTTGAAGCGGCGTTTTTATTCCCTTGGGCGGTCAGCCTGGGTGAAACAGGCTGGATCGGTTGGGGCACCATGATGCTGTTCCTGTTCGAATTGGTCATCGGATTTATCTATGCATGGAAAGTGGGAGCACTCGAATGGGAGTAATCACGCCATCACTCTCTGACGTACAAGCGCCAGATGCTGCGTTCTTCAAAGATATCGAAAGCGAAGTGAACGATAAGGGTTTCGTCGTGTCTTCGGCGGAAGACCTGTTCAATTGGGCACGTACGGGTTCATTGTGGCCCATGACCTTTGGCCTTGCATGTTGTGCGGTGGAAATGATCCACGGTTACATGCCGCGTTATGACTTTGAACGTTTTGGCATCGCGCCGCGCGCGTCACCGCGTCAGTCCGACGTGATGATCGTCGCAGGCACGCTGTGCAACAAAATGGCACCTGCTTTGCGCAAGGTTTACGACCAGATGTCTGAACCCAAATATGTCATATCCATGGGCAGTTGCGCCAATGGCGGTGGCTATTATCATTATAGCTACAGTGTTGTGCGCGGATGCGACCGTGTTGTGCCGGTAGACATTTATGTTCCCGGATGCCCGCCAACTGCCGAAGCGTTGCTATACGGTATCATGCAGTTGCAGCGCAAAATCCGCCGGACAGGGACTATCG
>NZ_JBIIBA010000017.1:0-45438 GCF_044239665.1 Sphingorhabdus sp.
TCTCTTCCAGACCCATGACATGGGTGATCATGGGGTCAATCTCGATCTTGCCGGTCATATACATGTCGACAATCTTGGGCACATCGGTGCGGCCCTTGGCCCCGCCAAAGGCTGTGCCGCGCCAGTTACGGCCCGTCACCAACTGGAACGGACGTGTCGCGATTTCCTTGCCCGCCTCGGCCACACCAATGATGATGCTGGTCCCCCAACCGCGATGGCAGGCCTCCAACGCGGTGCGCATAACCTCGGTATTACCCGTGGCGTCAAAGGTATAATCTGCGCCGCCGTCGGTCATGGCCACGATCTTGGCAACAACATCCTCGCGGCTCATACCCTTTGAGTTGAGGAACGCTGTCATCCCGAACTTGCGGCCCCATTCTTCGCGGTCGGGATTGATATCGACGCCGATAATCATGCCGGCCCCTGCCAGACGTGCGCCTTGAATGACGTTGAGGCCAATACCGCCAAGGCCAAACACCACAACAGTATCGCCCACTTGCACCTTGGCCGTGTTGACCACCGCACCAACGCCCGTGGTCACGCCGCAACCAATATAGCAGCTCGACTGAAATGGTGCATCCTCACGGATTTTGGCAACCGCAATCTCTGGCAATACCGTAAAGTTCGAAAAGGTCGAGCAGCCCATATAATGAAATATCGTCTGGCCCTTATAAGAGAAACGCGACGTGCCATCGGGCATCAGGCCCTTGCCCTGCGTCGCGCGGATCGCGGTGCACAGGTTGGTCTTGCCCGACAGGCAGGACTTACACTGGCGACACTCCGGTGTGTATAAGGGTATAACATGGTCGCCCGCCTTGACGCTGGTCACGCCAGCGCCAACCTCACGCACAATGCCTGCGCCTTCATGGCCCAAAACGCTGGGAAAAATACCCTCGCTGTCAAAACCATCAAGCGTATAGGCATCGGTATGGCAAATCCCCGTTGCCATAATCTCCACCAACACCTCGCCAGCCTTGGGGCCTTCCAAGTCCAACTCAACGATTTCCAAAGGCTTCTTGGCCTCAAATGCAACAGCTGCCCGGGTCTTCATGGCGTTCGGCTCTCCTTATTATCTGAAAAAGGCTTTTCCATTAACAGCGCAGCCGCGCAAGCCTAGATTCCGGCATAATATTCATAGTCGCCAACATCTTCCCAATATCCGCCCTTTCCTCCATGGAATTTGGACAAATCATCGGTTGCCTCGACGCGCATGACATATTTGGCATGCTTATATCCCAACTGTCGTTCCACCCGCAACCGGACGGGTGCGCCATATTTTACGGGCAAGGTTTCGCCATTCATGCCCCATGCCAATATGGTTTGCGGGTGAAAGGCATCGATCACGTCAATCGATTCATAATAAGGGCGTGCGCCATAATTGTCCGCGCAGTGAAAGACGATATATTTGGCGCGTGGCGACAATTGCGCCTGCTGCAGCAAAAGGCGCAGCGGTGTGCCTTGCCATTGCGCAATGGCGCTCCACCCCTCCACACAATCATGTCGCGTGATTTGCGTGCGCGAAGGCATCGCCCTTAATGCGGCCAACCCAATGTCCATGGGATTGGCCACCATGCCGTCTATGCGCAACCGCCAATCTGCAAAGTTATTTTCAAGATGCGCCAGATAATCCGTCGACGTGCCCGTCAACGAACCATTGGTTTTGAACACAGGCGATATGTCCGACATCGCATATTCAGGTGCCAAGGCTGCACGGTCGGCCAAAGTCCGGTGCGCCATCTGATTGAGCGTTTCCGCCCCGCGCAATGCTGACCGAAAAGTTGCATTCTCATTCATAACGTCGCAGCCACCGAGAATCAGCCCGCTGCCCCCCAGAGTCACGCCCCGCAACAGGTCACGGCGGCGGAAGGATGCGCGGTCGTCTGTCATGGTCGTTTCCCGCCCTGATCCGGTTTCGACGCAGGCACAGGTCCCCCTGTAATCATCGATCGGATACCCGTAATTGGGCCAGAGAGCAGAACCATGATGAGATGCGCCACCACAAACAATGTCATCAAGGCTGCCCCGATAAAATGCAGCGAGCGTGCCGACTGCCGCCCGCCAAATAGATCCAGCAACCACGGCCAAGCCGCGTTCATGGCAGGAGACATGGTGATGCCGGTCAGGATCAACAGCGGAAGCAAAAGGAATATCACGCCGATATAGCTGAATTTTTGTATTATATTATAAGGACTTGAGTGTATTTTATTGCCAAAACGCAGCCGCGCATGATCTTTAATGTCACTCCACAAGGCCGCCCAACGCCACTCCGCGCGGCGGACATGCAAATCCTTGCGGATGTGCCCGTTGAATAAGGAGATCAGCATGAACGCGGTCAACCCCAATGCGAAAACCCAAGCAAAGGCGAAATGCCAACGCCGCGCGGCGGCCAGATCATATCCTGTGGGTATGGTCGCCCAACCGGGAAAGGCCACACGGCGAACATTGTCTTTCGCATCCAAAGAAAGCCCTAGCACGCCTGTTGTTTCAACGGAGACGTCGCCGATCCTGACAAAACCTGTGGTGCGCGTGTCGTCAATTTGCAGCCATGCATAATCTTCTCGTGAACCAAAATCACCCCAATACAACTGAGGATGGGCGTTGAAGATCATGAGCCCGCTCATGAGCAAGATCGTCGCGACCAGCGCATTCAGCCAATGCCAGATTCGCGTCGATAGACGGTGTCGCTTTGCCACATTCTGCGTCATGTAATGCGTTGCATCCATAGTTTGATCTCGGCAAGCCTATGCAACCCTGCCCTGTTCAGCAACAGCGACAAATGATTTCGCTGCACATATCCCGCTGGCCTTTGCAGCCCTTGAACCGCAGTAAGCGAGCGGCCTCAAAGACTTCGCACCCTTGGGCTAAAACTTCTCGCCCGTAAGCCGCTGACACAGCATGTCCAATTGGTCCAAGTTGCCATATTCAAACGTCACTGCGCCTGCGCCCGCATCATTCTTTTGTACGATCCGCACCTTCAGCCCCAAAAGATCGCCAAGATGCGACTCCACGGCACGGATGTCAGGGTTTTCTGCGATATTTGGCGGAACGGCCCGACCATTTTTCGGCTTTGGCGCGCGCTCTTTCTGGACAAGCGCTTCCGTCGCCCGCACGGAAAGGCCGTTTTTAATCACCAGCATCGCAAGCTGGACAGCATTGTCACTGCCCAGCAACGCGCGCGCATGCCCCATGCTCAGCTTTTCTTCCGTCACAAGCTCGCGCAGCGTCGATGGCAAATCCAGCAAGCGCATCATATTTGCGACATGGCTACGCGACTTGTGCACCAGAGCAGCCAATTCAGCGGCGCTGTGCCCAAAAAGCTCAGTCAGCTTTTTGTAAGCTTCTGCCTCTTCAATAGGATTCAGGTCCTGCCGCTGGATATTTTCAAGCAGCGCGATCTCAACCGTTTCTGTGTCATCAAAATCTCGAACGATCGCGGGCACATCGTGCAATTGCGCACGCTGGGCCGCGCGCCAACGGCGCTCGCCTGCTACAATTTGATATCCACCCTGAAAGGGCCGGACGACGATGGGTTGGATAATCCCGTGCTGGGCAATACTTGCCGCCAATTCATCTAGCTTTTCATCGGAAAAATACCGTCTTGGCTGATTGGGGTTGGGACGAATGTCGATGACCGACAAGCTTGTCACGCCTTGGCTCCGCGCGTCTCGATCTGCAGACAAATTCGCGGATTTAACGTCTCCCCGTAAAGCTTCGCCTAACAAGGCATCCAAGCCCCGGCCAAGACCCATTTTTTTCTTCAGGGGCGACTTTTCAGTCGGATTATCAATGCTCACGCTGCTAACTCCCGGATCGGCAAGCGACCGATCAATTCTCGTGCAAGTTTCATATAGGCTTCGGATCCCGAGCAACGATGGTCATAAACCAAGGCAGGAAGCCCGTGGCTGGGGGCTTCTGACAATCGGACATTGCGTGGAATCACCGTTTCAAACACAAGATCGCCCAAGCAACTGCGGACATCATCCGCCACTTGCTCGGTCAACCGGTTGCGCTTGTCATACATGGTGAGCGCTACGCCCAAGATCGACAGTGCGGGATTAAATCGACCTTGGATACGCTCCACCGTTTGTAATAATTGGCTTAGTCCCTCAAGCGCGAAAAATTCGCATTGTTGCGGGACAAGAAGCGAGTCGACGGCGACCAGCGCGTTGACGGTAATCAAGCCAAGCGATGGAGGGCAATCAATGAGGCAAACGTCCCAACGCGCGTCGGATTTGTCAAACGCGGCCTTCAATCGCCCTGTGCGATTTTCATGGTCGACAAGCTCAATTTCGGCGCCCGATAAATCTACGGTCGCTGGTACCATATCCAGGTTCGGGATAATCGTGGGAATGGCTGCATCCTCCAAAGATGCATCGCCTAGCAACAAATCATAGCTGCTATGGACGCGCTGCGCCTGCTTCAGACCAAGGCCCGTGGAGGCATTTCCTTGCGGATCCAGATCCACCAACAGGCAGCGCCAGCCACTTGCGGCAAATGCCGTAGCGAGGTTGATGGCAGTGGTTGTTTTCCCAACACCCCCTTTTTGGTTGGCGACAGCTATTCGGATCATTCCTCTTGCCCCTGTGCTTCAAAGATGGCGCGCGCTTTGCGTTTCCCCGACAATGTGCCAACAAGAATACCAGCCTCTTGGTCTGTTACACTGTCCATGATGCGGAAATCTCCGTGCCATTGTGCCCGTGCGCCTTCCCATTCTGTCTTTGCATTACGCCCCTTTGGCAGCAGCCACAAAGTATTATTTGTGGCGAAGCGCGCGGCAAGATCAAACAATTTCGGCAAGGGTGCAAAGGCGCGGGCGCTAATGACCGCATATGGGGCGGTTTCCAAGCGCTCCAATGTGACGCCAGCGACGCGCACGCGGGGCGTCAGGTCGAGCATTTCGATCGCTCTTTGCAGATAATCAATTCGGCGGGCGCGCGATTCGACTAATGTCACCTGATGCTTCGTCAGCAATGCAATGACCAATCCCGGAAACCCAGCCCCAGATCCAAGATCGAGCCAATTAATCTGTGGCGCAGATACATCGGTAAACAACAATAATTGGGCACTGTCGACGATATGGCGCGCCCAAATATGGTCTAAGGTTGAGGCAGATATTAAATTCTGGCTTTCGGCTTCCCGCTTGAGAAATGCCACAAATGATTCGAGGGCATCCATTGTTTCACGTGAAACATTCAGATGGGCCTGGAGCCAATCAACAGCTTCAGCCTCTGTCATACCGATTCCGCAACAGCGATTTTGGCGCGCTTAGCGTGCACGAGAATGGCCGCAAGCGCAGCAGGCGTAATGCCCCTGATCCGTGACGCGGCAGCCAAATTTTCAGGCATCGACACCTCAAGCCGCTCGACCATTTCATGCGACAATCCAGATATGGCCCGATAGTCGATTAACGCCGACAGTTGAATTTGCTCATTGGCCGCCATGTCGTTTATCTCTGCCTCTTGCCGCGCCAAATAAGGGGCATATCGGCCGTCTTGTTCCAACTCCATGATCAAGTCCTGTGGCCAGGATTCGTCCTCCGACCCCAACAATTGAGCAATGGATAGTTGGGGAAAGCGCAGCCAATCGAACAGGGACATTTTCCCGGCGTCTTGCTTCACTTGGATACCCTGTTTGATCAGGACGTCGGCACTCACCATTTTTTGAAGTCTGTTTTGAAGTTCGCTCTGCTGCACAAGCCTTTCCTCAAAAGCAGCCGCACGTTCCTTGCCCACCGCGCCAACGGAAATCGCGAGAGGTGTAAGCCGTGACGCCGCATTGTCAGAGCGCAGGCGCAGGCGATATTCCGCGCGCGCCGTTAACATACGATAAGGCTCTGTCACCCCTTGCAAGGTTAGGTCATCGATCATCACCGCGATGTAGCTATTGGTCCGGTCGATAGTCGGCATGGGCTGCGACAAAATTTTCGACGCAGCGCCCATTCCGGCAACCAAGCCTTGTGCGGCGGCTTCCTCATAGCCCGTCGTCCCGTTAATCTGCCCCGCGCAATATAGCCCCTCAAATCCTCGCACAGCGAGGCTGGAATCCAAGCAGCGTGGATCGATGTAGTCATATTCCACCGCATAGCCTGGTACGACAATCTCGCATTGTTCCAGACCAATCATGGATCGGACCATGGCCGCCTGAATATCCGTCGGTAGCGACGTGGAAATGCCATTGGGATATATCAAATGGCTGTCGATGCCTTCGGGTTCCAGAAATACCTGATGTCCTTCACGGTCGCCGAACCGAAAAATCTTGTCTTCAATTGATGGACAATATCGCGGCCCCCTGCCCTCAATATCGCCTCCAAAAAGCGGCGAGCGATGTAGCCCTGACCGGATGATATCATGCGTCTGGGCATTGGTGCGTGACATTGCGCAGAACAGCTGCGGCACCGATCGGCGTTGGCGCATCGATGACATTGTCCAGTCATCATCATCGGATGGCTGCATCTCCAACTGGGACCAATTGATTGTCCGCCCATCCAGACGTGGCGGCGTGCCCGTTTTCAACCGCGCGATGGGAAGGTCTGCGCCGCGCAATTGCTGCGCCAATAGCATAGCGGAGGCTTCACCGACCCGCCCGCCATCGAGACGTTCTTCGCCGCGAAACAACTTGCCGCCTAAAAACGTTCCTGTCGCCAAAACCACGGCGGACGACGTGATGATAACATCGTTGCCCAAAACCAATCCTGCAACGCGTGTGGGCGCGTTCGGTAGGAAATGCAGAGCTGCGGCCTCAGCCTGTATGATGCGGAGATTCCCCAAGGCCGCAAGCTGGGTCTGGATCGACGCTTTGAACAATTTACGATCAGCTTGAATTCGGGGGCCCTGCACTGCCGCCCCTTTTGATGCGTTGAGCATGCGGTAATGCACAGCAGAGTCATCGGCGGCGCGTCCGATCAGGCCATCAAAGGCGTCAACTTCGCGCACCAAATGCCCCTTGCCCAAGCCGCCAATGGCTGGGTTGCACGACATCGCCCCGATCATGTCCTTGTCAAAGCTCACCAGCGCGACTCGCAAGCCCATGCGCGCGCCGACAGCCGCCGCCTCGGTGCCAGCGTGGCCACCCCCTACAACAATGATGTCGAAATCGGTTGTCATAGGTCGCGCATATACGAACATTATCCGCGGGTCAAAAAAGAGTGCTGTTCTGTTTCACGTGAAACAGCCTATTTTCCCACGCAGAATTTTCCAAAGATGTTATCGAGCAGATCTTCGGTGTGCGCGCGACCCGTGAGGGCGTCGAGTGCGCGGCGCGCTTGCCGCAAGTTTTCGGCAATGATCAACCAGTCTTCAGTTTCACTGCACGCCGCAAGGGCAACTTCGGCGTCACCCAAAAATGCCCTTTGCCGCGCGTTGATGGCAAACTGATCCGCTGGTGGCAAAAGCGCCTTAGCCCGTGACGCGACAATCTGGAGTAAAGCGCTTAACCCAGCCCCCGTCTGCGCGGACACAGATATCGCGTCTGTAGACTTTGCCTCATTTTCCATGACGTCGCTTTTTGCTGCTATTTCGATGAGATTGTTATGGACAGGTCCCGCACCTTCCGGACCAAGCCATAACAATATGTCTGCCTGCTGCATCGCGGCATGACTTCGGTCGATGCCGATACGTTCGATGACATCGGCACTATCGTCACGAAGCCCTGCTGTATCCGTGAATAATAACGCCACCCCGTCAACAGCCATCGGCACTTCGATCATGTCACGCGTGGTTCCTGCAATATCAGAGACAATGGCGGCCTCGCGCCCGACCAGCGCATTTAACAAAGTGGATTTTCCGCTATTGGGTGGGCCGGCCAAGACGACGCGCAGCCCGTCCTTTAACTTTTCGGCAGGAGGACACGCCAACAATATCGCTATTTTTTGCCGTAATGACTCACAACCATTTGTAATTAATATATTATTTTGGGAATCCACATCGCCTTCATCCGAAAAATCTAGCTCGGCTTCGGTCAGTGCAGATAGTTGGAGCAGTTCTTGCCGATATTCTTCAATCGCTATGCTAAAGGCGCCGCCAAACATCTTCGCGGCGGCGCGGCGTTGCCATTCGGTCTCCGCCGACAATAGATCCGCCAATCCTTCGGCCTCGTTCAAATCCATTCGACCGTTGGCAAAAGCGCGTCGGGTAAATTCGCCTGCCTCCGCACGGCGAGCTTCGGGGAAGGCGGCAATGGCGTTTTCAACGGCGCGGACCACCGCACGGCCGCCATGAAGGTGAAGCTCCACCAAATCTTCGCCCGTAGCTGTGTTTGGCCCTGGAAAAACGAGCACCAGCGCCTGATCTAAAATATCCTGAGTCGCTGGCGAACGCAGGCTGCACAAGGACGCCCTTCGCGGCGCGGGCACTCGCCCGCATAGGCCGTGCAATATGTCAAAGGCCGCAGGCCCGCTAATCCGCATGATGGCAATAGCAGCCGGCGGCGCGCCGCTAGACAGCGCGAAAATCGTGTCAGCGCTTTTCATCACTAAGCTATTATTTGTCGTTCTTGTTCAGGCCAGACATTGCCGCCTTGGCACCTGTTTCAATCAGTTGCTGAAACAGTTGCAGACCCATTTGCCCCATGGGCGCGATTTGCTTTCCCAACTCCTGCAATTGGTCAATGCCGCCTGCGCCGTTCATAAGGTTGGTAACCTTCTCGACATAAGCGTCATTTGCTTTTGTAACATCGGGAAGTCCAAGCAGCGCCCGAGCCTCTTCAGGGGAACAATCGATCTCAATGTTCATCTTCATGGGCCGCGCCCTCCTATTCACCGATAACATCACTATAAAGGCTAAGTCGAATCACGCAATTGCGGAGAATATCCGCCGAGGAGCATTAAATGGGTGAATATGTAAAGATTGACGCGCTGGGCGAGGACGCTCTGTTTCCCATCTATGTCGCCGCGCCATCAGACGGTGCGCGCGCCGCGATCATCGTTATTCCGGAAATATTTGGTGTGAATGCGGGCATTCGTCAGAAATGCGACCATTTGGCCGCTGCGGGTTATCTCGCGGTCGCACCTGACATATTTTGGCGCTTTGCACCTGGGGTGGAACTGAACCCTGATATAGAGGCCGATCTTCAAGAGGCATTTGGCTATTTCGGTCAATATGATGCCGATGATGGTGTGCGCGATATTGAGGGGGTGATTCACGCTGTCCGCAAAGGGCTTTCTGGACAAAAGCCCATCGAAAAAGTCGGCGCTGTCGGCTACTGCTTAGGTGGACGGCTCGCTTATATGGCGGCCGCGCGAACCGACATCAACGCGTCGGTTGGCTATTATGGGGTGATGATCGACCAGATGTTGGACGAAAGCCATGCTATCGCCAATCCGTTGATGCTGCATATTCCCACCGCCGACCATTTTGTCGGACCGGAAGCGCAGGCCGCGATTCACGCCGGCCTTGGCAATAACTCTAAGGTGACGCTGCATGCCTATGACGGTCTTGACCATGGCTTTGCTGCGGAAATGGGCAATCGTCGGAACGCCGAAGGCGCTGAATTGGCGGATGCGCGGACAGCCGGGTTTTTCGCCGAGCATTTGGGGTAAATAATAAGGGCTCCCACAAGGGAGCCCTTAATTACAAGCCAGCAAAACTCATGGCGTAAGGCTGCACTTCACTCCAGCCTTCGACTATCATTTTGCCCGCAACATAGACAATCACTACCAAGCCGACCCACGCGATCCAGCGATACCGCTCAATATATTGGGCGATGATATTGGCCGCGATACCCATCAGCGCGACCGCAAAAATCAGGCCGACGATCAGGATTCCAGGATGTTCGCGCGCCGCCCCTGCGACCGCCAGAACATTGTCGAGGCTCATCGATACGTCCGCAACTGCAACACCCCATGCGGCACCCGCAAAGGTTTTGGTCGATTTCAAACCCGAATGTTCGTCACCCACGATTTCAGGGGAACCCGCAGATTCACCGGCATGGCCCTTAATATCGCGATACATGCGCCAAGCGACCCACAGCAGCAATAAGCCACCTGCGAGCACCAGACCAACAATGCCCAGAAGCCATGTCACCATGAGCGCAAAAATGATGCGCAACACCAAGGCCGCGAGGACACCGATGAGAATGACCTTCTTACGCTGTTCCGGCGGCAATCCAGCCGCCAAGGCACCGACAACAATGGCATTGTCACCAGCCAGCACGAGATCGATCAACAACACCTGCATAAAAGCCGCGAAGGCCGCAGGTTGGGTAATGTTGGAAAAATCCTTGACGATAGCCGCCCAAATATCAGCGGGACCACCCAGACTGGGGACGGTCGTGGCGACCAAGAGAAAATCAATCACAACGGATCTCCGGAATATTGGGCTTACTGATTCATCGAGTCAAAAAAGTCTTCGTTGGTCTTCGAATCCTTCATTTTGTCGAGCAGGAACTCCATCGCGTCAATAGTGCCCATTTGCATGAGGATGCGGCGAAGCACCCACATTTTCTTGAGCTTGCTTTCCTCGACCAGCAATTCTTCCTTACGCGTACCGGATTTGCCGACATCCAATGCTGGGAAGATGCGCTTATCAGCGACCTTGCGATCCAGCACGATTTCGGAGTTGCCCGTACCCTTAAACTCTTCAAAAATAACTTCGTCCATGCGGCTGCCGGTGTCGATCAAAGCCGTCGCGATGATGGACAAGGATCCACCTTCTTCAATGTTTCGCGCCGCGCCAAAGAAGCGCTTTGGACGTTGCAAGGCGTTGGCGTCCACACCGCCGGTCAACACCTTACCCGATGATGGAACCACCGTGTTATAGGCGCGGCCAAGGCGTGTGATGGAATCGAGCAAGATGACAACATCATGCTTATGTTCCACCAAACGTTTTGCTTTTTCAATAACCATTTCAGCAACTTGAACGTGGCGCGTCGCAGGTTCATCAAAGGTAGAGGACACAACCTCCCCCTTCACCGAACGCTGCATGTCGGTCACTTCTTCTGGCCGTTCATCGATCAGAAGAACGATCAAAAATACCTCTGGATGGTTTTCCGTAATGGCGCGCGCGATATTTTGCAGCAACACGGTTTTACCCGTGCGTGGCGGCGCAACGATCAAGGCACGTTGGCCCTTGCCCTGCGGGCTGACAATATCGATGACGCGCGCGGACTTGTCCTTGACGGTCGGATCAAGCGAATCCAGCGTGAGCTTGGAATCTGGATAAAGCGGTGTGAGGTTATCAAAATTGACGCGATGCCGCACAGCCTCGGGATCATCAAAGTTAATCTTCAATACCTTGGTCAGGGCAAAATAACGCTCACCATCCTTTGGTGCGCGAATTTCGCCTTCAACGGTATCACCAGTGCGCAAACCAAATTGGCGCACCATGTTCGGCGACACGTAAATATCGTCCGGACCCGCCAGATAATTGGCTTCAGGCGAACGCAAGAAACCGAAACTGTCGGGCAGAACCTCAATCGTGCCAAGACCCATGATCTGCTCGCCATCCTCGGCCAGCTCTTTCAAGATCGCGAACATCAAATCCTGCTTACGCAAGGTCGACGCGCCCTCAACCCCTAGCTCTTCAGCCATAGATACAAGGTCGGCGGGATTTTTGCTTTTCAGCTCTTTTAAATGCATAGATAATTCCGTTGGATGGACCAAAAGCCCGCATGATGGATGGGCAGACCGCCCGATGATATGACCGGTTTTAAAAAAGCCAACCGGTTGAATAATGAAAGGTCGATGGCGCGGTTATTATATAAGGTCGCGCCGCATGCCCAGGACGGGCTTGAAGCCTTAAATACTCCGCGGCAGGCGCGCCGTCAACTCTTCTCAAAAAACGGGTAAAAAGAGCCGTTAAAACGGCTTTGCGACCACCAATATCACGATAATCGCCGACGCAACGCCCGGAACTTCGTTAAATAGTCGCAATTGCTTACCCGTTAGCTGCCGTTCGCCGCGCGCCAATTTCTTGGCGTAGCCAACTGTCCACCCATGATAAGCCGACAGCCCCAACACACATAGCAATTTGGCATGGAACCAACCTTGCGCCATGGCACCAATATTCCACGCCAAAACGAGACCCAAAACCCAAACCACAATGAGGGAAGGATTGAGGATAATTTTGATGAGCTTGGATTCGCGGTCCACCCATTTGGCAGCTTCTTCGGATCCTTCAGCGCTTTCTTGATGATAGACGAAGAAACGCGGGATCATAAATAACCCCGCCATCCAGAAAATGACAAAAATGATATGAGCAGATTTTAGCCAGATATACAGCACAGATAGAGTTTCCGTCATAAAAACGGCCTTTATAGGTTAACCCTTGCGGACCAGATTCAGAAGCAGTTCAACATTTTCAATCGGGGTATCTGGTAAGATGCCATGCCCAAGATTGAAGATATGCGGACGGTCATCAAAGGCGCTGAGGATATTTTTCACTGCATCCTTTAACACATCGCCGCCTGCAATCAAAGCCAACGGGTCAAGATTGCCTTGCACGGGCAGCCCTTTAGGCAATTCCCTGTTGGCCCAATGCGGATCAACGGTTTCATCCAATCCCAAGGCATCGACGCCTGTCCCTTCGGCATAAGCCGCAAGCTTGCCGCCTGCACCTTTTGGAAAACCGATGATGACGGCGTTCGGGTTACGCGCCTTCAAACGGCGCACGATTTCGGCGTTGGGCGCAATGACCCATTTTTCGAATTGCGCTGGTGACAATGACCCTGCCCAACTGTCGAACAATTGCACTGCATCAACGCCAGCATCAATCTGATCACCCAGATAATCGACGGTTGCGGCAATGATCGCCTCGATTAACGCGCCAAAGCGCTCAGGCTCCGCGTGCGCCATCCTACGGGCCTCGGCTTGGTCTTTGCTACCCTGACCATGCACCATGTAGGTTGCGACCGTCCACGGGCTTCCTGCAAAGCCTAAAAAGGTTGTTTCGCGCGGAAGCGCTGCCGATACCTTGCGCACGGTGTCGATCACTGGGGCAAGCCGTTCTGGCGCGGCAACAAAATCCTCTAAACGCGATTCTACTAAACGCGGCGCAAGGCGTGGACCTTCGCCCGTTTCGAACCAGAGGTCCTGACCCATGGCGTGCGGGATCACGAGAATGTCGGAAAACAGGATCGCACCGTCAAAACCAAAGCGCCGGATTGGCTGCAAAGTGATTTCGCAGGCTGCGTCGCTGTCATAAGCTAACGCCAAAAACCCGCCCTTTTCCGCCCGCAACGCACGGTATTCGGGCAAATAACGACCCGCTTGGCGCATGAGCCATATAGGTGGGATAACCTCTTGATTGCCCCGCAGGACGTTAAGCAGTTTTTTCGGGTTCTGCGCAGACATAAAGGGATGAGATCCAATCAAAATATATTTTTATATAAAGGATGATGAAAGATGATGCGCTGTTGATAGTCGGCGCCTTAAAAGCTTTTGCGGATATTGCCAACAGCTTGACGCGTGCGGACAAGAGGATGGGGCCAGAGTCGCAAATTTATTCCCCATTATCCACAAGCTGTGCATAATGGTTTTTGGTTGTGGACAGCCTGTGTCCGAATCGAGCGGTAAATTCGTGGTAATGGGCAAGAATGCATCATGCAAAACTTGTCCCTTGATTTATCCCCAAGCTGCCAACAAGACTGTCAGCCATGAGCCAACGTTTTCATTTACATTTGTTATCGGACTCCACTGGCGAAACCTTGGAAAATATTGCCAAGGCCGCCTTGGCGCAGTTTGACGGTGCAGAAGATGTGGTCAAGCATTTCTGGCCAATGGTGCGTTCGGAAAGCCATTTGGACCGGATATTGACCGATGTGGCCGCTAATCCCGGGCTTGTGCTGTTCACTTTGGTCAACCGAGATACGCGGCGCAAATTGGAAACGAGATGCAGGGTCTTGGGCCTGCCCGCGGTTGCTGCGCTTGATGCGGTCAGCGATGCCATGTCGAACATGTTGGGCCAAGAGGCCAAAGCGCGCCCAGGTCGGCAACATGTTATGGATGCCGCTTATTTCGCGCGTGTCGATGCCATTCAGTTCACCATTGCCCATGATGACGGCATTAATGCACAAAATTGGGAAGAGGCGGACATTGTGTTGGCGGGGGTGTCGCGGACCTCAAAAACGCCGACGAGCATTTATCTCGCCAACCGAGGATATAAGACGGCGAATATCCCCATTGTTCCAGAATCGCCACCGCCACCCATATTGTTTCAACTGAAACACCCGATGGTTATTGGCCTTGTCACAAGTGCAGAGCGATTGATTCAAGTCCGGCGCAACCGCTTGCTGTCGCTGAACCAGTCGCCAGATACAGATTATGTGGATGAGGAAAAAGTGCGCGCCGAAGTCGCCCATGCGCGGCGGATGTTTGCGGACAATGGTTGGCCAGTATTGGACGTAACGCGCAGGTCAATCGAAGAAAGCGCCGCGGCGATTATCAATATGTTCAACGCACGCGAACTGGCGCAGGTTCAGGGTTCATGAACCTTATCCTTGCCTCACAAAGTGCAGGGCGGATCGCGATGTTGCACGCGGCGGGGGTATCTGTACAAGCAGTTCCAGCTTTGGTTGATGAACAGAGCATCAAAACATCATTGGCCCAAGCAGGCGCCAAGCCGCGCGATATTGCCGATGCCTTGGCAGAGGCAAAGGCGCGTAAAATATCCCGCAAATTGCCAACGGCGATGGTGTTGGGGTGCGATCAGATTTGCGTTGGTCCCGACGGATATATTTTTGACAAACCCGAAACACCTGATGACGCCCGCGCGCATCTGGCGCAGCTTTCGGGCAAAGTGCATCGGCTCATCAGCGCGGCTGTTATCTGTGAGCATGGTGCACCGGTCTGGCGCATTATCGACACAGCGCAAATGACGATGCGCAGCTTAAGCCCGCAATATATCGAATATTATGTCGAAACCTATTGGGATGAAATCCGCCACTGCGTCGGCTGCTACCGGATTGAAGCCGAAGGCGCGCAATTATTCGCAAGCGTTAGCGGCAGCCAATTTACGATCATCGGAATGCCACTGCTTCCGCTGCTTGATTATCTGCGATTGAGAGGCCTTTTACCAACATGAATCATTATGCCGAAGTGATCGGTCATCCGATATCGCATTCTAAATCACCGCTAATTCACAATTTTTGGCTTGAACAATTGGGGTTGCCCAATGATTATCGGGCCCATGAGGTGCTGCCCGATGGTCTGGAGCGCTTTTTTGCCGAGCGCGCCGCCGATGCCGCATGGCGCGGGTGCAACATCACGATACCGCACAAAATTGCGGCGCTTGATTTTGTGGCCGACCCTGGCGATGTGCGCAGCTCTATTGGCGCGATTAACACGGTATTTCGCAATGACGCCGGCGCGCTTGTTGCGACCAATACCGATGTTGGCGGCTTTTATGGCCCAATTGCTGATATCCCGTTATCGGGTGAAACGGCTGTCGTCATTGGTGCAGGCGGCGCGGCGCGCGCCGTGCTCTACGCCTTGGCGCAGGCTGATGTCGGTGAAGTCGTTTTGATTGCACGCAACGGTTTGAAGGCAGCAGCTTTGCTCGCGCATTTTGGGTTGAAAGGCAAAGTGATTGGCTTTGACGCGCGCTTGCCGGATGCAGCCTTGCTTGTGAACGCAAGTCCGTTGGGCATGGTTGGGCAGGAAGCGCTTGAGATAGACCTTTCGCCCTTGCCGGAACATGCCATTGTCTATGACCTTGTCTACGCGCCGATAGAGACGCCATTGTTAAAAGCAGCGCGGCTGCGCGCATTGGAAACGGTCGACGGCCTTGAAATGCTGGTGGGGCAGGCAGCCATCGCGTTTGAATTATTTTTCGGCGTTGCGCCGCCGCAAGATGATGAGGATATATTGCGGGCATTGTTGCTGAAATGAAAAAACCGATGATCATTGGCCTGACCGGCTCAATCGGCATGGGAAAATCGGCGGTCGCTGCGATGTTTGCCGACGAAGGCGTGCCGGTTTTTGACGCTGATGCCGCGGTGCATGACCTGCAAAAGGCCAATGGCGCGCTTGTGCCTGCAATTGAGTCTGCCTTTCCTGGAACGACGGGGCCGCAGGGCGTCGATCGTCAAGCGCTGGGTGCGGCTGTTTTTGGTGACCGCGACCGGTTGGCATTGTTGGAATCGATTATTCATCCCGCCGTGGGCGAACGCCGCAAAGCGTTTCTGGAATCGCATCAGGGCGCGGACATGATATTGTTCGACATCCCCTTATTGTTTGAAAAGGGTGGGCAGGATGGGGTCGATACGGTCGTCGTTGTAAGTGCGCCTGCCGCGGTTCAACGTGAACGCGTGCTCGCACGGCCAAATATGACGCCAGACAAGTTTGAACATATTTTGGCGTTACAAATGGATGATGGCGAAAAGCGCGCACGCGCGGACCATGTCATTGATACAGGCAAGGATATTAACGAAACGCGGGCCGATGTGCGCGCTCTTGTCAAAAAGCTGCGCTTGGGTCTTGCATAAGCCCTTAAACAGGCTCACATCTAATATCAGAATGCGTGAAATTATATTCGATACCGAAACGACTGGCTTTGACCCTGCAACTGGGGATCGCATGGTCGAAATTGGCTGCATCGAAATGGTCAGCCGGGTTATGACAGGCAAGCATTACCACGCATATTTCAATCCACAGCGCCCGATGCCAGCTGCCGCCGAACAAGTGCACGGCCTTTCGGACCGTTTTTTGTCGGACAAGCCTGCCTTTGGCGAAAAGGTGGATGAGCTGCTTGCATTTTTGGACGACAGCCCGTTGGTTGCGCATAATGCCAGCTTTGATTTTGGCTTTCTCAATCACGAATTGCAGCATTGCGGTCGTCCGCCTGTGTCAATGGACCGTATGGTTGACACAGTGGCATTGGCACGGATTAAAAACCCCGGAGCGAAGCTGTCTTTGGACGCTTTATGTACCCGCTATGGCATCGACCGCAGCCACCGCGTAAAGCATGGCGCGTTGCTAGATGCCGAATTGCTTGCGCAATTATATATTGAACTGACGGGCGGTCGGCAAATTGGCCTTGGCCTTGCCGACGATGATAACGCGCATAAAATAATGGGCCAAATGGACGTTAATAAAGTTCAGACATTGAAAACATTTCGACCAGCGCGCGCACATTCTGCCTCAACCGAGGAATTGGCGCGCCATGCCGAATTTGTCGCAAAGATTAAGGATGCGCTTTGGCTCCAGCCGGGGTCAGCGCTTTAACAAAAAAGGAGACGGCAATGGACATCAGGGTTTCAGGACATCAGGTCGACACCGGTGAAGCGCTCCAAACCCATGTGGAAACACGACTTGGTTCCATTGCCGAAAAATACTTCGCCAAATCATTATCATCACATGCCACCTTCGGCCGTGCGCCGCATGATGGCTTTACTAGCGATATTGTGATGCATGTGATGCAGGGCCTTGTGCTGAAAGGTCGCGGCGAAGCGCAGGTTGCGCATGTTGCCTTTGACCGTGCTGCCGAACGTATTGAGAAACAATTGCGCCGTTACATGCGCCGACTGCAGGATCGCCATGAACAAACCGCTTATGCGATGGCGCAAGAAGAAGCTGCATATACCGTATTTGATGCAGGTGATGGTGAGGAAGAAATGCCCTTATCTGATGCACCGGTGATTGTGGCTGAAATGAGCGTAGATATTCCTGAATCAACGGTTTCCGATGCGGTTATGTTAATGGATTTACGCAATACACCTGCCCTGTTGTTCAAAAACACTGGAACTGGGCGGCATAATATGGTTTACCGCCGCGAAGACGGCACGATCGGGTGGGTTGAACCAAAATCGGCACCTTAGACCTTGGCTGACGAGAATTAATTTTCTATAATATTTCAAAAATTTAGGGATTGCGCTCCGGTCGCACCGGACGCTTTTGAACAAAATATGATTCGACTTTCTACTAGGCTCGTTGAGGGGGCCGTTGCTGCTGACATGCTATGTTCGGGCAAATCCGACCTGTTGGCGCAGCTATCGGTTATTGCGGCCGAAAATTATTTTGTCGACGCCAATGCTGTTCTAGACGGCATGATTGAACGTGAGCGACTTGGCCCGACCGGTTTTGGTGGCGGAACAGCGATACCCCATTGCAAAGTCTCAGGCATCGACATGCCTGTGGCCGTATTTGTCCGGCTGTTAAAACCAGTGCCTTATGATGCTGTCGATGATGAGCCAGTTGATCTGGTCTGCGCACTTGTTTCACCGGCGCAGGACGGTGCATCACATTTGCGCGCATTGGCGGAGGTATCACGCCTGTTTCGGGATGAGAAATTCCGCGCGCAATTGCGCGGTGCGGCAGATTCGTCGGCGATGTTTGCGCTGCTGACCTTGTCTGAAGAGCGTGACGCGGCTTGATTGAACCGCGGCTTGCCAGCGGCGTTCTTATCTCCGCCATCAAGCGCATGGTGGAAGCGGAAGGTGATTTTGCCACCGTTCTGAAAAAGGGCGATGCGGTCTCTGGTGCGATATTGCTTATCGGGCAGGTGCGCGGCGCAGACCCCAAAATATACGAACGCTATCCATCATTAGACGGCCAGACCGCTTGGCAAATGACGGATTTAAAAGAATATACTGGCGACGCGGTACAGGATTATTGGCAAAAGCGTTGCGCGCGCGACCCAGATTTGTGGGTTTTTGAACTGGATGTCGCGTCCGGTGCACGGTTGGACGGACTTCTGACCATGTTTGTTTGACTTTGCTGCGCCGCGCCATAGATGCGGGCCATCGAGTAGCGAAGGTTGTCATATCGGGCACAAATGGGGTGGCCAGACAAACACGCGAGTCGGATGCAACAAAAGACGAACAAGAATAAACTAAGAGAGTTTCGTCTGCTGGTGCCGCCGCTTTAATGTATGTTTAATGTTGAAATTTTTTCGGGCTGCCTCTTTGGTAGCCATATCTTGTACCCTGATTTCTGCCGTCATTACTGCGGAGGCAGGATTTGCTTTTGGTAATGACCAAGGCACTCAGTTAAGCGCCAATAATATCATCACAGACCCAGCGCAGATCGCCGCCGAACAGGCGCAGTTGGATCTGGAGAAAAGCGGTAAAGTGACCGTCACGCGCGCCGACAATGGCGACATTGTTTATACGCCAAGTAACGGCTTTATCCCCAAATCGCTCCTAAACCCCAACGATGTCGATGCAACAACTGCATCCTCACTCACCCATCTGGTGCGCACGCACGCTATGGATGACAGCTTAAGCAAAGAAGAGCGGTGCCTTGCTAGCGCGGTCTATTTCGAAGCGCGGGGCGAAACGCTTGCTGGCCAATTGGCCGTGGCCCGCGTGGTACTGGCCCGCGCTAATTCGGGTCGCTTTCCCAGCACATTATGCGGCGTCGTCCACCAAAAGGGTCAGTTTTCCTTTGTTCGCGGCGCAAATGTGCCGTCGATCCAAACGGACAGCATGCATTGGCGCAACGCGGTTGCGATCACCAACATTGCACTGGATAACAGCTGGAAAAGCCCAGTTGAAGGCGCATTATTCTTCCACGCCCGTCATGTTTCGCCAGGATGGCGTCTGACGCGGATTGGCAGTGTAGACAATCATATCTTCTACCGCTGATCTTCGCGACCGGAATGCACGATAAGGGCCCCATAAGGGGCCTTTATTTTGTTCACTTTTCGTTCTATGCATAGATAATGGATCAGGTCATTAATATAGCATCGATTTCGGGTGCGCTGGCCGTTGCGCGCGGCGTTTCGCGTCTATTCTTGCGCAACCAGATTGTGGCGCAACCCGAGGTTAGCCTGCGCAACAATCGCCGCGCTGATCTCATGGGCCTCAGCAACAAAGGCGAGATTATCATCGTCGAAATCAAATGTGCGCGCGCCGACCTTTTGGGTGATCAGAAATGGCCAGAATATCTCGAATATTGTGACCGCTTTTTCTGGGCAGTGCCGGCTGGGTTCGACCTTAGCCCGCTGCAAAATGATACGTTCATACCCGAACGCGCCGGCTTGATTATTGCCGATGCTTATGATGCCGAAATCGCGCGGCCAGCAGCATTGGTGCCGCTCGCCCCTGCGCGCCGCAAAACCGAAACACAGCGGCTCGCGCGGTTAGCCATGCGCCGCTTGATGGGAATATCTGACCCTGACTTCGCGCTATCTGGGTTGGAATGGGAATAGACGCTAGCTGGCCTTATTGGGGTTATACCAAATAGGGGATGAATACGCCCGCTCCTGCGCCTTTAACTCCGTTCCTGGCAGCAATTTTGCACCATAACGCAAGGCATCAAACAACACCCAGCGCGGTGTCGGTATCTCGATAACCCGCACATAATAAAATGCGCGGACATTGCGGTTAAATTCCGGATCGGTCCACACCGTCCGCAATTCCGGATCGCCAATGCTGTTGGTATAGCTCGCCTTTGCGATGTTTACAGTGTCGCCGACCGTCGGGACTTTGCCATTGGCACCTTTACGCCTTTTGTCGGCATCACCCCATACAACGTCGAAAATCTTTTCCTGCAATTTGCCGGAAGAATCCACCCAACCTTTGACGACCTGAACGCGATCAAGATTTGCGCCCATCGGGTCTTTCAACGCAGAAATCATGAACTTTGGTGCGCCGTTGCCGGGTTTAAGGTCTGCGCCCATGGGCACGCCCTTGGCATATCCCGTCTTTACCCAGTCGCCTGCGAAATCCGTGTCATTAAAACCCCAACCGCCAAAGAAACGCACTGTCATGCGCGGACCAGTTGTGGCGTACACCTCGCGGCGCATCATTGCGTCAAATATCGCGGCGCGTGTATTGGCCGTGGCCCATACCGCAGCATAGCCGCCCGCCAGATAGTGCCAACCGATACGTCCTTCCCTTGTGCCCAGATTTTGGGCCTGCGAAGCCCGCAGTTTATTTGGTTCGCCGCCGGAATGCTTGCCAAAAAAGTTATCTTCGTCGCCAGTGGCCAACGCCGTATGGCTGTCAGTTGATCCGATGACCCCGAATTTATAGGGATTCACGCCGGTGCGCGCTTCAATCGCAAGACCACGCTTCAACGCCTCACGAATATATTCACCCGCATAATCCTGCGGCTTCTTCTTGGCCTGCATGGTCAGATTGCCAAGATCCCAACCTGCGGTGCCGAAACCAGAGAATTCGTCGTTCGGCGACAAAAATGGATGCGATTCACTATCGCCCTTGATTTGCGTGATCTCGGTCACTGGCTCGCGCGCCGCGCGCCGCCGTGCATAGGCAGCAGTCATGGGGCCACCATCAGGGCCAACCAATTCGAACATCAAACCATTGGACAGATTGCTGTTATGGGGAATCGCCAGCACCTTGCCGCCAGTGACCTTCTCATAATTGTCCATATAGTCCCACAATTGGCTGACCGGCGTGTCGCCTTGGCCAGGGTCGTAGGGCAGGACCTTGTCGGTGCGGCTTTTGCCATCGCGGAACATGACGACGCGGTGCAAATTATTGCCGCCGGGCATCAACGTATATTCAAAGCCCATGAAAGCTGTGAACTTGCCAGGTTCATTATAGCGTTCGACAAGCGTGCTATGACCCGTCCAGATGCTGGTCCCCGTCTTGCGCTGTCTTTCGGGATCGGTCAGCGCAGCAGGAAGCGTGTTGCGGCCCGCACGGTCGATGAGTTCGCCGGTCACGCGCTGCATGCCCTCTGGCCCCTTATGCATTTCGGTGTGCCAACGCTTCAAGGTGGGGTCGCGGACGAGAAATCCGGGCGCATCGTAAAGCGCCTTGGTTGCCCCAAGCCCGCCGGAGTGATCCGCGATCACAAGAAAATCAAGCGGTCGTTCCAACTTGGCTTTCATCCCACCAGTCGACACAACCTCTTCACCACGCGCAAAACGAAGCGCCTCTTCTGGTCCAAGCTTTACGCCAAAGCCAAAGGCATCGATGGAATTGGCGGTATGAAGATGGGTATCGCCCCACAATAACATATTGGCAGGGCCGGACGTGACTTCAGCATCGGACGAAACTTGCGCCACGCGTGAATCATCCATGATGCTTTTGTCACGATATTGTTGCCACCCATAAACAAGGCCTGCACCAATCGCCACGACGGCAACGCTGCCCAATATGATCTTGCCTATTTTGGCCATTTTCAACTCTCCCTCATTAAAAATGCTCCGGAAAATCGCGCTGGTCAAGACGGCGTTATATTCCGTTACGTTATGGGTTGTTTCATGCTCCAGATGAACCCTGCCGGACGGGCATCATGGACCTCTGCTAAGCCTATTTCCTGATTTTCGGCGCCTAAAATGGACTCTGTACGATAGGTGCCAAAACAGCGGTCCCAAAGCGTCAGCGCAAAACCGAAATTATTTTTCTGTTCCTCAACCAAAGTGCTGTGGTGCACCAGATGCATGTCGGGCGTCACCAACAACAGCCGCAACATCCGGTCAAGCTTGCGTGGTAGGCGGATATTGCTGTGATTGAACAGCGCATTGGCGTTGAGCCAAGTTTCAAACGCCAATACGACAAGTAACGGCGCGCCAAGCAATGCGACAATCGCTGATTTGTAGAATGTCGAGACAATCAGTTCAAACGGGTGGAACCGCAGCGCGGTGGTCACGTCCAGATCGCGGTCGCTGTGGTGGACCGCATGCATGCGCCACAGATAGGGGCTGCGATGCATCCAAAAATGCTGAAACCAAACGGCGAAATCAAGGATGACAAACGCGATTGCTGCCTCAAGCCAAAAGGGTAAGGCGACCAAATTGAGCGCGCCAAACTGGTGCGCCTCTGCCCAATTTGCAGCCACGCCGACCACGACCAAAAACGACAGCAGTCGGCCGATGACGGCGTTGCTGACGAAGAATAATGCGTGCGTGCGCCACCGTGGGCTTCGGCCCAACACCAACGCGCGGCGTGGCCAGATTGCTTCGACGCTTGCGAGCAGCACAAGCAACAAGGCGGGGATAGCTATCGCATAATGGCCAAGCCCCGCCTGTATCATGCGCGTTATGCGTCCGCCTGTGCAAGGAAAGGATAATCGGTATATCCTTCGGCACCGGGCGTATACCAAGTTTTGAAGTTATCTGGCGTCAGTTCCGCGCCAATGCGCAACCGTTCAACAAGGTCGGGGTTACTGATATACAGACGGCCAAAGCTGATCGCATCGGCAAGGCCCGAGGCCAGATCGGCATCCGCCAATTCCTTGGTATATTCTTGGTTCAGCACCAATGGGCCTTTAAATACCTTGCGGATCTCAGGTGACACGCGCGGCACTTCGGTTTGTCCAAAATTACCATAAGGTTTGATTTCGCGCAGCTCAAGAAAAGCGATGCCGATATCCTGCAACGCCGCGGCCGCTGCGGTGAACAATGCAACTGGGTTGCTGTCGTCCGCGCCTTGGGTCTCTCCATTAGGGGACAGGCGAACCGATGTCCGATCTGCGCCCACAGCGTCCACCACGGCCTGTGTCACTTCGCGCAGCAAGCGGATACGATTTTCGATCGGGCCGCCATAATCGTCGGTGCGCACATTGGTGTTATCGCGCAGGAACTGGTCAATCAAATAGCCATTGGCAGCGTGCACCTGCACCCCGTCAAAACCTGCGGCGATCGCGTTTTTCGCGGCATGGACATAATCCGACACAATACGCGGAATTTCCGAAATATCGAGCGCGCGGGCTTGCGTATAATCCTTCTTGCCCTCTGCTGTATGCGCATAGCCGGGCGCAGTGGTGGCCGAAGCCGAAACGCATGGCGCGCCGCCCAAGAAATCTGGGTGCACAAGACGGCCCATGTGCCACAATTGCAGGATGATCCGTCCGCCCGCGTCATGGACGGCTTGCGTTACCGGTTTCCATGCTGTGATTTGCGCGTCGGACCAGATGCCTGGGGCCGATGGCCAGCCAAGGCCTTCTTGGCTAATGCCCGTTGCTTCGGCGATAATCAGGCCTGCGCTGCTGCGCTGGCTGTAATAATCTGCCTTCAGGTCGGACAAAGGGACATGTTCGCCTTCACTGCGTCCGCGCGTCAATGGCGACATCAATATGCGATTGGGCGCGTTGATGGCGCCAAGTGTAATTGGGTCGAACAAAGTTGCAGTCATGCGATTTCCTGTCATTAAGGCGTAAATTTGAAGCCAAGATGCGGATGAAAGTTGCAAATTGCAACGGGGGTTTATGCAGCAGAAGATTTTACATCAGCAATCGCCAAGCTTGCTCGCCTTTGCCGCATTGCTTGCGGGCAATGTCGCGATTGCTTTTGGCCCGTTGCTTGTGCGCTATGCGGATAGCGGACCGATCGCGACCGGATTTTGGCGGCTGGCGCTGGCTACGCCCTTTTTGTTTTTCGTCGGCTACCGGTTCGGGTTTCGCTTTTCTGCGGTCAGCCGCCCGACCTATTGGATCGCCATCGTCGCAGGCTTGTTTTTCGGCGTCGATATCATCTTGTGGCATATTGGGATTTTTCAGACAAAAATGGCCAATGCGACGCTGTTCGCCAATTGCGCCAGCTTGTTGCTGGTGATTTATGGCGTCATTGTAGCACGCAAAATGCCTTCGAAATGGGAGAGCACGGCCGTATTGTTCGCCTTTGTCGGCGCGGCATTATTGATGGGACAAAGCCTTGAGCTGTCCCCGCGCCACTTTACCGGCGACCTTTTGTCGCTTGGCGCTGGCCTGACCTATACCGTCTATTTGGTGCTGATGATGAAGATGCGGCAAAACACCGAAAGCTGGGGCGCGCTGGGTATGGCGAGCGCTATTGCGGCCGTTGTCCTTTTTGCTGGCGCCGTGTTTGCAAATGAACAAATCATTCCCACGGTTTGGTGGCCCGTCCTCTTGCTCGCCTTTACCTCGCAATTTTTCGGTCAAGGCTGCCTCACTTATGCTTTGCCGTATTTCAGCCCATTGGTGATTGGCCTTGCCTTGCTGTTGCAACCCGCTTTGTCCGCGACGGCTGGCTGGCTAGCCTTTGGCGAGATGCTGACGCCGATGGATTTTATGGGCAGCGCGCTTATCATGATCGCGCTGGTTCTCGTGCGTAAGCAATAGCCCTTTTCTTGAACGTGGCGAACGCCTACATGGTATGTATGTCCAAAAACGCCCTTCCTTCTGACCCGACAATTGATGAAATTCGGCTCGCCCTTGCGCCCGTCATTGGCCGCCATGCCGGCTTTGACGGATGGTCCGAAGCGGCCGTCCATGCCGCCGCGGACGAGATGGGCGTTGACGGCGATGTTGCCATGCTCGCGTTTAAGGGCAAGGGCATCGACATGATTGACGCATGGGTTGAGGGCGTTGATCTGGAGCTCGCCCGCCGCCTACCAGCCGAAAAACTGAATGCGATGAAAATCCGAGACCGGATCACGGCCTTGCTAGCGACGCGGCTAGAGATCATGGCGCCTGACCGGGAATCCTTGCGCCGTGCGCTGGCCATCATGGCGATGCCACAGAATCTCGCGCGGGCCGCAAAAATGGGCTGGCGTTCGGCGGATCGCATGTGGCGACTGGCCGGCGATAACGCCACAGACCTTAATCATTATACCAAGCGGATGATTTTATCGGCGGTATATGGAAGCACCTTGAGCGTTTTCGTTAATGATGACAGCGAAAACTTTGCCGACACCCGCGCTTTTCTGGACCGCCGGATCGACAATGTGATGCAGATTGAAAAAGTGAAATATCAGGCAAAGCAGCGCAAGGACTATACGCCAAGCCTGTCACGTTTCATCGGTCGGCTGCGCTATCCCGCGCGTTAATGCAAATCCCTATTGATGTTATTGCGAATCGGTTGCAAATAACAGACATGCAACTTGATCATCTTCCGTTGAACCAAATCGCCATAATTAAGGGCATTGATTGGGAATCCTTGCCTGATCAAGAGGGGCATCGTTTGCGCGCGCTGGGTTTTGAACCCGGGGTGACAATAGAGGCATTGCATAAGGGTATATTGATGTGGCGTGATCCATTGGCGGTCCGGGTTGGCCGCATGACCGTCGCGTTGCGTACAAATGTTGCTGCCGCGATTGATTGCGAATTATCCGTATGACGCAAATGCCGCCCCTGGTCGCATTGGTCGGCAACCCTAATGCTGGGAAAAGTGCGTTGTTCAATGCGCTGACCGGCGCACGTCAGAAAATTGCCAATTATCCCGGCGTCACGGTTGAACGTAAATCGGGCCGCGCCGCTTTTGCCGATGGGCGTCCGGTTGAAATGATCGACTTACCCGGCGCCTATAGCTTGGATCCCGACAGCCTTGACGAAGCTGTCACGCGCGATGTTGTCTTGGGTAATCTTTCGGGGCACCGCCGCCCTGACGCATTGGTGATCGTGCTCGATGCGGGCAATCTCGACAATCATTTGCGCTTTGCCCTTGAACTGATTGCGCTGGGCCTGCCGACGGTGGTTGCGCTGAATATGATTGATCTTGCGGAGCGCGATGGCCTTCGGCTCGATGCGCAGACACTGGCCGGCGCGCTGGGCGTGCCAGTGATTGAAACCGTTGCCGTGCGCCGCCGCGGGCTTGAACCCTTGATGACGGCGCTTGATGGCGCGCTCAAAAATCCCGTCGCACCCGTTGAACCCGTGGCGACATCCTTTGGCGCCCAGAACAAGCGCGCACGCGATATTGCCCGTTCTGCTATCATCAGCGAAACCGCAGGCCGCCAATGGACGCGCAGGTTGGACACAGTTTTGCTGCATCCGGTGGGCGGCGTCGTGATATTATTGGGCCTCTTGTTCCTGATGTTTCAGGCGGTCTACGGTTGGTCCGAAGCCCCAATTGGCTGGATTGAAAGTGGCTTTGCTTGGCTCAGCGATAACATTAAAAATGTCATGTCCGACGGATATCTGCGTTCGTTTCTAACAGATGGCGTCATTGCCGGTGTTGGTTCCGTCGTCGTATTCTTGCCGCAAATTCTGATCCTGTTCCTCTTCATTTTGTTGCTTGAGGCATCGGGCTATATGACCCGCGCTGCCTTTGTAATGGATCGCATGATGGCAGCGGTTGGCCTGTCGGGGCACAGTTTCATACCCTTATTGTCCTCCTTTGCGTGTGCCATTCCGGGCATTATGGCGACGCGGACGATCATGGATCAAAAAGAGCGATTGGCCACGATCCTCATTGCGCCGCTGATGACCTGCTCGGCGCGTCTGCCGGTCTATACTGTCATCATTGGCGCGTTTATTCCGGCCTCCAGCGTTGGTCTCGGTATCGGTCTCCAGGGTCTTGTCCTTTTCGGCCTGTATATCGCAGGTATATTGGGCGCAATGCTGGCAGCCGCGGTCATCCAGCGCTTTGTGACGCAAAGCCGTACGAGCAGTTTCCTCATCGAAATGCCACGTTACCAATGGCCACGTTTAGGTGATATTGCGATCAGCCTATGGCAGCGCGCATGGGTGTTTTTGCGCCGTGCAGGAACGATCATCTTTGCCGCGACGGTTATTTTATGGGCGCTGTTAAGCTTTCCCAAGGCACCAGATGGCAGCAATGTTTCGCAAGTTGAATATTCGGTTGCAGGCCGCATAGCCGATGGGATTGAACCGATTGTTCGCCCGATTGGCTTCAACCATGATATTGCCTTGGCGCTCATTCCGGCGATGGCTGCGCGCGAAGTTGCAGTATCGGCGCTCGCCACAGTCTATGCCATTGACGCGGCGGATGAAGATGCTGCGGCGACCAGCCTTGGGCCAAAGCTGGCGGCGGATTGGTCGTTGGCGACGGCCTTGGCTTTCCTCGCTTGGTTTGTTTTCGCGCCGCAATGCATCTCGACGATTGCTGTGACACGGCGTGAAACCAATGGTTGGAAATGGCCCATCTTCATGGTCAGCTATCTTTTTGCGCTGGCGTATGCGGCTGCTGGGATTACATATTGGACAGCGCGTTCCTTCGGCTTATAGCGGTCCCACAGAAAATTTTACTTAAAGGACGGGAACATGGCGGGAAGCGTCAATAAAGTCATCATCGTTGGCAATTTGGGCGCGGATCCTGAAGTCAAATCATTCCAGAATGGCGGCCGGATCTGCAATTTGCGCATCGCGACGTCGGAAGATTGGAAAGACCGCACCACGGGCGAAAAAAAGGAACGCACCGAATGGCACAGCGTTGTGCTCAATTCGGACGGCCTTGTCGGCGTGGCCGAACGCTTCTTAAAAAAAGGCAGCAAGGTGTATATTGAGGGCCAATTGCGTACGCGTAAGTGGCAGGATGCCTCGGGCAATGACCGTTACACGACCGAAGTTTCAGTCGCCGGTTTTGATGGCAAGTTGGTGATGCTGGATGGCGCCAAGGGCGGCTCAGGCGGCGGCGACGGCTGGAACGGTGGCGGCGCATCATCCGGCGGTGGTTCGGGTAGCGGCAATAATTGGGGCGCTGGCGGCGGCGGTAGCAGCGGCGGATCGTCAGGCGGCTTTGGCGGCGGTGACTTTGATAATGACCTTGACGACGACGTGCCATTTTGATCCCACATAAGGGGCATATAGCCGGGGCCGTGATGAAAAAAGCAATCTTGGTCCTTGTTCTGCTTGGCGCAATTGTCGCCTATTTCCTTTTCGATCTTGGCCAGATTCTGAGCCTTGAAAACTTTAAGGCCAGCCAAGCAGATATCGTCGCGGCGAAGGACGCTAATCCTGTCCTCTATATCGCCGGGTTCTTCATCCTATATGTCGCCGTGACGGGGCTTTCGATTCCCGGTGCCGCGATCATGACATTGATTGCGGGCGCGTTGTTCGGTGTGGTGGTTGGCACAATCATCGTTTCCTTTGCTTCCACCTTGGGGGCGACTTTGGCGTTTTTAAGCGCCCGTTTCGTGTTGCGCGAATGGGTGCAAGGCAAATTTGGGGAACGTCTGCGCGCGATTGACGAAGGCCTAGAAAAGGATGGTGCTTTCTATCTTTTCACGCTGCGCCTGATCCCTGTATTCCCGTTTTTCGTCATCAACCTTTTAATGGGTCTTACGCGCATCAAAACGGGGACATTTTTCTGGGTCAGCCAATTGGGCATGCTGCCTGCGACCATCGTGTTCGTGAATGCGGGCACGCAGATCAGCCGTATCGAAAGCACCGCTGGTTTATTGTCACCAATGCTGATTGCCTCTTTTGTCGCGCTCGCACTTTTCCCTTGGGTGGCAAAGGGCCTTGTCGCTTTGGTGCAACGCAGCCGTGGCTGAACGCTGGAAAAAACCCAAACGGTTTGACCGTAATCTTATCGTCATTGGCGCAGGGTCTGCGGGATTGGTCTCGGCCTATATCGCAGCAATGGTGCAGGCCAAGGTGACGTTGATTGAAGCGCATGAGATGGGCGGGGACTGCCTGAACACCGGATGCGTGCCGTCCAAGGCGCTCATCAAAAGCGCCAAGGTCGCACACCAGATTGCCGATGCCGCGCGCTTTGGTATTGACGTTGGTGCGCCTATCATTGACTTCCCCGCCGTCATGCGCCGCGTGCGGGATGTCATCACGGCTATTGAACCACATGATAGCGTTGAACGCTTTACCGGCCTTGGGGTCGACTGCGTGCAGGGCTATGCGCGTTTCGTCGACCCATGGACCGTCGAGATTGACGGCGCACGGCGATTGACGGCCAAATCCTTTATCATCGCCACAGGCGCAGCGCCGCTTATTCCGCCGCTACCCGGTGTGGAGAATAGCGGATATCTAACCAGCGAAACTTTGTGGGACGCCATGTCCATGCGGTCTGCCGCGCCAGACAGGCTCGTCATCTTGGGTGGCGGGCCGATCGGCTGTGAACTGGCACAGGCATTTCAGCGGCTCGGCTCAAACGTCACCATAATCGAGATGGCGGACCGTTTGCTGTTGAAGGAAGATGCAGACGCCGCTGCATATGTAACGGCGCGTCTTGAGGCCGAGGGCGTATCGGTCCTAACCAACCATCGCGCATTGCGGTTTGAGGCAAATAAGACGCTCATTGCGGCCGGACCAGACGGCGCGGCAGAAATTGCATATGATGACACCATCATTGCCGTCGGGCGCACGCCCCGCGTCGCTGGCTTTGGTTTGGAAGAGCTTGGGCTGATCGTCGATGGACGGTTGGAAAACGACGTATATTTGCGCACCAACCTGCCACATATTTTATGCGCCGGCGATGTGGCGGGACGTCAGCAGCTCACCCATGGCGGCAGTCATGAGGCCTGGTATGCCAGCGTGAACGCGCTGGCGCGTCCTTTCAAAAAATACCGCACCGATTATCGCGTCCTGCCGCGCGTGACCTATACCGAACCGGAGTTGGCGACGGTTGGCCTGACCCAAGCCGAAGCCGAAGCGCAGGGCCTTTCCTTTGATATCACGCGTTATGATTTGGATGACCTTGACCGCGCCATTGCCGAAAGCGAGGCGCATGGTTTTGTGAAAATCCTGACCGCAAAGGGCAGCGACCGGATATTGGGCGCGACGATCATTGGTCAGAATGCAGGCGAAATTCTCGCTGAGGTCACCTTTGCCATGAAGCATAATATGGGCTTGCGCAGTATCCTCCAGACCATTCATCCTTATCCCACATGGGCCGAAGCGAACAAATATGCTGCGGGGCAATTTGGCCTTGCACGCAAGCCAGAGGGCTTGTTGAAATGGGCTGAACGCTGGTTCCGCTGGCAGCGGGGTTAGCTGAAACTTTTCGCTGCGAGGATGAAGCGTTGCACGACCGTCAGTAGGCACAATGCAGCAAAGACAATCGCCAGCGTCGGGAAAAAGCCCGGAAACAGGCAAAATAGCGCGAAAAATGCGATGGTCTCTGCGCCCTCCATCAACCCTGTTGAATATATAAATGCCTTTGGCCCATGCGCGCCGTCGTCGGACGCCTGCCGCGCGGCAATGGCGGCAAAGGCCAGAAAGCTGACAGCGGTCAGCGTGAAGCTGGCGACCAGCAGCAAAGCGGGTATTTGGTTAACCGGGTCCATCAACCCGAACGTCACCGGAATGGAGAGATAGAAAATATAATCGCAGATGGTGTCGAGATAGCCTCCAAACTCTGTCGGCCCTTTGATACGGGCCACCGCCCCATCTAACCCATCAACGATCCGGTTCAGCAGGATAAAGCCTAAGGCTGCTGCAAAATTTGACTGGCTGACGAAAAACGCAGCAGCCAGCGCAAGCCCTGCGCCGCTGATCGTCAACATATTTGCCGAAATGCGGGCGTCCACGATCCCAACCGCTATGCGGTTAAGTGCAGGGTCGACGAACCGGCGAAGCGCCACGTCAAACATGGCGGGCGGCAATCATTTTTTCGCCAACAAGTCCTTGAGGCCAGCCAACGCACCCGTCGGGGCCACATCTTCCTCGCTCTTTACGCCAGCGGCCTTGAGCATTTTCTCCGCCTCCGGACTGCGTGGATAAGGGTTAAGCGCAAGGCCAAGCGATTGGGCCACGGCCTCACCCAAATCAATAGTCTGACCATCGTGGAACATTGTGTCGCAATCGTCGGCTTCTAATTCAAGTTCAACTTCGCCGCTCATAACGGGTTCGGGGATGAAACGGATATGCACCACTTCGTCCATTTTGGCAGGAACAGGGTTGTGCGAGGCAATGCAATATTGCGCAAGGTCAGCGGAGAAACGGCCAGTTGCCACCACGCCTTCGGCATCATGTGCCAGCGAAATCTCCGCCTTTAGCGAATCCAATGCAGCCAGATCAAAACGCGCCATCAGGCCAGCACGCGCCGCCGCGTCTGCGGACAGTTGCAGATTGCGGCTATGGCTTCCCACTTCGGAAAGCTTGACCACATGGCTGAACTCATTGGCCGTCACCATTTGGCGTCGCCCTCTATCAACATATCTGGCAATTGCGCGCCAAGTGCACGTTCGACATCGAGCAAGCCCTGACGTGTATGCGCAAGCGCGTCTGGCGATGGCGCAGCACTGCGATACAGGTTGCGGACCAAGGCATCGTCAAGGGCGCTGTGATCGGCCATCGCATTGCGCAACGCGCCTAACCTGCCGCCAACGGCGCTCATGATCTGACCGATATGCTTTCCCACAATCATGTCGCCAATGCCGACTTCGCGGAGTTGACCGTCCATGTCATCGACAAAAACCTCCGTCAGCCGCGCCATATCAAGGGCGTGGTCCTTGCTTTCTTCCAGCCGCAAAAGCACGAGAGATAGTATTGTCGCCACCATGTCGAACCTGCCGTCAAGGCTATCGGGGACCGCGCCTTCGACATACCAATGCGGATCACGTGCCTTGGCCACAATTTGGTTATATAAAGGGACAAGCTTTATTTTAGGGTCAGGTTGCCCGTTGCCGAACAGTCGTTTTAATAATGTCATCACGGCGAACTCATCCTTACTCATGCAGCATTCATCTGGGATTGCATATTGATATTGCGCCTTAAGGATGCAATGGCAAAGGCCCAAGTTTAGTGGATTAGCGGAGAAGTCTATGCGTGCGTCGCAAATTGCCGGTCTTGCAACATTGATTGCCGCTTTGACTTTGTCGACGGGATGCACCCGCCTGCGTTCACACCAGGGTTATATTGGTGATCAGACTTTGCTGAATTCGGTTCAGCCGGGCGTCGACAATAAGGAATCGGTTCAGGCATCGCTGGGTCGCCCAACCTTTGTTGGCCAGTTTGACCAGAATGACTGGTATTATTATTCGCGTGACGCAAAGCAACTGGCGTTTTCGCAGCCAAAGGCTGACAAGCAATATGTGTTAAAGGTCCGTTTTGACCCCGCAGGCAATGTCGCGTCGATTTCCCAAACGGGCACGGAATTGATTTCGAAGATCAGCCCGATAGGCGATAAAACGCCGACATTGGGTCGCGACACAAGCTTCTTTGAAGAAATATTCGGCAATATCGGTGCGGTCGGTGCCGGTGGCGGTCAAGGCGCGACGCCGAATAGCCCGAATTGAAAATAATGCCATAACGGGGGCATCACCATCCGGTTGATGCCCCTGAATGATGCCGCTTTATAAAAGCTTCGTCACCCTGAACTTGTTTCAGGGTCCATCTATCAGCCGGCATTTTCGGTTTATTCGGCGAGATGGATGCTGCACAAAATTGTGCTCTGCACGCCTTCGGCCCCAGCATGACGGTGTTGGATCGGTCTTTGTTTCTTTGTGCGAACTTGCACAGCTTTTTGGTTCGCACGAAGACACAAAGACGATTGTTTGGCCTATTAGTGGTGGCGAGCGCCCTATGCCAACTGGTCCGACATTTAGGCTATTCCGCAATCCCCGCAGCAGCCAACACAGCAAGCGTCACAAGGTCGCTGGTGCTTGATGCCATTGTTGCGACCTGCACTTGGCGTTCCATGCCCAGCAACATCGGGCCAATGACCTGATCCCCACCCAATTCGCGCAACAATTTGGCCGAAAGGTTCGCGGACTGAAGCCCGGGCATGATCAGGATATTGGCAGGGCCAGATAGGCGACAGAATGGGTAGTTTTTCATGAGCGCTGGGTTCAACGCAACATCGGGTGGCATGTCGCCTTCATATTCGAAATCGGGCCGACGTGCGTCCAACATCGCAACCGCATCGCGGATATTGTTAAGCCATGTTCCCGCGGGATTGCCAAATGTTGAAAAGGACAAAAACGCAACGCGCGGCACATGCCCCATGCGGCGGGCAACAGCGGCGGTCTTCTCGGCGATGTGCGCGAGTTCCTCGGCGCTTGGCCGCTCGTTCACGGTGGTATCGGCAATAAACACCGTGTGCGTTTTGCCGACCATGACGTGAATACCAAAGGGGACAGCATCCTTTTTCGCGTCAAGTACGCGGCGCAGTTCGCGTAGCGTCTGACCAAAGGTGCGGGTGACACCCGTGATCAGGGCATCGGCCTGATCCATTTGCAGCAGTAACGCGCCAAAGATATTGCGGTCACGGTTGACCATCCGCTGAATATCGCGGCGCAGATAGCCGCGGCGTTGCAAGCGGTTATAGAGCCGGTCGACCATTTTATCGACAAGTGGGCTTGTGGCGCTATTGTGGATTTCATAGTCATCGGGGTTAGCCCCGAGCTCCACCAGCTTCTCCGTCACGCGGGCATCACGGCCAATCAGAACCGGAATGCCATAGCCATCCTGTTTAAACTGGACGGCAGCGCGCAGGACGACATCTTCTTCTGCCTCGGCAAAAATCACGCGCTTGGGTTTCGCGCGTGCCGCCTCATACACTTGGGTGAGCGCCGATGTCGTCGGGTTCTGCCGAGCGCGCAGGCTGGCGCGATAGGCGTTCATATCGGCAATCGGTTTTTGCGCCACGCCCGAATCCATCGCGGCCTTCGCAACGGCGGAGGCCACGATTTCTATTAGACGCGGGTCGAATGGCGACGGGATGATGTAATCCCGCCCGAATTTGTGCATGAGGCCGCCATAAGCCGCGGCTACTTCTTCGGGCACGGTTTCGCGGGCCAGTTGCGCCAGCGCGTGTGACGCGGCAATCTTCATTGGCTCGTTGATGGTCGTCGCGCGCACATCCAACGCACCGCGGAACAGAAACGGGAAGCACAGGACATTGTTGACCTGATTGGGGAAATCTGACCGGCCCGTCGCGATAATCGCATCCGGCCGCGCCGCGCGCGCCACCGGCGGAGAAATTTCGGGATCGGGGTTTGCCATGGCAAAAATGATTGGCTGATCCGCCATGGATTTCACCATATCGACGCTCAAGGCATTGGCCGCCGACAGCCCCAGAAACACATCCGCGCCAACAATCGCTTCTGCAAGGGTGCGTGCGCTGGTCTTTGCGGCATGCGCGGATTTCCATTGATCCATGCCTTCGGTCCGGCCCTGATAGATGACACCCTTCCGGTCGCACATTATGACATTATTGTGCGGCACACCCATGCCCTTGATCAGCTCCGTGCAGGCAATCGCCGCAGCGCCAGCGCCGTTGCAAACGATCTTAATGTCTTGAAACGACTTTCCGGTGAGCTCGCACGCGTTGATCAACCCGGCGGCTGCTATGATCGCCGTACCATGTTGATCATCATGAAATACGGGGATGTTCATCCGTTCTTTCAATGTTTGTTCAATGATGAAGCAATCGGGTGCGGCAATATCTTCCAAATTGATGCCGCCAAAGGTTGGTTCCAACAATTCAACCGCGTCAATGAAGCGCTGCGCATCTTCGGTGTTCACTTCGATGTCGATGGAGTCGACATCGGCGAAGCGTTTGAACAAGACGGCCTTGCCTTCCATCACTGGCTTTGATGCCAAGGCCCCTAAATTGCCCATGCCGAGAATCGCGGTGCCGTTGGAGATGACCGCGACAAGATTGCCTTTGGCGGTGTAATCATAAGCTGTGGCCGGATTATCATAAATGGCCTGCACCGGCACAGCGACGCCGGGCGAATATGCAAGGCTCAGGTCACGCTGAGTCGCCATTGGCTTAGTCGCCACGATTTCGATTTTGCCGGGGCGTCCTTGCGCATGGAAATCAAGTGCTTCCTGCGGGGTGATTTGGACGTCGCTGTCGTTCATTCTTGGCCCTGACTATTTATCATCAATTAATCAGCCCTAACGCGCTGCTGACGCAAGGGCAAGCATTGCCCTGCTCGACAGGCTTCGCTAACGCTTTGTTCATGGCGGGGGACAACACACCGACACCCATGATGGTGCAATATCTTGGTTTGAAGGCCAAGGCAGGCGATTGCTTGCTGTTTTACCGCATGGGTGATTTTTTCGAATTATTCTTTGATGACGCCCGCGCGGCGGCAGCGACGCTGGATATTGCCCTGACCTCGCGCGGCGAACATGATGGCAAGCCCATCCCCATGTGCGGCGTGCCTGTCCATGCAGCCGAAGGTTATTTGGCGCGGTTGATTAAGGCGGGGCATCGCGTTGCGATTGCCGAGCAGACGGAAAGCCCTGATCAAGCCAAGGCGCGTGGTGGAAAGACCTTGGTCACGCGCGATATTGTGCGCTTTGTGACCGCAGGGACGCTGACTGAGGATAGTCTGCTGGACAGCTGGGCGTCCAATATGCTCGTGGCAGTTGCGCCGGTCGGAGAGCTTTTTGGCATCGCCGCCGCCGACATTTCGACGGGCTATTTTGAACTGGTCACGGTGACAGCTGGCGCGCTTGAGGCCGAGTTGGCGCGGCTTTCCGCCAGCGAGTTGGTTGTGCCCGACGGTTTTGCAGAACTGTCGGGCGCCAGCATGCGGCCACGGGCAGATTTTGACAGCATCGTTGGCAGCGATGTGTTGCGGCAGCATTTTGCGCTGAACACGCTGGATAGCATTGGCCCTGTTACGCGTGCAGAGCAGGCGGCGGCTGGCGGCCTGATTTCTTATCTCGCCCATGCCGGGCAGGGCAAAATGCCCTTCCTAAAACTGCCCGTTCGCCGCGAGGTGCATGAACATCTTTTGATTGATCAGGCCACGCGCGATAGTCTGGAGATTAACAGCGCAAGCAAAGGCGGGCGCACAGGCTCGTTGCTGGCCGAGGTTGACCGCACAATCACGGGCGCAGGTGCGCGGCAACTGGCCGCTGATCTGGCTGCGCCCCTGATGGACCAAGCGAAAATCGATGCGCGTCTGTCATTGGTGCAATGGTTCCATGACGCGCCGTTAACCCGCGATGCCGTGCGCGCGGCTTTGCGGCAGCTACCCGATATTGCGCGCGCGCTTGGCCGTGTTGTAGCGGGACGGGGCAGCCCAAGGGACTTGGGCCAGATTCGGGACGGCTTGGATGCGGCGCGGGCTTTGCGTGAACGTCTGGGCGTGATGGCAGGTCGGCCGGAGCTGCTGGATCACCTTCTGCCCGCATTGGATGGCCATGGCCATATGGTGGATCTGCTGGCGCGCGCTTTGGTGGCTTCGCCGCCCACCGACGCGACGCAAGGCGGCTATATCGCCGAAGGCTATGATCCCGCTTTGGATAATCTGCGGGTGGCGGGGCGCGATGGACGACAAGCGATTGCGCAGTTGGAAGCGCGTTATCGTGATGCCACGGGCATATCCGCGCTCAAAATCCGGCACAATGCCGTTCTGGGCTATTTTGTTGAGGTGCCTGCCAAGCATGGCGATGCGCTGATGGCTCCTGGAACAGGCTTCACCCATCGGCAAACGATGGCAGGGGCGGTACGATTCAATTCGCCGGAATTGCATGAAGAAGCAGTCCGCATCACGCAAGCCGGCGGCCATGCTTTGGCCGCCGAAGCCGCGCATCTGGAAGAGTTGATTGCGCTCATACTGTCCCGCCGCGATGCCATTGCTATAAGCGCCGATGCCTTGGCGCGCATTGACGTGTCAGCCGCACTCGCCGAGCGCGCTGCACAGAGCAATTGGTGCCGCCCAACTTTTGTGGCGCATCCGTGCCTTGAGATCGAAGGTGGGCGTCACCCCGTTGTCGAAAGTGCGCTGGCAAAGTCGGGCGACCGTTTCATCGCCAATGACTGCAAGCTGTCGCCCAAAAAGCGGTTATGGCTCGTCAGCGGTCCGAACATGGGCGGAAAATCCACCTTTTTGCGGCAGAATGCGTTGATCGTTTTGCTGGCGCAAGCAGGCAGCTATGTGCCTGCAACCTCGGCGCGGCTTGGCCTTGTCGACCGATTGTTCAGCCGCGTTGGCGCGTCGGACAATTTGGCGCGTGGGCGGTCAACCTTCATGGTCGAAATGGTCGAAACCGCCGCGATTCTTGCCCAAGCGACCGAGCGCAGCTTTGTGATATTGGATGAGGTTGGGCGCGGCACCTCGACCTATGACGGCCTTGCCATTGCCTGGGCCGTGGTGGAGGGCATTCATGAAACCAACCGTTGCCGCTGCCTGTTCGCAACGCATTATCACGAACTGACGCGGTTGGTGGACAGCCTTGACGCGCTGTCGCTGCACCATGTGCGTGCGAAAGAATATAAGGGCGATCTGGTCCTGTTGCATGAGCTTGCAGATGGTCCTGCCGACAGAAGCTATGGCATTGCGGTGGCAAAGCTTGCCGGTCTGCCGCCGCAGGTTGTGGCGCGCGCAAGTTCCGTGCTTGCCAAGCTCGAAAAAGGCCGCGCAGAAACGGGCGGACTTGCAGCGGGCCTTGGCGACTTGCCATTGTTCAGCGCCGCTATCGATGCCGCCGAGGCGAAGGTTGACGCCTTGCGTGAGAAACTTACGGATCTCGACATTGACGCACTCAGCCCACGCGCCGCGCTTGATTTATTATATGAACTCAAGCGCGCGGCGGGCGAAAACTGATTAGGTCCCCATCCTAGGTTAGCGACAGAAACAGTCCCGCCAGCGCCGCACTCATCAGGTTCGACAGCGAACCCGCGGCAAGCGCTTTGATACCCAGCTTTGCAATCATTGGGCGTTGATTGGGGGCAAGGCTGCCGGTGACCGCCATCTGGATGGCGATCGAGCTGAAATTGGCAAAGCCGCACAAAGCGAACGTCACGATACCGACGGTTGGTGCGGACAAATCTTTCAGCGCGCCCAAGTCGATGAACGCCACAAATTCGTTCAAAACGACCTTTGTCCCGAAAAGTCCGCCCGCCTGAATAGCTTCATGCCAAGGCACGCCGAGCAGGAACATGATGGGCGCAAAAACATAGCCGACAATCTGCTGAAAACTCAAACCGGGCAGACCGAACCAACCGCCAATGCCGCCCAAAATACCATTTGCCAAGGCAACCAAGGCAACAAATGCCAGCACCATTGCACCGACGGCAACGGCAAGCTTTACGCCAGTTTGCGCACCTTGCGCTGCGGCCATGATGATGTTGGCTGGTTTCTCTTCTTCATCTTCATGCGCCATTTCTGGTTCATTATCAGGATGCGGGTTCGCCAATGCAGGGTCGCCTTCTGTCACCAATGCGGGCGGGACGTCGGGCATCATGATTTTCGCCATCAATATGCCGCCGGGCGCGGACATGAAAGCCGCGGCGAGCAGATAATCAATGCGAATACCCATTGATGCATAAGCGGCAAGAATGGTGCCAGCAACGCCCGCCATGCCAACGGTCATGACGCAGAATAATTGTTCAGGCCTTAACCCTGCGAGATAAGGTCGAATGACCAATGGCGATTCCGACTGGCCAACGAAAATATTGGCTGCGGCGCACAGGCTCTCGACTTTGGAGATGCCGGTAATCTTTTGTAACCCACCACCAATCCAGCGGATTACATATTGCATGATGCCCAAATAATAGAGGATGGAGATTAACGACGCGAAAAAGATGATGACGGGTAAGGCTGCAATCGCAAAGCTGTTACCGCCGATTTCCGGAGAGGCTAGCGGACCAAAGATGAACTGCGTCCCTTGGGCCGAATAGCCAAGCAAATTGGAAACGCCGGTCGAGGCTGCATTCAACGCAACCTTGCCCCATGAGGTATATAACACCAAAGCTGCAAGACTTGCCTGCAGGGCAAAAGCCGCACCGACGACACGGAATTTGATCGCGCGACGGTTGGACGACAATAAAACCGCAACCGCCAAAATGACGATCATGCCCGCGATGCTCAATAAAATCTGCATGTATAGCTTCCCCGAAAACCGTCACCCTCGATTTCATTTCTCAGCCTTATTCCGACAACTGTAAGAATTAAGGCGCTGAAAAAGACCCGCGCAACGGCATTTTACGTTTCCCCATGTGACCTAGCGCCATCGTTAGTCTTGCGCCAATAAAATTAGACGCTAGTCAGTTTTGAATGACTGATCAGACCACATTGCGCGCGACCGGCGGAGGCATCCCGAAATCGCTTTTCATGTTTTCAATCATTTATGGCGGCATGGTGTGCATTGCCGGTGTGCTTGGAAATAAACAGGTTTCTTTAGGACCGCTGGCTGTGGAGGCGGGCATTTTTCCGTTTCTTTTGCTGGTCATCCTTTCCAGCGCGGTAGCAGCCTTGCATGGTAAGGTTATTGCGGATCGATTGGTTAAATATGGCTTCATTCCGCTTATTGCCTCGATATTGCTCGCGTTGCTGGTGCTTTCATTGCCCCCGTCCCCGAAAATGGACGAAAAATATCTGGATGCGTTCAACACCATGATGGGCCAGACGCCGCGCATATGGCTTGCAGGCATCATCGCTTATGGCGTGTCCCAAATGCTGAACGTCTATTTGTTTGATCGCCTGAAAAAAACAGTGGGTAAATATCTCGCATTGCGGGGTGCCATCGCTGCGGTGCTGTCACAGATTATTGACACTTTATTGTTCGTCAGCATTGCCTTTTACGGCGTGTTTCCGATCACCGAATTGCTGTTCGGCCAAATGCTAGCCAAGGTGGTGTTGAGCATGATCATGGTGCCGTTACTCATCACTTTCTTTGTGCGCTACGGCCATAAGTTGGATGGCACAGACCCCAAGGCAGTGGGTGCACATGATGATTGATCCGGCCAATCTGGCGAAGGCCGAAACGCTAACCGAAGCGCTGCCTTATCTGCAGCGTTATGCGGGCAAAACCTTTGTCGTCAAATATGGCGGGCATGCAATGGGCGATGCTAGCCTAGCGCGCGACTTTGCAGACGATGTGGTGTTGCTAAAGGCGGTCGGTATCAACCCTGTTGTCGTGCATGGCGGCGGCCCCCAGATTGGCGCAATGCTCAAGAAATTGGGCGTCGAGAGCGAATTTGTCGACGGCCTACGCGTCACCGATGCTGAAACCGCGAAGATTGCGGAAATGGTGTTATCGGGTTCGATTAACAAGGAACTGGTCGGCTGGATCAATGCCGCTGGTGGTAAGGCGCTTGGCATATCGGGCAAGGATGGCGGGTTCGTTACCGCCACCAAGGTTCAGCGCACGCAAAAAGACCCCGACAGCCATATTGAACGCAATATCGACCTTGGCTTTGTCGGTGAACCAACCAATGTTGACTGCAGCATCATTGACACGATTAGCGCGGCAGGCATGATTCCTGTGATCGCGCCGATTGGCGTTGGCGCAGATGGCCATACCTATAACATCAATGCTGATACCATGGCAGGCGCGGTCGCAAGTGCCTTGGGGGCCTCGCGCCTGTTCCTGTTGACGGATGTTGCCGGCGTCTTAAGCAAGTCGGGTGAATTGCTGACGGATCTCGATCCTGCCGCCATTGCCGAGCTGCAAAAGGACGGCACGATCAGCGGCGGTATGATCCCCAAAATCCAGACATGTGTCGATGCTGTGGAATCGGGCGTGGATGCGGCTGTCATATTGGACGGCCGCACCAGCCATGCCATGCTGATCGAAATGTTCACTGTAAAGGGCGCAGGAACCCTGATTCATAAGTAAACTGCGGCCTGCACTGTTATAGGCAGTTGATACAGCGCGCCGCCTCGGCTAATCGCCTCGACACACTTTTTCGGAGAATTTCATGCTTCTCGCGCTTATTTCCATAATCGGATATTTGATGACGATATTGTCGACCGTCGTCATCGTTCAATTCATCCTGAGCTTGTTGATTTCGTTTAACGTTGTCAGCCTGTCGAACAACATCGTCGCCTCCATCTGGCAGGCGCTTTCGGTCATTTTGGATCCGTTTCTAAAGCCGATTCGCAAGATCATGCCGGATACGGGCATGATCGATTTTTCGCCGATGGTGTTATTGATCGGTCTGCGCATATTGCAGATGCTGTTGATGGGTGTGGCCAATGATATTTCTGCGGCGGGCATGTGAGCAACGCCGTTATCATAGATGGCAAGGCATTTGCCGCCCAATTGCGTCTGCGCGTGGCCGCTGCCGTTGAGAGCTTTATAGCGTCAACCGCGCGCAAGCCGGGCCTTGCCGTTGTCCTGGTGGGTGAAGATCCCGCCAGCCAAGTATATGTGGGGTCCAAGAAAAAAGCGACGGTCGAGGCGGGCATGAACAGCTTCGAACATCGCTTGCCAGCGTCGGTTTCGCAAGACGAACTCATTGCGCTGGTCCAAACGCTGAACGCGGATGCCGCGGTCGATGGCATATTGGTGCAATTGCCCTTGCCACCGCATATGGACGATAAAGCCGTGATCGCCGCGATTGATCCGGGCAAGGATGTTGATGGCTTTCATGTCGTCAATGCGGGGCGTCTCGCGGTAGGTGAAGAGGCGTTTGTGCCATGTACGCCGCTTGGCTGCCTTATGCTGCTCAAGGACCATATGGGCGATCTTTCCGGCAAAAACGCCGTGGTTATCGGGCGGTCGAACATTGTCGGTAAGCCGATGGCGCAATTGCTATTGGCCGAAAATTGTACGGTGACCATCGCGCATAGCCGCACGCAGGATTTGCCAGACGTTGTGCGCCGCGCAGACATTGTCGTTGCCGCGGTGGGCCGCGCAGAGATGGTGACCGGCGATTATTTGAAACCCGGCGCCGTGGTGATTGATGTTGGCATTAACCGCTTGGAACCCGAGGCGGGCCAAAGCAAAGGCCGTTTGGTCGGCGACGTTGCCTTTGACGATGCGTTACGCCATGCTGGCGCTATAACCCCGGTGCCGGGCGGGGTCGGCCCGATGACCATTGCGTGTCTGTTGCGCAATACATTGGTTGCCGCGCACCGCCGTGCAGGAGTGGCCGCACCAGAAGGAATTTGACGCGATGAAAGCATTTCCTGTCCTTCTTGCCGCAGCAGCGCTTTCGGCTTGTGCGGCGTCGCCAAGCCGGGAATATTATGAATTTCAGCCCAAAATCGCGAACCCAAGCGCGATTATTGCGGCTGACATTGGTTTTAATCAGCTTGCCCAACAAAAGGGGCAATGGACCGCCTTTCGTGAAACCGCTGCTAAAGACGCGATAATGTTCGTGCCGCAACCCACGCTTGCGCTCGAATGGCTGAAGGGCAAGGCTGACCCAGCCGTGCCGCTAAAATGGCAACCGCATAAGGCGGTCATGTCCTGCGATGGCAAAACGGGCGTAACGACTGGCGCGTGGCAGAGGCCCGATGGCGCGGTCGGCTATTTCACCACCGTCTGGCAATTTGTTGAGAAAAATGCCCGTGGTGACGGGGAATGGAAATGGGTGCTGCACCATGCGGACACTTTGGCTGTGCCGCGTGCGCCAAAGGAGATGATCGAAACCAAGGTTGCCAGTTGCAAAGGCCAAGCGCCCGCGACGCCAGCGGCTCCATCGAACGACATGGTCGAAAAGACCAGCTACGCAGGTGATCAATCATTGCGCTATACTTATGTCGTTCAACCCAATGGCGCACGGACATTAGAGGTTAGATTCTGGAACGGCGCGGCAAACGAAATTGTCGTTCGTGATCAGGTTGCGCCGCAATGATGATTGAACTGTTTCTTTCCGCCTTCATCACCTTTTTCGTCGTAATTGATCCGCCAGGCTGTGCGCCGATTTACGCCAGCCTGACCAAGGGCGCCAATGCAACCCAGCGCCGCAATATGGCGCTCCGTGCCGTCATGGTCGCTTCAGGGATATTGCTCGTCTTTGCATTGTTCGGTGAACAATTGTTGGGCGCGCTGCATATTGAATTGAACAGCTTTCGCATTGCAGGCGGCATCATGCTGTTCTTAATCGCTATCGACATGGTTTTTGAAAAACGCACGTCACGCCGCGAGGAGCGCGCGCAGAAAATCATCGATACGCCCGAGATTGAAGACGTTTCTGTCTTCCCTATGGCCATGCCGATGATCGCTGGGCCAGGGTCGATTGCCTCGGTCATGCTGCTTATGTCGCAAAATAGCGGCATTGAACGTGCCGGCGTCATTTTGGCGGCACTGGGAACTGTACTTGTCCTGACGCTGCTGGCGCTTCTTGCGGCTGGTCCGATCATGCGCGTTCTGGGTGCCAATGCCGAAGCCGTAATCACGCGGCTTTTGGGTGTGCTGCTCGCCGCATTGGCCGCGCAATTCGTCATCGACGGTTTGCGGGCAAGCTTTCTAGCCTGATTATTGCAGCGTCACGCGGTCTTCAGAACCATCATGCCGTCCGAAAAATTGCATCAATTGCACGATAGTGTCGGCACGGTCGGATAGCCCGCGCGCTTCCAACAAGGCTTGCTTGGCAGCAAAATCAAACGGGGCAATTTGGGCAATGGCGTTGACCAGAGAATAATCGTCCAGTTGCGACACTGCTGCCCAATCGACGCTATAGCCTTGCGCTTCGGCAAAGCGGCGTGATTCGATTTCAATCGACGCGCGTTCGGCGAGCGAAAGGGCTTCGCCCATTTCATCCTCGTCCCATAATTCAGCCTCAACTTGACGAAAGCTGGTGGTCACATCCAGTTCGCTAATCACAGAAAAGCGTTGCACGCCTTCGAGGATGATATTGTACCTACCATCGTCCAGCGCCTCCACATCGTGGATCCGTGCCAAACAGCCAACATTGAACAAGGGGGGCTGATTGCCTTGCCCCATGGGTTGGATCATGCCGATCTTGCGGTCACGGGCCAACGAATCGCTCACCAGATCGCGATAGCGCGGCTCAAAAATATGCAGCGGCAGTTGCATGCTTGGGAAAATAATCGCGCCCGTAAGCGGGAAAATTGAAATACGCTGCGCGCTCATCCGAATAGGATCGCTGACAATTTTCGGCGTGTCGCTGCTACCCATGGGTCTTCCAATCCAATTAAAGCAAATATCTCAAGGAGTCGTGCTTTGGCGGCACCGCCATTCCATGCACGGTCCGCCGCGATGCTATGTAACAACGCTTCGGCTGACCCGTCACGGTCGCCCGCTGCCATCAGGGCATTGGCCAGTTCCAGGCGCAAAGCATGGTCATCAGGCGACGCTGCAACGACGGCCTTTAACCGCGCCAATTCCTCCGGCGGAACGGCCGCGGCCGCAATGCTCAATACCGACCCCGCCTTTTCCAGCGCTGGATCGGCGCGGAGTTCCTCGCTGAGGCTGTCAAAAATAGCCTGCGCCTCCTCCGGACGTCCCAATGCGGTCAAGGCACGGATCAGCCCCGACAAAGCGGCGGGATGTTCAGGTAGTGTCGAAAGCACTTCGGCAAACAGAGCATATGCTTGCTCCGCGCCATCTTGCGCCAAAAGCGCTTCCGCCTCGTCCACCAGCGGTGCGAGTTGCACGGCTGGGTCGGTAACGGCGCCTCCAGCCGTGATTGGCAGCTTCTCCAACAATTGGTCAAGCATTTGCCGCAATTGCGGTTCTGTGCGTGCCGGCGTCAGGTCCGCAACGGGCTGGCCCTGAAATATGGCGTAAACCGTTGGAATGGAGCGCACCTGAAATTGCGATGCGATAAACTTGTTCTCGTCAACATTGACCTTGGCCAGCACGACCCCGCGATCGGCATATTCGGCCGCAACCTTTTCCAGTACCGGCATCAGTTGTTTGCACGGGCCGCACCATTCGGCCCAGAAATCGAGAATCACCAACTGCTCCATCGACGGCGCAACAACGTCGGTCCGGAATTGCTCAACGACTTTTTGTTCGTCGGTGGTCAGGCCCATCGTCGCCAAGGTCATTCTCCAATCTTCAGAATTCGTTCACCCCCTATGTGGGTAAAAAGATGGCTTTCACAAGACAGGCTTTACCCTCTTTTTCGTAAAAAGGCGGTAATTGGGACTTGCGGGGGGGTATACCCCATGCTAACTGCGCGCCTCACCCGTCAGGAATTAGTTGCCTGACCGCCAGAGCGGGCGTAGCTCAGGGGTAGAGCACAACCTTGCCAAGGTTGGGGTCGAGGGTTCGAATCCCTTCGCCCGCTCCAATGATTTCAATGACTTAGGTGATATCGGCTTTGCTGC
>NZ_JBIIBA010000038.1:0-13785 GCF_044239665.1 Sphingorhabdus sp.
AATATGCGGTCGCGTGCAATACTCAGCGATTCATAAGTTGAGCCTGCAATAACGAAGTTTACGGGCTGACCGCGGCCGCGTCCGATGGAGGAGCGCACCGAAGCATTGCCGCGAACCGCAGGTAACTCGGCGAGGATCTTGTTAATCTGCGCAACCACATCTTCGGTTTTTTCCGTGCGTTCTTCCCATGGTTTCAAAAAGACGAGGAACGTCCCGTTGTTGAAATCATCACTCGGTCCAAATCCGCCAGGTGTTCGCTGAATGACCGACCGCACGGTTCCTTTATCGATCAGCTTCACAATCGGTTCCGACGCCTGCAGCATATATTTGTCCATGGCTTCGTAACCAGTGCCCTCAGGCGCAGAAACACTTACGTTCAGATTGCCGACATCCTCGGCTGGCGCCAGTTCGGACTGTAATGTTGTAAACAGAAATCCGGCAAACAGAAGAAATCCAAATACGCCTAGCGAGGTGGCTAAAGGCTTTGCGATAACCCGCGAAAGCAGATTGGCATAACGCTTCTCAAGCCTCTGGAACTTCTCATCTACCCATTGTGCAACCCGTCCACGTTCTTCTTTTTTCAAAAGCTTGGAACATAACATCGGGGCAAGGCTCAACGCGATAAAGCCCGAAAAGGCGATGGCGGCAATCATCGCACTTGCCAATTCGCGGAACAGCAGGCCCGTCTGGCCAGCCAAGAACATGACGGGCACAAACACCGCGCAGACAATGACGGTGGTTGAAACGACGGCAAACGCGACTTGCCGCGTTCCGGTTACCGCCGCGACCAAGGGCGACTCCCCTTTTTCAATGCGGTGATAGACGTTTTCAAGGACAACAATGGCGTCATCGACGACAAGGCCAATAGCTAGCACCATTGCCAATAGCGTCAGCAAGTTGATTGAGAAGCCGAGGAACCAGAGGACTGCAAAAGTTGCGAGCAAGCAAATGGGCACCGTGACGGCAGGAATAATAGTCGCGCGCCAACTGCCCAAAAACAGGAAGATGACTAAGACAACCAGTGCTGCCGCTTCTGCCAAGGTAACCCACACGCTGCTGATCGCCTTGCTGATGAACAAAGAGTCATCGGAGCCTGTCGTGATCGTCATGCCTTGGGGTAATGTTGGCTTTATTTGTTCGGCTAGTGCCTTCGCGCTTTCTGCTACGGCTAAGGTATTTGCGCCGGATTGACGAACGATACCCATCCCCAAGGCGGACTCACCATTGAGGCGAAACGCTGCATAAGGATTTTCCGGACCCGTTTCGACCCGCGCCACATCACCCAGTCGAACAAGTGACCCATCCGCGCCCCGTTTGACAATCAACTGGCGAAATTCGGCTTCATCACCAAAGGGGCGGCTCACCCGCAGCGTGACATTTTGATCTGTCGATTCAAGCCGCCCAGCGGGAAGCTCAACATTCTGGCTGCGCAGGGCGTTTTCAATGTCTATCGGCGTCAAGTCCAAAGCCGCCAAGCGATCCGGCTGGAGCCAGATACGCATAGACGGTCTTGCTTCACCGCCGATAAACACACGAGCTACCCCGTCTAAGGACGAAAAGCGGTCAGCCAAATTGCGATCAACATAGTCGCTGAGCTCAAGCCGCGACCAACCGGGTTTCGATACGACAAGGAACAGGATTGGCGATGCATCCGCATCGACCTTGCGCACTTCTGGTGGCAGCACTTCTTCGGGCAAATCGTCCGCAGCCCCACCGACACGATCACGCACATCATTGGCGGCGCTGTCTACCGAACGGCCTGGCGCAAATTCGATGGTAATGTCCGACTGCCCATCGCGTGAGCGCGACGTGATCGTCTGAATCCCTTCAATACCGGCAAGTGAATTTTCGAGGACTTGTGTGACGCGGGATTCAACGACTGTCGCGGCTGCGCCGGTGTAGGTTGTCCCGACCGACACGATTGGCGGTTCCGTGTCCGGATATTCGCGGACGGGCAGACTTAAAAACCCGACAACGCCGACGAGCACCATTAAGATCGCAATGACGGCTGCGAATACGGGTCTGCGGACGGAGGTGTCGGAAAGCTTCATGTCAGACGAACATCAGCGCGCTTTGGCTGGAGCGCCGCTAGCCTTGGCGGGGCCAGTGCGCACATTGGTACCATCAGAAAGCTTTACCACGCCTTCGGTGACGATTTTGTCACCCACTTTAAGGCCCTCAATAATTTCAACGAGGTTACCGTCGCGCGTGCCGGTTTTGACAGGCGTGCGCTTCACCTTAAGGTCGGGCGCAACGGTGTAGACAAAGCTGGTATCGCCTTCGCGGACCAAAGACAGTTCGGGCACGGCGGGAGCAGTGCGATTTTTCGACGTTATTGTTACGGATAACAGCATGCCGGGTTTTAATAGGGCATTGCGGTTGGGCAAAACGGCACGCAATGTTGTGGTGCGCGTTTGTGGATTAACAACAGGGTCAATGGCGCTAATGCCGCCCGTCGCGACATAATTTGGAAAGGCGGCGGCCTTTGCCGTTATGACTTGTCCTACCCGGACGTTGGCCAGCATTGTCTCTGGTATGGTAAAGTCGAGCTTGATTGAACTCAGATCGCTCACTGCGGCGATTTCGTCTCCAGCGCTTACCACTGCGCCAACAGAGATTCGGCGCAACGATACATAGCCGGAAAAAGGCGCACGCACGACACGGTCACCAATCGACGCACGCGCCGCATTTGCTAGCGCCTGTGCCGCAGTCGCAGAGGCGGTTTGCGCATCCAAACTTGCGTTGGTGGCAAATCCGCGGCGGTGAAGTTCGCGGATACGCGTTAGTTGCTGCTCGGCTTCGCGTGCCCGGGCCTGCGCATTGGCAAATGATGCCGTTTCCTGACCTTGCGCAAGAACCGCAAGCATTTGTCCCTTTTGCACATAGTCGCCGTCGGAAAAGCCAAGCTGCGTTATCCGCTCGGTAACCGGCGCTCGAACCGAAACTTGCTCATTTGCGTTAGCCGTTCCCACGGCGACGTAGACATCCGAAAATTCATGGGAGGATGCCGCGCCAATGGTAACAAGCGGGGTAGGGCGCTCGCGCTTCTCTTGGCCGTCGCTGCCACATGCGGCAACATAGAACATCAATGACAGAATGATTGGCTTACGCATTTTTTCACCGGTTGGGAAATTCAGGAAGGGGCTTACCTCAAACTTGCTGTTGTGGGAACTTATTCCAATCGACCAGTAATTTTCGACAAACGAAGCTGTTCTGAGCGAAAAACCTTCTTTTGACGGCAAGGTGGCCGCCTTCGGCCATCTTGTTTTATCTTGCCATCAATGCCGAATGATATGGTCAAATGCCGACAATCCGGCCTTCGTTCCTTCGCCCATCGCGACGATGATCTGCTTATAGGGCACAGTTGTGACGTCGCCTGCGGCAAACACCCCGGGAATATTGGTCGCATTATGTGCATCGACTTCAATTTCCCCGCGCGGCGACAATGTTAGCGGGCCTTTGAGCCATTCGGTATTGGGGACAAGGCCAATTTGCACAAAAATGCCATCGAGGTCGATACGATGGGACTCATCTGTGTTTCTGTCGGTGTAGACCAAAGCCTCAACCTTCTCGCCATTGCCTATGACTTCAGTGCTGAGCGCGGAGGTGATGATATCTACGTTGGGCAGACTGCGGAGTTTCTTCTGCAAAACAGCATCGGCGCGCAACTGTGAGTCAAATTCGATCAATGTGACATGCGCGACAATGCCGGCAAGGTCGATTGCAGCCTCAACGCCAGAGTTCCCGCCGCCAATGACCGCTGTGCGCTTTCCCTTATACAAAGGACCATCGCAATGCGGACAATAAGCAACGCCTCTGTTACGATATTCCTCTTCGCCTGGGACGCCCATCTGCCGCCAGCGCGCGCCAGTGGACAAGATCAATGTCCGCGCCTTCAAAGATGCACCGCTTGCCAGTTTGACTTCGTGCAGACCATCGGCGCCAGCGGGGATGAGTTCAGCCGCCGTTTGCAAGTTCATAATGTCGACGTCATATTCACGAACATGCTGCTCCAACTGGGCGGCGAGCTTTGGCCCCTCTGTGTGTTGGACCGAGATGAAGTTTTCGATACCCATAGTATCCAGCACTTGGCCGCCAAAGCGTTCAGCCACAACACCCGTTCGAATACCTTTACGTGCGGCGTAAATCGCTGCTGCCGCGCCAGCAGGTCCACCGCCGACAACCAAAACTTCAAACGGTTCCTTGGCCGCGATCTTTTCCGCAGCGCGGGCGACGGTGCCCGTGTCCAGCTTTGCCATGATCTGTGACAGGTCCATGCGCCCTTGGCCAAATGGTTCGCCGTTCAGATAGATTGCGGGGACCGCCATGACCTTGCGCGTTTCTACCTCCTCACGGAACATCGCGCCATCAATGGCCACGTGGCTCACGCCGGGGTTGAGCGCAGCCATGATGTTAATCGCTTGAATAACATCCGGGCAATTCTGGCAAGACAAAGAGAAAAATGTTTCAAATTTGAACACGCCCTCAAGCGCCCGCACAGAATCGAGCAGTTCTGCCTCTTCTTTTGGAGGGTGGCCGCCCATGTGCAACAAGGCGAGCACCAATGACGTGAACTCATGTCCAAGCGGCAGGCCAGCAAAGTGTGTTTCCGCTGTGCCATCGGCACGGCGAATAGCAAAGGAGGGCGTGCGGTCGGCTTGACCATCAAAGCGTGCCGACAGCAAAGGCGATTGTTCGACCACGCTTTGCACCAGCGCCCGCATTTCCGCTGACTTTGGACTGTCGTCCAACGTCGCGACCAGTTCAACGGGCGTGCGCAGATTTGCCAAATAAGTTTTTAGCTGGGCAGTTGTAGCAGCGTCAAGCATCGGGGAGGCCTTTTTTAAGCAAGCACAAGCGTGCCGCGCACACACGCGGTCGAAATTCTTCGAAAAACGGTTTATCGGGTGCCGCGCCGTTTACGCAGCACCCAATATAAATTTAGATCTTACCGACGAGGTCGATCGAAGGCGCAAGCGTTTCGCTGCCTTCTTCCCACTTTGCAGGGCAAACCTGACCTGGATGCTCACGCACGTAAATGGCGGCCTTGATCTTGCGAACGAGTTCAACAGCGTTACGGCCAACGCCTTCGCAGGTGATTTCCATAACCTGAATAACGCCGTCTGGATCGATAACGAAGGTTGCGCGGTCTGCAAGACCTTGGCCTTCGCGCAACACACCGAAATTGTTGCTGAGGACGTGGTTCTGGTCGCCAAGCATGTGGAAGTTGATCTTGCCGATTGCTGGCGAACCATCATGCCATGCCTTGTGGCTGAAATGCGTGTCAGTCGATACCGAATACACCTCAACGCCCATGCCTTGCAGGTCTGCATATTGGTTGGCGAGATCTTCCAGTTCGGTTGGGCAGACGAAGGTCCAGTCGGCTGGATAGAAGAAAAATACGGCCCATTTGCCCTTCACGTCGGTGTCCGACACTTCGACAAATTTGCCCGCTTTATACGATTGCGCGGTGAATGGCTTAAGGCTTGAACCAATGATTCCCATGTGAATTACCCTTTGGATTGAGGAGAGTTTGATTTGAACTAACGTGCCTGAACACGATTTTGTTGAGTTAGTCTAGCAACGCTTTTTGTAATGACTAATCGTTTTTGTCGATGATAAATATATTAAGTCCTGACCCTATAGGTAGCGCTTAAGGATGCTGTTCACATCCACACGCGCTTTTAACCGGCTGGCCAACAAGAAAATGCCGCCCAGTTTTCGCTGCACAAACAAGGTATCGGAGGGCGGAATGTGCCAGTTGCGCCGATCAGCCGCGATTGTCATGCCTTGATCGCGCATGTCGGTGACAAAGTCGGTTCGGCTAAAATCAAACGGCCCTGGCTGCTGGATCATATCAATCGCCGTCGCGACCAGCTTATCAATCTGGCGCTTATTCTGCTGCGCGGTTTGTGCATTCATAAAACCGATGTCGAGCACGGCCGCCAGAACACCGTCTTTATCGCCCGCAATACCCATGCTCAGCAAGGTTTGGTATTGCGCGACCATGGCTTTCGGCAGGGCTCGGGTCGCGCCAAAATCGAGTAAAACGACCTGCCGCGTTTCGGGGGCATATCGGTAATTGGCAAAATTGGGGTCTGTCTGCATCAAGCGGAATTCAAACAATTCCCGCAATACCAACCCAATCAGCAGCGTCATAATCCGGTCACGGTCCGCTTGCGGAGCGTTGATCATCGATTCAATGGGAACGCTGTCGATGAAGGACATCGCCAACACATTTTTACTGCTCAGCGCTGCATGATAAGAAGGCAGTGCATATTCGGGGGTATCCGCCAACAGGTCGCCAAATTGCATAAGGCATGCGCCCTCACGGTCATAATCCGCTTCCTCGTGTAACTGGCGCTTCGCCTCCGTCAACAATGCCGTGATATCTAGCGTCTTTGGAAGCACATTCGATAAGCGCAACAATGTGGCGACATTATCGACATCGCTATCGATGCTGCGCCTTACCCCGGGATATTGGATTTTCACGGCCAGGTCCTGATGGTCGAGCGTAAGTGCACGGTGCACTTGCCCGATGGAGGCCGCCGCAATGGGCTGCTCATCAAAACGGATAAATTTGGCGCGCCAATCCTTTCCCCAATGGCGCGTCATGACCATGTTCATCTGTGCTGGCGGCATATGTTGGGCATCGGCCCGAAGTCTTGCAAAAATGTCCGTCAATTCAGGTGGCAAGAAATCGCCGGTATCCATCGAAAAAAGCTGCCCAAGCTTCATAGCTGCGCCGCGCATTTGTCCGAGTTGGAGTGTGACCCGCATCGCATTTGCTGGCGTCATCAATAGGTCGCCAACGGTTGGTCTGCGGCCACTGGCCAGTTGCCGCGCGCCATCCAGCAACATGCTTCCGGCGATACCCGTTGCTATGTTGCCGAAGCGGGCAATACGGGAGAGCCGTCCGCTTGGGACGCGCAGTCCCTTGGACGCAAATTGATCAGGGGGCATGAAATGGCTGCTCTGGGAATGGGACAGCCTATAGATGAGATGCCGCTCGCCGTTCGACAAGGTATGGCGTTAAAAGAATTTACAAGAAATAGCGTTTAATCCGTAGCTTAAGGTAGAAATTCTGCTTGTGCATAAAACGTAACCCGTGCACCTATATGACAATGGGATGGTGTAAACATTTTAGGAGCAGGTTATGAAAAAGCGATCGTTAAACAGCATCATACTTATACTTGCTGCAGGCGTTTCGGCATGTGGCGGCGGCGGTGGAAGCGATTCAAGCGGCGGTACAATTACCGTTCCACCTGTGAATGTGACGCCTCCACCCCCACCTCCACCTTCGCCCAATTCGACATGTAGCTTGCTTAATCGGCAGAATTTTGCGGGATCCGTCCTGAATGAATGGTATCTGTTTCCAGAAACGCTGCCGACATCACTCAGCCCCGCAGCTTACACCACCGTGGACGACTATATTGACGCCTTAACCGCGACTGCACGTGGTCAGGGTCGTGACCGGTATTTTACCTACATTACTTCGATCCAAGAAGAAAACGCGTACTTCTCTTCAGGTGCGACGGCCGGGCTCGGCGTGCGTCTCGCGTATCAAGGCGCACGCTTGTTCATCTCAGAAGCTTATGAGGGTGCGCCAGCGCTTGCCGCTGGCATTGACCGTGGCACGGAAATTGTGGGGGTAGGTACCGATTCTTCGAATATCCGGTCGGTAGCGGACATAATTGCTGCACAAGGCTCTGCCGGTGTATCCAGCGCTTTGGGTCCGAATACCGTTGGGACCAGCCGCGTATTGCGCATAACTGATGCAACGGGCACCCGCAATGTCACCGTGGCCAAAGCGGAATATGATGTTAGGCCGCTGTCAACGCGTTATGGGGTGAAGATCATCGACAATGGCGGCGGACAGCGTGTTGGATATATCAATATGCGCACGTTCATCTCGACTGCGAATGATCAACTGCGAACTGCGTTTTCGGATTTCCGCGCCCAAGGCATTACAAACTTTGTTATCGATTTCCGCTATAATGGCGGCGGGCTTGTCTCAACGGCGGAACTAATGGGCGACTTGCTTGGGGGCAACCGAACTAACAACGACATTTTTGCAGTCACGCGTTTCCGCGCTTCCAAGTCATCGCAAAACCAAACGCGCCGCTTTTCGCCGCAGTCACAGTCGGTGTCACCCGTGAAAATCGCTTTCATCTCCACTAGGGCTACGGCGTCTGCCAGTGAATTGGTGGCGGCGGGCCTCGCGCCGTATCTCGGGACTAACGCCGCTTTGATTGGCAGTAACAGTTACGGTAAGCCCGTCGGGCAGATTGCCGTTGATCTGACAGCTTGTGATGACCGAATTCGCGTTGTTGCCTTTGCGATGGAAAATGCGGCTGGGCAGGCTGATTATTACTCGGGTCTTGCGGGCACTTTGCGCACCACTTGTGCAGCGGCTGACGACATCACCCGGCCTTTAGGCGACCCGCAAGAGGCATCGCTGCGTGCGGCGCTGGATTTCGTGGCGGGACGTAGTTGTACGCCAATCGCGCTCGCCCAAAGCGCGCAAAGCACAGCTTCACGGAATGAACTTCGTGCCTTGCCTGCGCCGAGAGACGCCAGCACAGCGCAACGTGAGATACCGGGATTGTTCTAAAAGCATCCTGTTGGATGCGCTCAAGTTGCCTGCGTGGCCACCTTGAGCGCGTCCAATACGCTTTGTGCATGCTCTTTGCGACAAATGAGCAGGTCGGGTATATATGTATCCGCCTGATTATAGACCAAAGGGCTGCCATCGATACGGCTGACGTGCAGACCAAAGGCGGCAGCGACGGCTGCGGGCGCGCAACTGTCCCATTCATACTGCCCGCCATTGTGCAGGTAAATGTCGGCCTCACCGCGCACGACCGCCATTGCCTTTGCGCCGGCGGAACCCATCGGGATGCATTCAGCGCCTAAAGCGTTTGCTACGGTCAACGCTTCTGCGGCTGGTCTGGTTCGGCTGACCACCATGCGCATTTTTTCAGGGGCAGCAGGGATTTCGGTCGGCTGATCGCTCCTGAGAACCACACCCAAGCCGGGAAGTGCGACCGCGCCAATCACCGGCGCACCATCTATAGCAAGCGCAACGTGGACGGCCCAATCAGTGCGGCCTTCGCCATATTCGCGGGTGCCATCAACCGGATCAATGATCCACACGCGGGATTTTGACAGGCGCGCGTCGGTATCCTTGCTTTCTTCTGACAACAATCCGTCATCCGGACGTTGTTCGGCAAGGGCATGGATCAAAAACTGGTTGGCGGTTTGATCGCCAGCCTTGCCAAGCGCATGCAATGACAGCAGCCCGCTTTCGCGCACCTGCAACAGCAATTTTCCAGCGGTTTCGGCCAAATGCGCTGCCAATGCGCTATCGTTGGCGACAATGCTCATTTTAACGGCATCAGCTGGCGAACAATATGTTCTGCGGCTTCGGCAGGGGTCATTGCAACCGTGTTCACGCGGATGTCGGGGTTTTCGGGTGGTTCATAGGGACTGTCGATTCCTGTAAAATTCTTTAATTGTCCCGCGCGGGCCTTTTTATAAAGTCCCTTTACATCGCGCGCCTCAGCGACCTCAAGTGGCGTGTCCACGAAAATCTCGACAAACTCACCCTCCGGCATCATCGCCCGCACCATATCGCGTTCCGCGCGGAATGGGGAAATAAACGCAGTCAAGACGATGAGGCCTGCATCTGCCATCAGCTTTGCGACTTCGCCCACCCGGCGAATGTTTTCAATCCGGTCGGTTTCGGTAAAGCCTAAATCCTTATTGAGGCCGTGGCGGATATTGTCGCCGTCGAGCAAAAATGTATGCCGGTTCAACAGATGGAGTGTCTTTTCCACTTCATTGGCAATCGTCGATTTGCCCGAACCGGAAAGGCCGGTGAACCATAAAATCTTCGGCTTTTGGTTTTTAAGCGCGGCATGCGCCTCGCGGGTAATGTCGGTCGCTTGCCAATGGACATTTTGCGCGCGCCGCAAAGAAAAGTGCAGCATTCCGGCGGCGACGGTTGCGTTGGTGATCTTGTCGATCAGAATAAATCCGCCCAAGACATGGTTGTGGGCATATGGTTCAAACACAATAGGTTTATCGGTTAATATTTCCGCGACCCCGATGGCATTCAGCTCCAACGTCTTCGCCGCCAGATGCTCCATATTGTTTACGTTGATTGTATATTTGGGCGATTGCACGGTAGCCGACACCGTTTGCGTCCCAAGCTTCAGCCAATAGGCCCGCCCCGGAGTCAAAGCCTCGTCTGCCATCCAGACAATCGTGCTTTCAAACTGGTCGGAAACCTCGGGCGGATTGTCTGCAGCAGCAATCACATCTCCGCGTGAACAGTCGATTTCGTCTGCAAAACAAAGCGTAACCGATTGGCCTGCAACAGCTTCGCTGAGCTCGCCGTCAAGCGTGACTATCTTTTGGATCGTTGATGTTTTGCCAGAGGGCAACACCCGAATGGCATCGCCTGGACGCAATATGCCCGTTGCTATCTGGCCGGAAAATCCTCGAAAATCGAGATTGGGCCGGTTGACCCATTGTACCGGCATACGCAATGGCTTGGCCTGATCCGCGTCATTATCAAGCGCGACGGTCTCCAAATGCGCGATCATCGGCTGCCCCGCATACCATGGCATATGGACGGAAGGTTCGGTGATATTATCGCCTTTGAAGCCGGATATCGGCATGGCGGTAAAGTCGCTTATGCCGATGCTGCTGGCAAATGCGGTATATTCGGCGACGATTGCATCATATTTCGCCTGATCATAGTCGATCAGGTCCATCTTGTTGACGGCAAGGACGATGTTTCTGATGCCCAGTAATTGGGCAAGATAGCTGTGGCGCCGCGTCTGCACGAGAACGCCTTTACGCGCGTCAATCAAGATTACCGCAAGATCCGCTGTTGATGCGCCCGTGACCATATTCCTTGTATATTGTTCATGGCCCGGGCAATCGGCGACGATGAATTTTCGTTTTTCCGTGGCGAAAAACCGGTAGGCGACGTCGATCGTGATGCCTTGCTCACGTTCTGCTGCAAGACCGTCCACAAGCAAGGCAAAGTCGATCTCTTGCCCTTGCGTGCCCATCCGTTTCGAGTCTGATTCTAATGTCGCAAGTTGATCTTCAAAGATCATTTTGGAATCATATAGTAACCGACCGATGAGCGTCGATTTACCGTCATCTACAGAACCGCAGGTGATGAACCGCAACAAAGACTTATGCTGGTGGAGTTTCAGATAGGCGTCAATGTCTGAAGCAATAAGGTCATCGGTTTTGTAAATGACTTGGTCGGTTTTCACGTGCGACATCAGAAGTATCCCTCCTGCTTCTTCTTCTCCATGCTGGCGGCCTGATCATGGTCAATAGCGCGCCCTTGGCGTTCGGAGGTGGTGGTCAGCAGCATTTCCTGGATAACTTCGGGCAGCGTTGATGCCATGCTCTCGACGGCGCCCGTTAGTGGATAGCATCCAAGCGTGCGGAAACGAATGGAGCGTTCAACCGGAACCTCGCCATCTTTCAACGGGAAACGTTCGTCATCAATCATCAGCAACATGCCGTCGCGTGTAACAGTGGGACGTGGGGCGCTGAAATACAGCGGTACAATTTCGATATTCTCAAGGTGAATATATTGCCAGATATCGAGTTCAGTCCAATTGGAAATGGGGAAAACCCGAATGCTCTCGGACTTCGCCTTACGCGCATTATAAAGATTCCATAATTCGGGCCGCTGGTTCTTTGGGTCCCAAATATGCGTCGCAGTGCGGAAAGAGAATATGCGTTCCTTGGCCCGGCTCTTTTCCTCGTCCCGCCGCGCCCCGCCAAAGGCGACGTCAAAACCATATTGGTCGAGCGCTTGTTTAAGCCCTTCGGTTTTCCACATATCGGTGTGCAGAGACCCATGATCGAAAGGGTTGATGCCGCGCGCGATCGCTTCGGGGTTTTGGTGAACCAACAATTCCATACCAGCATCGCGCGCAGCCTTTTCGCGCAACGCGTACATCGCCTTGAACTTCCATGTTGTATCGATATGCAACAACGGAAATGGCGGGGGTGCGGGATAGAACGCCTTGCGCGCCAAATGCAGCATCACGGCGCTGTCTTTACCCACGCTATACAGCATCACCGGCTTTTCCGCTTCGGCGACAACTTCCCGCATAATATGAATGGCTTCAGCCTCAAGGCGCTCAAGATGCGTCAGGGTTTTGGTCATAGTTTGTGTCTCTTCCTATGATCCTATCCTGTCAGAACTAAATGCATCCGGCAAACAAGACATTCTTGGCCGGGTAAATGGCACAGTTTTAGCGGTTTGGAATACCATTTCGTGCGAGGATCGTCCTAAAGAGCCTTGGGCGCATATCGAATTTGGCGAGCCGAAGTGACGAATGGATCTGCGCGGGGGTTCCTTTACTATTGGAAAGCCTTTCTGCTGTAATCCATGATAAAACTAGACACGGGTTACAAGTTGAGCGACTGTCTGCCGCCAGTTTGGAGCTCCAAGCCTAGTCAGATAAACGTATCATGATGGCGCTCACGAATGTTTTGAAGGTCAGCTATAATGCATAAAAGGTCGATTTTTTTCGCCGTTGCAGGGCTTGCGGGTGTTGGTTCGATTACTTGGAGTGCAATGGCAAGTAATGTCGAAACGCCTAGCTATAAGGTGTCCAGCAAAAGTGGTAATCTCGAGATCCGCGAATATGGTCCGACGATTGTCGCAGAAGCAACGGTCGAAGGGAACCGAGACAAATCGATACAGCGCGGATTTCGGATAATTGCGGATTATATCTTCGGCAACAATCAATTGTCTACAAAAGTTGCGATGACTGCGCCGGTTATACAGCAGCCCAAGGAAAAAATTGCCATGACCGCGCCAGTTATCCAGCAAGCTTCTGGCAAATCATGGAATGTGCGTTTTGTGATGCCTTCAAAATACACGATGGAAACGCTGCCTAGGCCGGTAAATCCCAAAGTCGCGTTGATTGAAGTGCCAGCGATGCGTTTTGCCGCAATCCGCTTCTCGGGTTTCGCGGGTCAGGGTTCACTCGACAAGCATGAAGCTCAGCTTCGAGCATTCATGGCGGAGCGTGGCCTAACAGCTGCCAACGCGCCCCAATACGCATTCTATAATGCGCCTTGGACACTTCCGTTCATGCGCCGGAATGAGGTTATGATCGAAGTTGCCGGCGAACCGAAGTAACCCATTTATTTGAGCAGAGGTAACAGTGTAACCGCTCAGCGCTCCAATGCTGCCCATCTGCTTTGCGCCCAGTTTCGGTCATCCAAGCTTTTCAGACGGCCCCTAAAGGCGGACGCCAATCACCGTGTCGTGTTATGACAGAAATGAGTGGGAAGCTGGCTAAAGGTTATCAGGGGACGGAACGTCAAACTCGGCTACTCACGTTTAAACGCGAGCGATCATTTTGAAAATCCCGCTCGCACGAGCAATAAGTATTTCGTTGGAGAGGATTGCCGCCTGGGCGAAGGCTATTGTGCGACCGACCTTGCTTGGTTCAGCGCGAACTTCAAGCCATTCCCCTTGATTTCCAGTCGACAGGAAATCCGTCGACAGTTGGATAGTGAGCGCGGACATATTCTCTGCTTGCAGCACGCATGAAATTCCAAGAGCGTTATCAGCCAGCGCCGAAATAACCCCGCCATGCAGTATCCCTCGCGCATTGCAATGCGACTTTGCGATGCGCAGTCCGAGGCAGAATATGTCGCCATCGCGGCGCGAATAGAGCGGCTCCCACGGATCGGTGACGGGGCTTTTGCGGAAATGGCGTGCAAAAC
>NZ_JBIIBA010000001.1:0-137570 GCF_044239665.1 Sphingorhabdus sp.
CCCACGACAATATCGTCGACCTCTGCTGCGAGGCGTGGAACAAACTCATAGATCAGCCTTGGCGCATTATGACCATCGGCCATCGTAAATGGGCCAGTGAGTTGTGATCAATGCAGGTTGGTATAATATATCGTTAGATACATATCATCGCCGTATAACCGGCGGGCTGCTGAGGGGTGGACCTAAGATGAGGGTATTTATCGCTGACCATGGTTCGGATGTTGTGGATTATCTCAAACAGATAGTTGAAGACCTAGGGTATATTGCCGTCGGTTGTACCGACAACACAGCTTTCACCGAGATGTTATCGCGGGATATATATGACCTCGTCATCTTGGATTGGAATATTCGGACTGCGGACAATATGTCCCTGCTTGAATGGATGAATAAGACTTTGCCCGCGCGACCACCCGTTATCATGATGGCGAACCGGTCTGCTAAGCGTGATATTTCAGATGCATTAAATTCCGGCGCTGACGATTATATAACTAAGCCAGAAAGCCGTAATGTTATTGCTGCTCGGGTAAACGCTTTGCTGCGCGGCAATGCGGTAGGGGGCGCCTTTGATACCGAGGTGACATATGGCGCCTACAAAATGAACCGGCTTGAGCAGAGCGTTACAATCCATGAAGAGACCGTCATATTGACCGCCAAGGAATTTGAATTGGCGGAGATGGTTTTCAGAAATTCAGACCGGACCTTGTCACGTAACTATATTATGAAAACCATTTGGCGAACGACGGCAACGCTCGCGACACGCACATTAGACATGCACATTTCGAGGGTGCGGGCCAAATTGGCATTGCGGCCCGAAAACGGCTTCCGGATTTTCACGGTTTTCGGTTACGGTTACCGCCTTGAATCTCAGTAATAAGCTGTAAAAACTGACTTTTGCAAAAAGGCTGCTTCAAGCGGCCTTTTTCGCGCGCTCCGCCATTTCTTGGTTCAGCATTTCGGCCAACAGAAACGCCAGTTCAAGCGACTGCGCCGCGTTTAATCGTGGGTCACAATGGGTGTGATAGCGATCTGCAAGGCCTTCGTCAGTCACGGCAACTGCACCGCCAGTACACTCGGTGACATTCTGCCCCGTCATTTCGATATGGATACCGCCACCAAAGCTTCCTTCGGCGCGATGCACAGCAAAAAAGCCGCGCACTTCGGCTAAGATACGCTCAAACGGGCGCGTCTTATATCCGCTGGCTGATTTGACGACATTGCCATGCATCGGATCACAGGACCAGATGACGGGATGCCCTTCACGCTGCACCGCGCGTACCAAATTCGGAAGCCCCGTTTCTACTTTGTCATAGCCGTAACGCGAGATCAAAGTGATACGCCCGGCCTCCCGTGATGGGTTCAGCGTATCAAGCATCCGCAACAATGCATCGGGTTCAAGGCTTGGGCCACATTTCACGCCGATGGGGTTGCCGATACCGCGCAAAAATTCCACATGCGCCGACCCCTCGAACCGAGTCCGATCACCAATCCATAGGAAATGCGCTGACGTATCATACCAGCCGCCGGTCAGGCTGTCTTCACGCGTCATCGCTTGCTCATAAGGCAACAACAAAGCTTCGTGGCTCGTGTAGAAGCTTGTTCCCTTAATTTGCGGAACGGTCTCTGGCGTAATGCCGCACGCTTCCATAAAGGCCAGCGCCTCGCTGATACGATCTGCAGTTTCTTTATATTTTTGTGCCCATGGCGAACGGCCCATATAATCATGCGTCCAGGCGTTGACCTGCTGCAGATTGGCATAACCACCATTGGAAAAGGCGCGAAGCAGGTTCAATGTGGATGCGGCCTGACTATAAGCGCGGATCATACGCGCCGGGTCTGGCTCACGTCCCTCGGCCACAAATTCAATGTCGTTGATGATGTCACCGAAATAACTCGGCAGCTCAACACCGTTTATGGTTTCAGTCGGCGTCGAGCGTGGCTTAGCAAATTGGCCCGCCATACGCCCAAGCTTGACCACCGGTAATTTGCCCGCAAAGGTCAGCACAACCGCCATTTGCAAGATCACGCGGAACGTGTCGCGGATGTTATTCGGATGAAATTCGGCAAAGCTTTCGGCGCAATCGCCGCCTTGAAGCAGAAACGCCTTACCTTCCGCTACTTTCGCAAGATCGGCGGTGAGGTTACGTGCTTCGCCTGCAAAAACCAGCGGCGGATAATTACGCAGCGTGTTTTCCGTGGCCGACAACGCGGCAGCATCCTTGTACGCAGGCATGTGAATGCCCGTTGCGTCTCTCCAGCTTTCAGGCGTCCAATTCGTCGCCATGGGGCATACTCCAACAATGATAGAATAAATTTTGCGCCCTTTAGGCGTAACATGTTGTGGGTAGCAAGTGTTAGCGCCTAATTTCCGCTGGTTTCGCAAAATGCAACCAAGCTGGCGTCGTTTGCCACATTGGTAACCAAATTGCCTGTTGGCAAATGATTTGAAAGACGTCTATGTGGCCGCTGAATCGCCCCTATCGTGCGCCTTATTGTTGGACGCGGTTGGAGCGAAGGGATTTCGTCGGTATTGCGGGGTTCGGCTCCGCGACGCAAATAAGGGCAGATTATGTCGACAGTCAAAAACACAAAAGGCACCGAGAAAAAACCGGTGAAAGCGCCAAAGAGTGCCGCTGCAGCCGCTTTGAAAGCGGATAAAGCGACTACGGGCGATGTTCCGGGACAAGATTTACGCATTGAAAACAGCGATCAGGCGCCGGGCGTTCGCCGCCGCGACTTCATCCATATCGCCACCGTCAGCTTCGCTGGCGTCGGCGCTGCCGCCGTTGCGATGCCTTTGGTATCGCAGATGAGCGCAAGTGCCGACGTGCTGGCCTTGGCCTCCATCGAAGTCGACGTTGCCGCCATTCAGCCCGGCCAGTCAATCAAGACAAGCTGGCGCAAGCAGCCAGTCTTCATCCGCAATTTGACGCCTGCCGAAGTCGAAGACGCCAATAAGGTCGATGTCGGTGCATTACGCGATCCGCAATCGCTTGCCGACCGAACGAAACCGGGCAAGGAAAATTGGCTCATCACGCTTGGCGTTTGCACCCATTTGGGCTGCGTGCCTTTGGGCGCCGCCGCTGGTGAAGTTAAAGGTGAATATGGCGGCTATTTCTGCCCTTGCCATGGTTCGCATTATGACACCGCCGCACGTATCCGGAAGGGCCCAGCCCCGACGAACCTCGTCGTTCCGGAATTCGCATTCATTTCTGACACAGTCGTAAAAATCGGTTGAGGAGCTAGAACGTAATGAGCTTCCCTTGGGCACAAGAATATAAGCCGCAAGGCACAGTAAGTAAGTGGGTCGATGAACGCCTGCCCTTGCCGCGCTTGGTATATAATGCCGTTGGCGCCGGATATCCGGTTCCGCGTAACCTCAATTATTTCTGGAACTTCGGCGTCCTTGCGGGCGTTGCTTTGGTTATCCAGATTGTAACCGGCATCGTCCTTGCCATGCATTATTATGCAAGCATCGACGGAGCGTTCAACAGCGTTGAGCATATCATGCGCGACGTGAACTCTGGCTGGTTCATCCGCTACGCACATATGAACGGCGCGAGCTTCTTCTTCATCGTCGTATATATCCACATATTCCGCGGACTTTTCTACGGATCGTATAAAGCGCCGCGTGAAATGATCTGGCTTTTGGGTGTTACCATCTTCTTGTTGATGATGGCGACCGCATTCATGGGCTATGTTCTCCCATGGGGCCAAATGAGCTTCTGGGGCGCGCAGGTTATCACGGGCTTCTTCTCCGCGATTCCGTTGGTAGGTGAACCACTGCGTCAATGGCTCCTTGGCGGCTTTGCGCCTGACCAAGCGGCTCTGAACCGCTTCTTCTCGCTACACTATCTGATGCCATTCGTTATTGCAGGGGTCATCATCCTACACGTTTGGGCATTGCACATTCCGGGCTCATCGAACCCGACAGGTGTTAGCGTCAAGGGCGAACAGGACACGGTTCCATTCCACCCTTATTATACCGCAAAGGACGGCTTTGGCCTTGGGATCTTTTTGATCTTCTTCGTTGCGGTGACTTTCTTTGCGCCAAATATGTTGGGCCACCCCGACAACTATATCCCCGCAAACCCGCTTTCGACGCCTGCACACATCGTGCCGGAATGGTACTTCCTACCGTTTTATGCGATTTTGAAGGCATTCACCGTCGATTTCGGCATCCCCTTCACAGGTATCATTATCATTGAAGCCAAGTTGATGGGCGTGCTTGCGATGTTTGGTTCGATCCTGCTGCTGTTCTTCCTGCCATGGTTGGACACGTCACCAGTGCGTTCGGGCCATTATCGTCCGCTGTTCCGCAAGTTCTTCTGGTTTGGCCTCATCCCATGCTTGGTCCTATTGACCTATTGCGGCGGAAAGCCACCTTACACCCAGTGGGTTATTCTTAGCCAGATTGCAGCGGCTTATTATTTCATCCACTTCTTGATCATCTTGCCGATAGTGTCGCGCATTGAACGGCCGCTCCCGTTGCCGAATTCAATCACCGAAGCTGTCACCGGCAAACCGCTTGAAACAGCGGCTGCGTAAAACAGGGAAAGCAGTATCATGGTTCGTTTAGTTGCTTTTTTAGTAGGCCTGTTTTTCAGCGGCATGCTTTTGCTCGGCCTTGGGGACACTGTCATCAAAGCCATTCAGGAGCCTGCACAGCCGTCGGCCGAGTATGAGTTTCATGAAAAGCCACTTGCCGTCAGCTTTGCGCATGACGGTCCGTTCGGCAAGTATGACCGGGGCCAATTACAGCGCGGATTGAAGGTATATTCCGAAGTCTGCGCTGCTTGCCACAGCCTAAATCTCGTTGCCTTCCGTGATTTCGCGGCATTGGGTTACAACGAAGACCAAGTGAAGGCACTGGCCAAGGCGTGGAAGACCGAAGTACCAAGCATCAACCCTGAAACGGGTGAAGCGGCTTCGCGCCCTGCCATTCCTGCCGATAAAATTCCTTCGCCATTTGCGAATGAAGTGGCGGCACGTGCGGCCAACAACAATGCGCTTCCACCCGACCTTTCGCTGATCACAAAGGCGCGTGCTGATGGCACGGCCTATGTTTATTCCTTGTTGATGGGCTACCGCGATCAAGCCGGTTATAAGAATGCAGAAGGCAAAGAGCTGCTGAAGGAATTCCCTGAAGCCTCGACGTCTGCGGGTCTGCACTTCAACCCATGGTTCGCAAATTTGAACATCGCAATGGCCGACCCGATCGTGGGTGATGATCAAGTTACCTATGATGATGGGACGAAGGCCACCAAGGCACAGATGGCGAAAGATGTTTCTGCATTCCTGGCATGGACAGCAGAACCCAAGATGGAAAACCGCAAGAGCGCAGGTTGGGCGGCATTGGGCTTCCTGTTCATCTTCACCGTGCTTGCATGGATGTCCTACAGAACCATCTGGGCAGACAAAAAACACTGATAGCGTGAAACCTATTTTTGGAAGGGGCCGCTTTTGCGGCCCTTTCTTTTGCAATGAGGGCGTTGACGCTGTGGCCGGATAATGGCAATAGCGGCGCTTCAAACGGCCAATTGGTCCGTCGCGGGTATAGCATAGTGGTAATGCACTAGCCTTCCAAGCTAGCTAGAGGGGTTCGATTCCCCTTACCCGCTCCAACTTTCTGACCTTTACGCATTGTTTGCACCGCTAAGCTGATACAGTTTGCGACAACTCGGCCATTGTCTTGACAACCTATCGTGCCATATTCATCCTATATTCACGCGTGTTCATTAGTCTTAATGATTATAAGGAGCGAGAACGATGAAGAAACTTTCACTCTATGCTGGCATCATGGGTCTTTCTGTTACCTCTGCAGCGGCGCTTCATGCTGCACCCGTTAAAGCCGATGCAGACGGAAATCGCATTGTCACCAAGGCGGAAGCCATGGGAGCCGCCGATGCGCGCTTTGCTAAGATAGACGTAAATGGCGACGGCACGTTAAATGCTGCCGATCGGGCCGCCATGATGGCAAAGCGCTTTGCTATCATGGACGCAGACAATAACGGCGCAATTAGCCAAAGCGAGTTCATGGCAATACATGAAGCTGGCGCCGAGCGACGTGCCGACCGGCGTGAACGGCGCATGGAACGCATTGGGGCCAGCATGCGTGAAGGCCGCCAACGCGGCCGTGTTGGCACCATAGCCATGATGGCACGCGCCGACACCAATGGGGACAAGGCTGTATCCCAAGCAGAATACCGCGCCGCGATTGACGCACGTTTTAGTAAGGCAGATGCCAATCAAGATGACAGCCTTTCAATTGAAGAGCGTCAGGCCGCACATAAGAAACGCTAAATCTAGCGCATTGTTGCCCGCGCGTTTTCGCGCACTGTTCGGTTGAAGAGTCTCAATGCCTGTGGTCTGCGGGCAATAGGTTCGTGCATATTTTAAGGTGAGCCGGCTTGCGGAGATCGGTGGGCTGGCGGCATCTTGGGCGTTCTGATTAAATCGCTGTGGTTAGCAATCGTATAATGTTGGCCTCCTCCACCTTTAGCGCAATAACCGTTTGGACGCGGGCAGCCATACAGGCTAATGGCCTCGAAATAGGTTTCTAGTGAGGAGGCTCTCATGCGCATTGCGCTGTATCAGCCAGACATGGCGGGGAATGTCGGCGCGGTTTTGCGCACGTCGGCTTGCTTTGGCGTCATATGCGATATCATCGAGCCTTGCGGCTTCGCCTTTTCGGAACGTGCGCTAAAGCGTTCAGGCATGGATTATATGGATCATGTCCAGCTTCGACGTCATGCTGACTGGTCCGCCTTTCTCGAGACCTTAGACGGCGCGCGGATTGTCTTGATGTCCAGCAAGGCGTCTACCCCGCTTCCACAATTCACATTTCAGCCTAATGACATCATTCTCATGGGGTCCGAAAGCAAGGGGGCGCCACCGCAAGTGCATGCACGCGCCGACGCGCGCGTGTGTATTCCGATGGCAACAGGATTTCGTTCCTTGAACATTTCGGTATCGGCTGGCATCGCTTTGGCAGAGGGTCTTAGACAGACCCATTCATTCCCGAGAGGCGAGAAATGACCCTGATATTAGATCAACGCCAACAGGCCGCGCGGACATGGTTTGAATCGCTCCGCGACAGCATTTGCGCTTCCTTTGAAGCGATTGAGCGCGAAGCAGGCTCCGACGCGTCGTTTGAATATACCCCATGGGACCGCAACGACCATGATGGCTCACCCGGTGGCGGCGGTGTCCGCGGGGTGATGAAGGGTAAGGTTTTCGAGAAAGTCGGCGTCAATGTATCGACCGTCGGCGGCAGCTTTAACCCCGAATTTGCCAAAACCATTCACGGTGCGGCTGAAGACCCCAGTTTTTTCGCCACGGGCATTAGCCTCGTTGCGCATATGGCAAACCCGCATGTTCCAGCGGTGCATATGAACACGCGTTATTTGGTTACAACGAAAAGCTGGTTTGGCGGCGGTGCTGACCTTAACCCCCCCATTCCTTATGCGGAAGACACGGACGATTTCCACGCGCACCTCCGTGCGGCCTGCGCGCCTTATGGTCCCGATGTGTATGAACGTTATCGCAAATGGGCGGACGAATATTTCTGGATTCCGCACCGCAACGTCCATCGCGGTGTCGGCGGGATATTTTACGATCATCTCGAAAACACAAGCGACGCGTTGTTTGAACAGAATTTCGCCTTCACGCGTGATGTCGGCAATACCTTCCTCGACATCTTTCCAAAGCTTGTCCGCCGCCGCATGAACCAACCCTTCAGTACCGAAGAAAAGCAGGCGCAATTGCGATGGCGTGGTCTTTATGCTGAGTTTAACTTGGTATATGACCGTGGCACGACCTTTGGCTTGAAGACTGGTGGCAATGTCGATGCAATATTGATGAGTCTGCCCCCCGAAGTCGTATGGGCCTAACCCCATATGGTGTTTAGCCCGATCACCCATGGCGAACTTGGCGCAATTGTCACATCGTTGGAAATGACGATCCGTCCGCCTTTGCGGGCGCTGCCAGCGTCGGAGCTGCGCTTGGAACGATGGCAAGCGCCAACGGCAGATACCTATCGCACGCTATATCGCCGCATTGGCGAGCCATGGCTTTGGTTCTCCCGGCTTGCGCTGAATGACACCGACCTGTTGCACATCATCCATGACCCTACAGTGCGCATCTGGGCCGTTCTGGACCGGCGCGGAATTGAGGTCGGAATATTGGAGCTTGATTTCCGGCAGGCCGGACAATGCGAGATTGCCTTTTTCGGCCTAGTGCCAGAGCTGACTGGTAAGGGTCATGGCAAATGGTTGATGGCAATGGCGCTACAGATGGGCTGGGCCGAGGCTGGCGTTCAGCGGATGTGGGTGCACACCTGTACGCTTGATGGTCCGAATGCGCTGGCCTTTTACCAGAGGTCCGGCTTCACAGCCTATCAACGGCAGTTGGAAACCTTCCCCGATCCTCGCCTTAATGGCCTTATACCGCGCGATGCTGCGCCGCATATCCCAATTATAGGTTAAGGTTAGGACCTAGGTGTCTGTGCGGAAAGCTGTCGGTTCACGGCGACCAGCATCAATATGAAAGCCACGGCCTCCAAAGTGACAAATAGCGCCTTGACCGCGGATTCGACAATTGGGACGCCATCTTCGCCAGCGATCGACTGGCAAATGGCAACGATCGCGGCATCGGCCACACCTGCGAAAATGCGCAATATGACGGCAACGAAGAGCATCAAGAACAGGATCGCCCAACCGCAATTATTTGTAACGCGCCACGTCCGGATGATGGAACGGTTGACACCAGCCCCGGCATCCTGCGCGACGACGGCGGGCAATATTGCAAAGCGGCCAGATAGATAAAGGCCAGGTATGATCAGCAGAAAAAATCCAGCCAAGGTAGCCCAACCAACGAGCAAGCTGGCCAGCAAATAGGGGACGAATAATGCCGCTGCGGTTACAAGCGCATCCCCCACTTTTTCCAACCGACGCCCCGACATCAGCACGTATAAAGAGAGGCTGCCATAAATGGTTACCAACATGGTCGGCACAAGGACGAGCCAGTTGGCTTCGAAATAGCCGCTGATTTCCAACATGGCTTGATTTCTATTGTCCAGATTTTCAACCATTAGCGGCGGTACCAGAAAGGCCGAAATCCATGCCGACATAAAAATGAAGAAGCCTGCGATTGCGGCAATCGCCTCTTTATGCTCCGCAAGCAAAGCCCGCGCATCAATCCAGACAGCGAGATAATCAAGCTTCTTTGGCATAATTCCTCCTTAGCTATGCGCCGCGTAGAGGCAGACATATGCGGTGGCAAGCCGCTTGCACCATGCTAAGGGGTTCATCATGATTGTGGATCACAATATCGACTGGGACATATCGACTGGCCTGACGCCTTATCCAGACGCCCTAAAGCGTATGGAAGCGTTGCAGGCGGCCATCCGTGATGACAACGCAAGAGAGCTTATCTGGCTGTTGGAACACCCGCCCTTATACACCAGCGGCACCAGTGCGGACCCCGCAGAACTGCTCAGCCAGCAATTCCCAGTCTATGACACAGGACGCGGCGGGCGATACACCTATCATGGGCCGGGCCAGCGCATTGGCTATGTCTTATTGGACCTTGCCCGTCACGGAAAGGATGTGCGCTGCTACGTCCATGCGTTGGAAGGCTGGGTGATACATGCGCTTAGCCATTTTGGCATCCAAGCCCGCCGTGCCGAAGGGCGCGTGGGTATTTGGTGCGACACGCCGGACGGCCAAGAGGCAAAAATTGGCGCGATTGGGGTACGTATTCGCAAATGGGTCACAATGCATGGCTTTGCCGTCAATATTTCCCCTGATCTCAGCCATTTTTCCGGCATCGTGCCCTGCGGGATATCGGAATATCCGGTGACCAGCCTCGCCGCGTTAGGCATCAACGCTACCCTATCAGATTTTGACGCCGCTTTACTCTCCGCGTTCCCCGATTTTCTCAATAGTCTTGCGAAAGTAGATGAAGATTGTACGGTCGCGCCGAGTTAGAACGACGAGGATATTATGCGCTTTTGCAACTTCACGCCTGCCCTTGCCATGATGCTGCTGCTGTCCGCATGCGGCGGTTCGCAGGAGGATAATCAGGCCACCGAAACGCGCATGGATAGTCTCGACAGCCTGGAAGGCACGATCAGCGACGATATGATCAACACAGATGAAGCCGTTGACGATGTACCTGTTCAGCCTGGCGCCGATGTTTCGGTACCCGACGCAAGCAAGGATGCAGCTCCAGTCAAAACCGGCACAGCAGATACAGCAACAGTCGAAATATCCGGCGAACCCAAGTGAAGCTAAGCAACACGCTGCAGCTGCCTTGTGGGGCCGTGCTGAAGAATCGCATCGCAAAGGCCGCGATGACAGAGGGGCTTGCCGACCCATTGGGACGTCCGACGCCTGAATTGCAGAACCTATATGGCATTTGGTCAGATGGCGGCGCCGGCCTGCATATTTCGGGCAATATCCACATTGATGCCGACCATCTCGAACGCCCCGGCAACGTCTTTTTTGAGGGGCATCCAGATGCCGAGATGATGACCGCCCTCCAATTCTGGACAAAGGCGGCGACCCGCAACGGCAATCATTTCTGGGCGCAGATCAGCCATGCCGGACGGCAAACGATGCGTGCGATCAACCCGCGTCCCAAGGCACCTTCTGCGCTCAAGCTGCGGTTACCCGGCGGACAATTCGGGACACCCGTCGCCTTAACTGAGGACGAAATTCTGAACCTCATTGGCCGCTTTGGGCAGGCCGCATTACATTGTAAAAATGGTGGCTTTACAGGCGTTCAGATCCATGCCGCGCATGGTTATCTGATTTCGCAATTCTTAAGCCCAAGGTCAAACCAACGCACCGACCGCTGGGGCGGAAGCCTTGTGAACCGGGCCCGTTTCCTAATGTTTACGATAAACACTGTACGCACCTTGGTCGGCCCTGAATTTCCCATTTCCGTCAAATTGAACAGCGCCGATTTTCAGCGCGGCGGCTTTGCCTTTGAGGACAGCCTGCAAGTAGCCCGATGGCTGCAGGATGCGGGTGTGGACCTCATCGAGATTTCGGGCGGCACTTATGAGCAACCAAAGCTTCTGGGCATTCAAGGTATGGAAGAGGAGGAAACCCAGAATGTGGCAGACACCACGCTTTCACGGGAAGCCTATTTTGTTGACTTCGCCCAAGCGATGAAGGCCGAGTTAAAGATACCCTTGATGGTGACGGGCGGCTTCCGCAGCGCATCAGCAATGGAACAAGCCTTGCGCAACGGCGGTGCCGACGTCATCGGCCTTGCCCGGCCATTATGCGTCATGCCCGAGGCGCCAAGAAGGCTGCTCGGTGGTATGGCGATGTTACCAAAGGTCGAGAACCAATTGAGGCTGCTGCCTGAATGGCTGTCAAGCTTACGCAAGATCAAGATGGTGCGCAGCATGGAGGGATTTGCTACGCAATATTGGTTTTACAGTCAGATCTACGCCCTTGGCCGCACGGGCCGCACAGCACCAAATATGACGGTGTTTGCCGCATTGCGTGAAGTGGAAGCGTATCAGAAAGGCTGGTTGAAGGCGTCGCGCGCCGCGAGAGCTTAATCGCCCTCGCCGGGGTCAGGGCTGAAATATTTGTCGAACTTATCTTCTACGCCCTTAAACTCATCTGCATCTGCTGGCGGTTCACGGCTTGATGTGATGTTTGGCCATTCCGCGCTATAGGTCGCGTTGAGTTCAAGCCATTGCTCGAGACCGCTTTCGGTGTCTGGCAAAATCGCTTCTGCAGGGCATTCCGGTTCGCAAACGCCGCAGTCGATGCATTCATTGGGGTTGATGACGAGCATGTTGTCGCCTTCATAAAAGCAATCCACCGGACATACTTCAACGCAGTCCATATATTTGCAGCGGATGCAGGCATCGGTAACGACATAAGTCACTTGCGGAAATCTCCCAGACGCGGCGGCGGAGTAGCCGCTTCAATTTTCTGCCTATTGCGAGGCGCAGGGGGAAGTCAACGGCGGAATGCAACTGACTGCCAATTTTTAGTCTATACGCTGATAGCAAAGCAATGCCTCACAGGCAGGACCGCGCCGTAATGGCGTCGACAGCAGCTTGAACGTTACAACAGCCTCACCAATGGGCAATGTGATGATATCGCCGATGGCAATGGGCTGGCTACCCTTTTCCACCCGGCGACCATTGACGCGGATATGCCCCGTCTCCGCCCAATTTTGGGCGAGCGTCCGGCTTTTGGCAAAGCGCAGAAAGAACAGAAGTTTGTCGATCCGCAACTTCGCCCCAGCCGATTAGAGTTTTAGCCCCTTAAGCGCCGCCAATTGTAACGCAAGGGATGATAAAGGAGCGCTTTGCTTGGCAGCAACCGGTGCGCGCTCGGGTTTGGCTTGTGGCTTGCCCTTGGTCTGTGATTTTTGGTGTTGCGGCTTGGCGCGCGGCTGACGTTGCTCGGGCGGACGTGGCTTTGGCAAGCCGACCCAGCGCCAATGCGTCAGGGTGATGGCTTGTGCCTCGGCTGCTGGGGCCGCGTCGGGCTCTTGAGTGCTCGCTTCGGGTTCGGCAGCAACATTTATATCTGCGACTTCAGCTTCAGGGGTTAAAACGGTTTCCTCTGCCAATACTTCTACCGCCTCGGGAATAATGTCAGAGACTGCCTCAGTCTCAGTTTCAGTCTCAGTCTCAGCCCCAGCCTCAACAAGCTGCCGCTCCGGCGCCTTCTCCGCCGGGCGGAAGCCTGCGTCGCGCATCAGGGCCTTCAACCCGTTTTCGCTGATGCCCAGCGACGTCGCGAACGCCATGTCCATACCGAACAGATTGCCCTGCCCGCGTGCTTCATGCGCTTTTTTGATAACCCGTTCGGCCAGATCAATGCGGACATATTCGTCGCCAATCCGCCGATAACCAGCGTTGCGCGCTTCGGACGCACTGGCAAAATTCCACGCCTTCAAATGCACGGCGCTTTCGGGCGGGAGTTCTGGCATTGCACGGTTATCGCGCGCCGCAAATAATGCTGCACGCCATTTGGCCGCCGCTGGTTTCAAGGCATTATGGTGATAGATATCGAGCGCACCAAAGACGATGCCGCCCTTACGCGCAGCGCCACGGGCTTCCTTGGGTAATGCCGCAATTGCGTCAGCCAGATAATGCCGACCCGCAATGCCACCCTCATCTGCCAATCGCACCGCAAGCGCGCGGACATTGCCGTCGACATCTGCTTGTTGCGCGAGTTCCAATAGCCCAATTATGCCACCCATGGATTTGGCCAATTGCGTTGCAATCCAGCTTTCGGCGCGCGTTGTGATTTCACGCAACGCGTCACCTTCAAGGCCGGAAACAGCCTTCACTGGGGTAAACGCAGGTTGCATCAGCGTCCGCCCCTTAGTCAGCGCACCCAGTATTTCGCCCTGCCAGAAAATGGCGGGCTTGCCTTCTCCATCCGCCGCGAGCGAGAATTCGCTGTCCTCTGCCATGCTTACGTCCTTTGCCTTTTGTCTCAAATATGCTGTCAAATGCCGTTCGGCGGCTGCTAATAAAAGCTTACGGTCACTTGCTTTGGCCGCCGGGTCAACCCGAAACGCAAAGCCCCGTAAAGTACCAATGTCTTCTCCATCGACCAGAACATGTGTGTCAGCTTTAATCTCGACGGGCAACAACCCAACGTCCGTCGCGTTTTTCCGCAGTAGCATCGATGTGCGTTTATCGACAAATCGCTGGCGCAATGCATCGTGCAACGCGTCCGATAATTTTTCCTCCAACGCGCGTGCCCGCTCTGCCATGGCGGGCGGATTGGTCAACCAATCGCTCCGATGGGCAATATAAGTCCATGTCCGCACCGCAGCGATTCGCGCCGACAGCGTATCGACATCGCCTTGAATATTGTCGAGCCGCGCAAGTTCGCTGGCATAGACGCCTTGCGGAATGACGCGATCATTTTGCCCGAGATATTGCCACAGCGACGCAACGAAGCGGCTATGATGCTCCTCGCCCATTTGGCGGAAGTCAGGTAGACAGGCGACTTCCCAAAGCCGCGCGACATCGACTTGATGGCGGATCAGGGCGTTCACATCGGGCATTTCGGCCAAACGCTTGAGCACCAGCAAATCTATAACCTTGGGCGCTGGCAATAGCCCCGGACGATGCGGCTTTTTCTCCAAATCCGCGATCAGCGTGGCGATATCGTTAAAGCGCGGCTTGGCCTCACGCCAATACAACCAGTCCAGACGCGGGAAGCTGTGTCCTTCAATCGCCAACACCTCTTCGGGCGTGAATTCGCTGCCTTCGCCAGCCAGGGTCCCGAATGTTCCGTCGCGCTGATGGCGACCGGCGCGGCCCGCGATTTGCGCCATTTCGGCGACTGTCAGGCGTCGGCGGCGAGAGCCATCGAATTTGGACAGACCGACGAACGCGACATGCGCCACGTCAAGGTTCAACCCCATGCCAATGGCGTCAGTCGCCACGAGATAATCCACCTCGCCCGATTGGAACATCGCGACTTGCGCATTGCGCGTCCGCGGGGACAACGCCCCCATCACGACCGCAGCGCCACCGCGCATACGGCGCAAAGTCTCCGCCACGGCATATACCTGCTCGATTGAAAAGGCGACTATCGCTGACCGTTTCGGCAAGCGTGACAGTTTCTTCGCGCCAGCATAGCTCAACGTCGAAAATCGCGGGCGGGAGATGATTTCAGCATCGGGCAGCAACGCGCGGATAATCGGCCGAAGGCTCTCCGAGCCCAGAATCATCGTTTCCTCACGCCCACGCGCATGCAATATTCGGTCGGTAAAAATATGCCCCCGTTCGGGGTCGGCACCCAATTGCGCCTCGTCTATGGCGACGAAGGCAAATTCCTTCTGGATCGGCATGCTTTCAACGGTGCAGCAATACCAGCGGGCTTGCGGCGGCTCGATCCGTTCTTCACCTGTTATTAAAGCAACATTCTGTTCGCCCTTCATGGCGACAACGCGGTCGTAAATTTCCCGCGCCAGCAACCGCAACGGAAAGCCAATCATCCCGCTGGAGTGCGCACACATCCGCTCGACAGCAAGATGAGTCTTACCAGTATTGGTTGGGCCTAAAATGGCCGTGAGGGCGGAACGGACTGGGGGCAAAATTTACATCAGTTGGCCATCAAAGCTGCAGCGAGTTCCTTCAATGGCACGTTGGTATCGGCTAATTGTTCAAATGTGGGTGACAGGCCTTCGGTCACGAACAAGCGGCCCTGGACATAATCCTTGGTCGCGTTGACACAGTCGAGCGCGATGACTTTATTGGCCTTCAGATAGACAACTGAGAAGCAGCGCGTATCCGGGTCGCCGCGCAACACCATGGAATCATAGCCCGCGCTGATGCCCACTGTCTGAAGGCGCAAATCATATTGGTTGGACCAAAACCATGGCACCGCATGATAGGGCGTCAGTTCATTGGTCAGGCTTTTGGCCACGGCGTTGGCCATATCATTGGCGTTCTGGACCGATTCAACGCGCATGACGTTGCCGCCTGCAAAATCATTGGCATGCGCCGCGCAGTCGCCAATGGCATAGATGTCCGGCAAGGACGTCCGGCAATAAGCATCAACATCCACTCCGGCCCCGCCAGCGGCGCCCGCCGTCAGCAAAGGCGCAACAGCGGGGATGATACCAATGCCGACAATAACCATTTGGGCGGGGATCACTTCACCATTGGCCAAGCGCACACCCGTGACAAAATCGTTGCCCTCTATGCCACTGATTTCAACGCCCAAGCGCACGTCCACGCCATGCGCGCGATGCTCAGCCTCGTAAAAACGCGACAGCGGTTCGCCGACAACCCGCGCCAACACGCGGTCCATCGCCTCCAGAACAGTGACTTTCTTGCCGATTTTCCGGAGTACGGCCGCCGCCTCAAGCCCAATATAGCCGCCACCCACAATCGCAATGTCAGCGACATCATCGAGACCGTCAAGCATGCCGTCCACATCAGCGCGCGAGCGTACAACGTGCATCCCGGGCAGATTGCCGCCCTCAACTGGTAATGGCCGCGGACTGCCGCCTGTTGCCCAAATCATCTTGCCATAAGAAATGTCCGCCCCATCAGACAGTGTCACCTTATGAGCAGATGGATCGACAGCGTCCACGCGCATGCCTAACATCATATCGACGCTGCGTTCCGCCCAGAAAGCCGCCGGCCGGATCATGATACGTTCAAACGCTTTATCGCCCGCGAAATAATCTTTGGACAAAGGCGGGCGCTCATAGGGATATTCAGGCTCAGCGTTCACTACGCCAATGCTGCCCTCATATTTGGCTTGCCGTAACGCAATCGCGGCCTGCGCGCCGCCATGGCCGCCACCGACAATAAGAATATCATAATGCATTAGTGAAGATTCGCCTGCTTAAAAAACATCCGAGCAGCGGTAAGCAAAAGGTCGCCCACTGGCTAGTCCTATGCTTGCAGCGCATGCAATTAACTGGCAGAGCAAGGCTATGACAAGCATGACATTAGACTTTGCCCTTGGCGATAATGCCGACATGATCCGCGAAACGACGCAACGTTTTGCAACCGATAAAATCGCGCCGCTCGCGGCCAAAATCGACGCGGATGACTGGTTCCCCCGGGATGAGCTGTGGCGCGCCATGGGCGAACTCGGTCTGCATGGAATAACCGTTGATGCAGCCGATGGCGGGCTTGGCCTTGGCTATTTGGAACATGTTGTCGCGGTCGAAGAAGTCAGCCGCGCCTCTGCCTCCATCGGCCTTTCCTACGGCGCGCATTCCAACCTTTGCGTTAATCAAATTGCGCGCTGGGCCTCGCCAGAGCAAAAGGCGAAGTATCTGCCTAAGCTGATTTCGGGTGAACATGTTGGCAGCCTTGCCATGTCCGAAGCGGGCGCAGGTTCAGACGTTGTGTCCATGAAGCTGAAGGCGGAAGCGGTTCAAGGCGGCTATATTTTAAACGGCACCAAATACTGGATCACCAACGCGCCTTATGCCGACACTTTGGTCGTCTATGCCAAGACCGCGCCAGAGGCTGCCTCGCGCGGCATCACCGCGTTTCTGATTGAAAAAGGCATGGAGGGTTTTTCCATTGGCCAGAAAATCGACAAGGTCGGGATGCGCGGTTCGCCAACGGCGGAACTGGTGTTCAACGATTGCTTCGTATCCGATGAACAGGTGATGGGCCCGCTGCATGGCGGCGTTGGCGTATTGATGTCCGGGCTGGATTACGAACGCGTTGTGCTTGCCGGACTTCAGCTTGGCGTGATGCAAGCCTGCTTGGATGTGGTTCTGCCTTATGTGCGCGAACGCAAGCAATTCGGTAAGCCCATTGGCAGTTTCCAACTGATGCAGGCGAAAGTCGCCGACATGTATGTCGCGCTCAATTCCGCCCGCAGCTATGTCTACAATGTCGCGCGGGCATGTGACGCCGGACAGACCACGCGCTTTGATGCGGCGGGCGCAATCCTGCTCGCCAGCGAAAGCGCGGTAAAGGTTGCGGGCGAGGCTATTCAGGCCCTCGGCGGCGCTGGCTATACCAAGGATTGGCCCGTTGAGCGCTATTGGCGCGATGCCAAATTGCTCGACATTGGTGCGGGCACAAATGAGATTCGGCGGATGCTGATTGGCCGGGAGCTGATCGGAGCGGCTGGATGAGCATGTTGGTCAACAGCCTGTTATGACGGCACGTCCCGTCTTGGGTGTTATCGCCTGCAACCGCATGGTCGGCAGCGAAGTGGCCCAGGCTGTTATGAACCGCTATATTCGCGCGGCCATGACCTATGCTGATGTTGCAGCGCTGATCATCCCTTCCCTGCCCGACCTGATGACCGCCGCAGACGTCGCGCCGCGGATAGACGGCATATTGCTGACGGGTAGCCCATCGAACGTCGCAACGCGGCTTTATGGCGAAGATGGCGGCGACGGGCCTTATGATGACGGTCGCGATGAGATTGCCATGTCGATGGTGGACCGCATGATACAGGCGCAAAAGCCGGTATTTGGCATTTGTCGGGGTTTTCAGGAAATCAACGTCGCTTTGGGCGGAAGCTTACGCCGCGACACTAGCACGAGCGATACGCTTATGCGTCATCATGCCCCGAACGATGTCGGATTTGACGCAATGTTTGACCATCGCCATGCCGTTGACCTGACCGATGGCGGTATGTTGGCGGACGCATATGGCAAAGGCGCATTGGACGTAAACTCTGTCCATTATCAGGGCATTGGAAAGCTAGCCGACGGTCTAAATGTCGAAGCGCGCGCGCCCGATGGCTTGATCGAGGCCTATAGCGCACGGCCCAACGGCGCGCCTTTACTCGCGGTGCAATGGCACCCCGAATGGGGCACAGAAAATGACCCAGATTCGCAAATCTATTTCCAGCTTTTAGGAAAAGCGTTAAGAGGTGAATTGTGAACAACAAAGTGACCCGATATAATCGCTATCAAGCGCGGATAGGCTTTTCGCCCTGATAAATTGTCACCCCAGCGAAGGCTGGGGTCCATCACGCGTTTCGGTTTAAAACCGTGAGACGTAATAGGCACCAGCCTTCGCTGGTGCGACGAAAAGACTGAGGGACACAGATATGCCACGCAATTACGACATCGCCGAACTACGCCGTTTGGACATCGCCCACCATTTGCCTGCACAAGCCGATTGGCAGGAAATAGAGGATCTGGGCGGAAGCCGCATCATCACCCATGCCGAAGGCTGTTATATTCACGACGGCGACGGCAACCGCATATTGGACGGCATGGCTGGCCTGTGGTGCGTCAATGTCGGCTATGGCCGTGACGAATTGGCCGAGGTCGCGCGCGAACAAATGCGGGAGCTGCCTTATTATAACAGCTTCTTCAAAACCGCGAACGCGCCCGCAATCATGCTCGCGGACAAAATTGCCAGCCTGACGGGAGGCCGCCTGCCGCATGTGTTCTTCAACAGCTCCGGTTCCGAAGCCAATGACACCATATTGCGGATGGTCCGCCATTATTGGCAAGTGAAGGGCGAACATAGCCGCACCGTCATCATCAGCCGCCATAATGCCTATCATGGCTCTACGGTCGCGGGCGTCAGCATGGGCGGTATGAAGGCGATGCATGGTCAAGGCTTCCCCGCGCCTGGCATCTTGCCAATGGCGGGCATTGAGCATGTGCGCCAACCTTATTGGTATAATGAAGGCCGCGACATGACGCCGGAGGATTTCGGCACTGCATGCGCGCAAGCCATTGAAGACAAGATATTGGAGGTCGGCCCCGAAAATGTCGCAGCCTTCATTGGCGAACCCGTACAAGGCGCAGGCGGCGTCATCATCCCGCCCGACAATTACTGGCCGCAGGTTGAGGCGATTTGCCGGAAATATGGCATTTTATTGGTCTGTGATGAGGTCATTTGCGGCTTTGGGCGTACCGGCAACATGTGGGGCCATGAAACCATGGGCATTCAGCCCGATATCATCGCGATGGCCAAGGGACTGTCGTCGGGATATCTCCCCATCTCCGCCGTCGCGGTCAGCGCGAACATCATCAAGGTGATGAAAACCGGCGGCGATTTCGTCCATGGATATACCTATTCGGGCCACCCGGTCGCGTCCGCCGTTGCCTTACGCAATATCGAGATCATGGAACGCGAAGGCTTGGTCGACAAGGTCCGGAACGAAACTGGGCCATATCTCGCCAAGGCACTGGCTCCCTTGCGTGACCACCCGTTGGTTGGTGAAGCGCGATCCGTTGGCTTGCTTGGCGCGATCGAGGTTGTTGCAGACAAGGCAACCGGCGCGCGCTTTGGCGGTGCAGAAGGCACAGCAGGCCCGCTCGTCCGCGATATCTGCATCCGCAATGGCCTGATGGTGCGCGGCATCCGCGACAGCATCGTGATGTGTCCACCGCTGATTATCAGCACGGCCCAAATTGACGAGCTGGTAGGGATTATTCGCAAGTCCCTTGATGAGGCGGAGCCGAAATTACGGGCGATTGGATAAGGGCGAATAAGAAACCGTAGCCCTGAGCAAATTTTGTGACCTTGAAAAGTAAGATGCTGAAACAAGTTCAGCATGACGAAGCGGGTAACTTTTTACCAATCGTCACCCTGAACTTGCTTCAGGGCCTTACTTTTTACCATTCCGTCATCTAATTCAGCACCATCAAACTAGACAAAGTCCGCCTAACCCTTACCAATGGTAACCATGAAATCATCTACACTACGGCGCGCCTTGACGACGGCCGCCCTCACCCCCGCCCTGCTCCTTCAATTTGCGCCCGCCCAAGCAGCGGCGCAGGTCACCGCCAAGCCAAGGCCTCCTGTGCTTAGCTGTAACGTCAAAACGCCTGAAGGGCTGTCCTACACCGTTATCCAGCCGGGCAAAGGTGATCGGCCAAATGCCGCATCCCAAGTCACCGTGAATTATAAAGGCATGCTGACCGCCGACGGCAGCGAATTTGATTCCGGTCAAGGGGCCCAATTCCCCGTTGGCGGGGTCATTCCCGGATTTGCACAGGGCCTGCAATTGATGCAGGCTGGCGGCAGCTATCGCCTCTGCATCCCTGCGGCGCTTGGCTATGGCGCAGCGGGCACTGGCCCTATTCCAGCCAATGCCGATTTGGTGTTTGAGGTCGAACTGCTGTCCTTCACTAATCCCCCACCAAAGCCAATCATTCCCGCCGCCGAACGCGCTTGTTCGCAATCCACCGCAACGGGCCTCGGTTTCGAAGTCGTAAAATCCACTACGGGCAAAAAGCCGATCGATGGGGACATGGCGCTTGTCGACTTCACCATCTTTGACGCCGCGACCGGCGTCGTGCAGCAAAAAAGCGAGTGGGAAAAAATCCCGTTGAGCCAGACATCCCCAATTTTCAGCGAAAGCCTGAAAATGATGCAGACAGGCTCAACTTACCGTTTCTGTATGCCAAAGACCGACGACGGAGCGGCAGAAAGCAACATCATCGTCACGTTGATCGATTTGCGGCCTGCACCATAGCCGATTGATATGAAGTCAGAATTCACATGACATCCGAATTTCACGTTTATCCAAATCATAGGTTAGACTTGAGCATTTGTTGAGAACGCCGCGTCCGACAGTGACGCGCAGATCGACATCCTTGGTATTTTTGCCCACCACGACTATTTCCTGATCGTCGTTTGTCGCTGGATCCGTCGCTGCGGCCTGTTCAGCTATGCCCGATGCATCCCCATAGTCGCTGACCCGAACAGCCAGTTTGGTCATGGCAAGGTCACCAATTGCCAGTGGCAACCCGAGCGCCATGGGCCGTGTCGGTCGTTCCACGCCATAAAAAATGATAGTTGACGTCGGCGGGCCGTTGAAAACGCCCTTGTAGTTTGTTGCAAGCCAATTGCCCGTTGGCGCGCTCACCATATTTTGGTCCCGGACAAGGCTGAATATGACTTGCATCTTTTTATCTTGGGCAGTGACTGTTGTGCCAATGCCGACCCGGCCTAAAAATCCGAAATTGTCGAGCGCATAACGATATAGCCGCTCGCGGCTAGATTGTGGATTTAGCTCAAATTTGACTCGCTTATAGGGAAGAGATGCAGGGCTGATCGTACCGTCGGCGATAACCGAAGCTTCTTGTGTCGCCCATAATATACGCCGTTTCTCTGGCTTATCAGCGAAGTTGATTTCATGGACTGCGGAGTTCGCCGTTATTCTTGTCGGACCAATAGCAAAGATAATGCTAAACATGCCCGGTTTGAATCCCAATTGTTGGGCAATCGCAGGATTTATCGTGGGCGCGCCTGCTGCGTCTGGCCGCACTTCCAGCCGCAAAGGACGTCCCTCGATTTCGACATTGATTATATTGTCGCCCGATAAAACCAACTCGTCAGGCAATTCGGCAGGCGCGGCGTAAAGTCCCGTGGGTAACGACAAGGCGATACAGAGGCACGTGAATTTATACATTCCCAAACTTTCGAATCAAAATTTGGTATATTATATAATGTTTTAGCTTAACAAAACAACCGGACTGTCCGCGCGCCAGTGCATGCTGACCTTATCGTCCCAGGTGAAGTCATCTTGGTCATGGCGAGACAAATTGGGGCGGCTGACGCGGATGATTTGGCCGCCCTCAAGTTGAATATCATATAAAGTGACATCGCCAAGATAGCTCATACCCTTAATCGTGCCGCGCGCGAGATTGTGGCCGTCGGGTGCGTCTTGGGCAGCGGCGCGCACGGCTTTGCCCTCGCCGGGAACGTGCAGGTAAATTTTTTCGGGGCGCAATGCGATCCAGACATTTGCTCCATGGGGTCCAGTAACCCCATGGTTCAGGTAAACCTTACCAAGGCCCGGGCAGTCGACGGCAGCCTTATCGGGTTCGTCTAGCGTCAGCGTGCCTTCAAATATGTTCACCGAACCCACAAAGTCTGCCACGAACCGATTGGCGGGATATTCGTACAGATCGGATGGTGGCGCGAGTTGCGCAACTTCGCCTTTGTTGATTACCGCTACGCGGCTTGCCATCGACAGCGCCTCGTCTTGATCATGGGTGACGGTGACGAAGGTAATACCAACCTTGTCCTGCAAATCCGCCAGTTCAAATTGCATTTGCGCGCGCAATTTCGCGTCGAGCGCGGACAGCGGTTCGTCCAGCAACAACACTTTGGGCCGCATGACCAAGCTGCGTGCGAGCGCAACGCGTTGACGCTGCCCACCTGACATCTGGTCGGGCATCCGGTCCTCAAACCCGCCCAGCTTCACCAGCTCCAGCGCCTCCGCCACACGGTCGCGAATTTCGCCTTTCGATACGCCAGCTATGCGTAGGCCATAGCCGACATTATCGGTCACGTTCATATGCGGAAACACAGCATAGCTTTGGAACACCATGTTCACGGGCCGCTTGTTCGGCGGGACAAGGCTCATATCCTGTCCATCGATCAGGATCTGCCCCTCGGTCGGCAATTCAAACCCAGCGATCATCCGCAGCAAAGTCGTCTTGCCGCAGCCCGAAGGGCCAAGCAGGACGAAAAATTCGCCGGCGCGAATATCCAGACTGACATTGTCGACCGCCGTCACCTTGCCAAAGCGTTTGGACACATTGCGGATTTGGATAATGGGTGTTTTGGTTTCAGACATATCAGTTTTCCGTGGGCGGCGGGCGCATCTCAATGGGCGTCCGAAATGCCCTTCACACCCTGATATTTTAGGGCGATGAAGGTCAGGGCGACAGTGAGAATGATGAGGATGGTCGACGCGGCGTTAACCTCTGGCGTGACTGAGAAGCGGACCATCGAATAGACCTTTACTGGAAAAGTAATGGTGTCAGGACCGCTGGTGAAAAAGGTAATGACGAAATCGTCGAGGCTGAGTGTGAAGGCAAGCAATGCCCCTGCCACCAAAGACGGCTTTATATGCGGCAGCAGGACATCGCGAAACGCCTGCCACTCGGTTGCGCCAAGGTCCTTTGCCGCCTCTTCCTCTTCCTTGTTAAAACTCGCCAAGCGCGCCCGCACAACCATCGCAACAAAAGGGAAACAGAAGGTAATGTGTGCGATAGTGATGGCAGACAGGTTGAGCGGCCATGGCAGGTCGGTTGGCCAGTCGACTTTGGCAAAGAAGATCAAAAACGCGACGCCCAAGCAGATTTCAGGAACGATGATCGGCAAAGACATGGTGCCTTCGACCAGCCCCTTGAACGGAAAACGGAAGCGCCAAAGCATGACCGCAGCCAGTGCGCCGATGACTAAGCTGATGATCGTCGCCAAAAATGCGATGGTAAGCGAATTGACCATTGCTTCGACCAGACTGTCATTGTTGAGCGCTTTTTCATAATATTTGAGCGTGAAACCCTTCCACACGACGTTGCGCTTGCTGTCGTTAAAGCTGAAAATCATCAGGACAATCAGCGGCGCATAGAGGAACAGCATGGTCAGCCCAACCCAACTGCGCATCCAAAGCTTGCGCGTATATTCAAGCGGGGCGATGGCGTTGCGGTTAAACATCAGCGCACCTCCTTCACTTTGTTCGCCCGCATCGATTGCAGCGCGATCAAAATGAACATTGCGTAGATTAGCAAGAAGGACAAAGCTGCGCCAAACGGCCAGTCATTGGCGCGCTTGAACTGCCGTTCGATAACATTTGCAATCATCTGGCTATCGGTGCCGCCCATCAAGTCGGGCGTCAAATAGGCCCCCAATGCCGGAATGAGCGTGATCATGACGCCGGCTACAATACCGGGGGCCGCAAGCGGGACTACGACTTTCATGAAGGTTTTGAAATGGCCTGCACCCAAATCAAGGCTGGCCTCAATCAGGCTTTTATCCAGCCGGTCGAGCGCCGAATATAAGGGCAATACCATGAAGGGCAGATGCACATAGACCAGCCCCAGTACGACCGCGAAATTATTGTAGAGCAACTGCACAGGCGTCCATGCATCTAATGGCTGCATCCCCACCAAAGTACGCAACCAGCTTGCGCCATCCCATAGCTCGCCCAGCCCCTTGTTCATGTACCCGTTCGTGCCCATCAACGCCATTAGCGCATAAGTGCGGATCAACAAATTGGTCCAAAAGGGCAGCATGATGCCAAGCAGCAACCAAGGCCGCCATTTGGGTGCGGCAAAGGTAATTGCCATCGCCACGGGAAAGCCGATGATGAGGCAAATCAATGTCGTGAGCGCGGCCACCGCAAGGCTTTTTAGGAAAATGGAAAGATACAGCCACTCGGTCGCGCGCTTGTAATTGTCGAGCGTGCCGGAAATATCAATATCGGCTGGACCAGCATTCTGCCCAAAGCTGTAGAGCCACACGATGGTCATGGGCGCGATGAAGAACAGGGCAAGCCAGAACACCGGTGCCGTGGCAATGGCGGCAAAAGGCTTCTTCTGGCTTTTCCAGTCCTGCATCGGCCCTGACATTAATTAAGCCGCCCGAATGCGGGTGAACGCCTCCTCATATTTCGGCTGCAGCTCTGGATTGAATTTGGCATATTCGCATTTCGCCAGAACAGCGGCGGGCGGGAAAATGACCGGATTATTTTTATAATCATCGGGCATCAGCGCCTTTGCCGCCGCATTGGGCGTTGGATATAGAATTGTCTCGGTTATCTTCTTACCAGCCTCAGCATCCAGCAAATAGTTAATGAATGCATGGGCATTTTTCGGATGCGGCGCACCCTTTGGAATGCATAAATTGTCCGAGTTTAACTGACTGCCTTCCTTGGGAATGACAAAGCTAATATCGGGTTCTTCGGTCATAATCTGAGCAATATCGCCATTATATTCAAGGACGAGATCGACCTCGCCCTTCAGCAATAGATCCTGGCCATTGTCTTCATGAAAGGATTTAATATTCGGCTTTTGCTTGATCATCATCGCTTCAATCATTTTGATATCAGCGTCGGTCAGGCCATTGACCGATTTACCCAGATATTTGCCATATAGCCGGAACATGTCGCCAGCTTCGGACAGCACAGCAATGCGGCCTTTATACTCGTCACTGTCAAACAGCACTTTCCAGCTATCGGGCACCGACTTCACCTTGGACTTGCGATAGCCAATGCCAAGCGCCAGCCATGTGTAAGGCATGGAATATTTGCGCGCCGGATCATAAGGCACATCCTGATACTCAGGCGCGACATTCTTGAAATTAGGGATCTGCGCCTTGTCGATTTCAGCCAACATATCTGCGGCGGCCATGCGCTCAACAAAATCGTTTGATGGGACGATAACGTCATAGCCTTGGTTGCCCGCGCGCAGCTTGGCAAATAATTCGTCATTGCTCGCGAACAAGGTCATGTTCACGTCAACGTCGGCGCTGTTCTTATAATCCTCCAACGTGGTCTCACCAATATAGGTGTCCCAGTTATAAAAGTTCAGCTTGGCCTCTTCGCCATTGGCAAGCTTTGCAGCCTCTTTCTCGCCGCATCCAGCGAGCGCCCCCGTTAATGAAAATCCGACAGCCGCAACGCCCATGCCCTTCAGCATGGCGCGCCGATTGCTACCCGCGTGCAGAAATGTCTTGAAATCCATCGCTAATCTCCCACTGAGAACCCGTGTGTGAAGCGGGCATGCTGAACTAATATCAAGACTTAGAAAAGCCCCTTTTTTCCATGTTTTGCGACGCAATTTAGTTACGACATATCGCAATTATTTTGCACCGCAACATAACTATTTGGCGCGCGCCTTTGCTTCTGCGTCGACCGCTGCTTGAACTGCCTTGTAAAAGGCTTCCCGCTGTACACCGACCGTATTGGGGTCAGTTGCCTTGGGCCAGTTACTGTTCGATGCGATCACAAGGTTGCGCTTAGGGTCAATGAAGATACCCTGCCCAAAAATACCTTGGGCGGCGTAACTGCCGTCGTCATAGGTCCAATATTGATAGCCATAGCCCCTACCAGGCATATCTATGTCGGCCTGCTTGCTTGTTGCGGGCGCTATCCAGTCGTCGGGTAAGATGCTTGCGCCGTTGACCTTAGCGCCGCCCAGCATGAACACGCCAAAACGTGCGTAATCGCGGGTTGATGCCTGAATGCAGCAGCCGCTGATCTCGTGCCCAGTCGCACCCAATAGCCAGCTTGCGTCCTGTTCCATGCCAAATGGCGCCCATAGCTTCTCGGACAGATATGCGGATAAGGTCTTCTTTGTGGCTGAACTGACCAACACACCAATCAAATTGGTTTCACCAGTTTTGTAGACCCATTTCGTGCCCGCCGGTGCCTCACGCGGCAAATTGCGCATGTAGCTGACGGTCACGTCCATGCCATTTTCGGCCTTATGCTTATTGAACAAAGCGACGTCGGACTTGGGGTCCTCATAATCCTCATTCCATTTGACGCCGGACGTCATCGTCAGCAATTGTTCGATGGTGACGTCATCATAAGCAGAGCCCTTCAGATCGGGGATATAGGCAGAAACCTTGTCATCGATGCTTTTGATATAGCCGTCCTTTATCGCCGCACCGACCAAGGTCGAGGTGAAGGATTTCGCGACAGAGAAGCTCGTCCATTTCCCCTCTGGGCCAAAATCGAGGCCATATTTTTCCATCCGTATTTTGCCATCCTGAATGATGACCAACCCAGCGGTACGTTGCGCCTTCATATAGGCATCGACATCCGTAGCGATCGTCAGCGGCGTGCCCTTGGGCAAAGGATATACCTTGTCACCTTTTGCAATGACATTGGCTTTGGCAAGGATGGGAATCCGGTCCATCGTGCGAAACGCGGCGTCGCGTTGTTCAACGCTCCAAAACAGCACGTTAGCGTCCGTTGGCAGGCTGGACAGGAGCGCTTTCATATCCTTGTCCGCACTGACCCAGAATCCGCCCGCTGCCGATACGATGACCAACAAAATCCCGAATATCCATTTTTTCATCCTGCTCCCCCAATTTAACTAATACGTAAAGTGGCCTGCGCAGCACGGATGCCGCCGCCGCTAAATCCATCTTTGCAATACATCAGAAAATAGCGCCAAAGCGAAGTAAATTTATCGTCGGGCCGCCTTGTAAAATTCGACCGCGCAAATGCCTACAGTCATTGCGAAAGGCCATAACGCGCCTTATGTGTCTAACACACGCCCGCTAATGGGCTCGATTTCTAGGCATTATACCAAGTGGAGGAGTTCGTTAGATGCGTAAAACCTTTTTGAAATTTCTTCTGGTGCCCGTTGCTGCGGCCTCCTTAGCCGGATGCGGTATAAACAGCGTTCCGACGGCTGAAGAAAATGCCAAGGCGAAGTGGGCTGATGTGCAGGCCGCTTTTCAAGAGCGCGCTAACCTCATTCCCAACCTAGCCAATATCGTCAAAGGCGCGGCGGCGCAGGAAAACAAGACCCTGACGGAAGTCATACAGGCCCGGGCGCAAGCTACCTCACCCAACATTCAGGTCAACCCTAACGACTTGAGCGACCCTGCAAAGATGGCGGCGTTTCAGGCAGCACAGAATCAATTGTCGGGCAGCCTGTCGCGCTTGCTGGTTTCGGTCGAGCAATATCCGCAGTTAAAAAGCCAGGAGGGCTATTTGAAATTGCAGGACCAGTTAGAAGGTCAGGAAAACCGCGTGCGCATTACGCTGCGCGATTATAACGAAGCTGTGCGTGGGTATAACACCACCATTCGGACATTCCCCGACATCATTGGTGCAAAGATCATCCACGGTGCAAAGCCGATGGTTCCCTACCAATCCACAACACAAGGTGCAGAGACCGCACCGACGCTGGATATGGCGCCTGCGGCTTAAGGCCAAATTGGGGAATTGAACATGAAAAAGGCCCTAGGCCTTATGATTGCGCTGCTGCTGGCCCTCACCGGCCAAGCAGCAACTGCGCAAAATTTTCCCAAGCTCTCGGGGCGTGTGGTGGATCAAGCAGATCTGCTTGACCCGCAGCAAGAGGCCGCGCTCACTGCCAAGCTGGCGGGGCTGGAAACCCGCACCAAGCGGCAACTGGTGGTGGCAACGCTGAGCAGCCTCGAAGGTTATGAAATATCCGATTATGGCTACCGGCTGGGTCGGGAATGGGCATTGGGTCAGGATGGCAAAGGCGAGACCGAAAAGGACAATGGCGCGATCCTGATTATTGCCCCCAATGAACGCAGAATGCGGATTGAGGTGGGCTATGGCCTTGAGCCTGTACTGACAGATGGTCTGTCCTCGACGATTATTCGCAACGACATCACGCCCCGGTTTAAGGGCGGTGATTTTGCCGGTGGCATCAATGCGGGCGTTGACCGCATTGTCACGCAACTCGAGCTTCCCGCTGAAGAGGCGGCCAAGATTGCAAGCGCAGCCCAACAACCCCGTGATCGCGATGAAGGCGGCCCAATTAGCGCGATCATCTTTGTGCTCTTCCTCATCTTCTTCGTATTCCTGCCGATGTTCCGTTCCATAAATGGTGGCGGACGAAAGCATCGACGTGGCGGCATGGGTCCAGTCATCATTTGGGGCGGCGGCAGCGGATTTGGCGGCGGCGGCAGTAGTTTTGGAGGCGGCGGCTTTGGTGGTTTTGGCGGCGGAGGCGGCAGCTTTGGCGGCGGCGGCGCGTCAGGTGGTTGGTAGGATTATTTGATATGGCCTTAGGTAAAATCAGCCAAATGAGCGCAGCCGACCATGCTTTGGTGACAGCCGCTGTCGCCGACGCGGAACAACATACAAGCGGTGAAATCGTCACAATTGTGACGGATCTTTCGGACCATTATGACGACATCCCTATGGCATGGGCCAGCGCCGTCGCATTTATCGCCTTGGCGACATATGCATTTTTTTCCGAGTTTTACATTGGCCTGATCAACCGATTGTCGGGTGGATGGGGCCATGAATATACCATAAGTGAATATCTGGCCATTTTGTTGGTTGCGGTTGCATTGAAGTGGGTTGGAACGTGGTTGATCCTAAAATGGATACCCTTTCGTCTGGCCCTCACGCCCAAAGCGACAAAGCTGGCACGCGTCCGTCGCCGGGCAATGAGCCTGTTTAAGGTCGGAGCCGAATCCAAAACAATGGGCCGAACTGGCGTGCTCTTGTATCTGTCGATGAAAGAGCATCGCGCGGAAATCTTGGCCGACGCGGCAATCGCGTCCAAGGTTGCGCCAGAGGTTTGGGGTGACGCAATGGTTGCTTTGCTAGATCAGGTAAGGGCCGGAAATCCCGGTGCTGGCGTGGCGACAGCTGTCGCGCAAATGGGTGTGGTGTTAGCGGAACATTTCCCGAAGGGCTGCGAAAACCCCAACGAACTTCCCGACAGGCTCATCGAATTATGACGGAACCAGACGATGCAGAAACCGTGATGTGGCAAGGTCGCTTCATCACGGCCAAGACGCGCGGAAAATGGGAATATGTCAGCCGCGCGCGCGGTATCAAGGCAGCGGTAATCCTTGCTATGGAGGATGAGCATGTCCTGCTCGTCGAGCAATATCGCGTTCCGCTTGGCGCGAATTGTATTGAACTGCCTGCAGGTCTGATTGGTGACCATGAAGAGGGTGAGGACACGCTGGTGTCTGCTGCGCGCGAGTTAGAAGAAGAAACCGGCTATCGTGCCGACCAGCTGGAGATCGTTGGCGAGTATTTCTCGTCACCCGGCATGGTCAGCGAAAGCTTCTCGCTCGTCCGCGCGTTTGGTTTAACCAAAGTAAGCGAAGGTGGCGGTGTTGATGGTGAGAATATCATTGTCCACCGCGTCGCCTTGGCCGACTTGCCTAGATTTGTTCAGGAAAAGCGCGCAGAGGGTTGCGTCATTGACGTCAAGCTACTGATGCTGCCCGGAATGATCGCTTAACGAAAATTATCCGCATAAGCCTGCAGCTTCAGCGTTTTAGGCGGCGTTGGGATAAAGGTCGCCGCGATCCCCTTTTTCTCCGCAAAAGCCCGCGCTGCGTCCAAGCTTGGGAAGGTCAATTGCACTTGCGATTGCGTATCGCCTGATCCCGCCCAGCCCATGAGTGGATCCGCCTTGCGTGGTTCTGCCGGAACATATTCCAGCACCCATTCGCGGCGACCACTACCCGACTGCATGGCATTTTTGGGGCGTTGAAAGATGCGGGCGGACATATTGTGCTTCCTGACGGTTAATTCGCCACCGCCTTGCCCGAACAGCATCTGAGTCGTCAAGCGTTGCGGGGCGTATCGCGCGCTTGTGCTTTTTTGGTCTTAAGGCTGGCGACACTTTCCCACGGCGCGTCGGGCCAGTTATGTTTGGGGTAACGACCGCGCATTTCTTTGGCCACGTCACGCCAGCTTCCACGCCAGAATTCCGGCAGGTTGCGCGTGGTCTGAATAGGACGGCCAGCAGGCGAGGTTAGGCTAAGAACGAGTGGTATGCGGTCAACGCCTACCAACGGGTGGGTATCAAGGCCGAACAAAGCCTGCACGCGCAATTCGACGGTTGGCCCAGCCTCGGCAGCGTAATCGATATCATGCGCGGTTCCGGCGGGGCTTTTGAAAGAAGCGGGCGCGATTTGGTCAATGCGCGTGCGCGCATCCCATCCGAGCATATTGTCCAGTGCTTGCGCCAAAGCCGATGGCGCAACATCACGCAGGCGGTTCACCTTAGCAAGCAGGGGCAGAAGCCATTGTTCCGCGCTGTGCGCCAAAGCATCGTCGCTAAGCGTCGCAATATCTGCGAACAGCGCGCGTTCCCGAAGCGCGCGGGCCGATGCCGACCAAGGCAAAATGTCGATTCCCATATCCTGCACAGCGGCCAACAAAGCGTTGGCAAGGGCCTCAGGATCGGGCTTTTCGACGCGTCCCTCGCTCAGCACAATCGCGCCAAGTCGCCGCTGCACGCGTGCCTCCACGCGGTCAGCATTTTTATCATAAGACAGGATTTCCTGACTGATGATGCGATGCGCAAATCGTCCCATGATTTCGGGCTCGGTCAGCGCCGCCGCTGACAATATCCGCGCGCCCGATGCCGCGCCTTGCACATCGGCAACGGCAAGCCATTCTGCGCTTGCGAGAGGCGATGCAGCGTCCAGCTGAAGCCCGCGACCCATTGCGCTGATCCATTTCTCGCCCTTGGCATCGCGACGCTTCGCAATGCGTTCAGGAAATGCTGTGGCGATCAATCCGCCGATGCTTAAAGGGTCGACATCGGCTTTACCGCTGCACAACCGCGCAATGCGCTCCGCCAACTTGCGTGCGGCTTCTGCCTTTGGCCCACGTTCCCGCACAAAGCGTTCATAGCGGGCGTCAATGTCCTCACTTTGCCCGCCCAGGCCGCGCTCTTGCAATAAAATCGCCAACATCGCCGCGTCCTGCGCTTGCCCATTATGGGCGGCGGTCACAACCATATGCGCAAGGTTCGGCGGCAAGGGAAGGTTGGCAAGCGTGGTTCCGTGCGCTGTGATGCGGCCTTGCGGATCCAGCGCGTCAACCGACAAAAGTAATTTGTGCGCTTGCTGCACGGCGGCGGCGGGCGGCGGGTCAAGCCAACGGAGCTTTGCAGGGTCGTTCTCGCCCCAACGCGCACAATCGAGCAACAAGGGTGCAAGGTCGCTCTCCAGAATCTCCGGCGGGTCGAATGGCGGCAGGCCACCGTTGCCTGCCTCCTCCCACAACCGATAGGCAATCCCAGCCTGTTGCCGCGCGGCACGCCCAGCGCGCTGGGTTGCAGCAGACAGGCTTGCCCGCTCTGTTACCAACCGCGTGACACCAGCCGCCTGATCAAAGCGCGCGCGCCGTGCAAGGCCGCTATCGACCACGACCCGCACCCCGTCGATGGTCAGGCTGGTCTCGGCAATGTTTGTGGCAAAAATGACCTTGCGGCGGCCATGCGCGTCGCGGCGAACCGCAAGCCGCTGGTCCGCTGGGTCAATCTGCCCATGCAGCCTGTGGACCACGATATCTGGACCGCACTCACCCAAAGCGTCAAAGGCACGGTCAATCTCGCGCACGCCGGGCAGAAACGCCAATATATCGCCCTGCTGCTCCGATAGCGCCTGACGTAATATGCGCACAATGTCGGTTTCAATCGGCAGTTCGGTCCTGCGACCGACATAAAGATATTCCAAAGGCCATATTTTGCCTTCGCTTTCCAGTACCGGTGCATTGCCCATCAAGGTTGAAAAACGCGCACCATCCAAAGTCGCCGACATTGCCAGCAAGCGCAGATCAGGACGGAAAGCGGCCTGCGCCTCCAACGCCAGCGCGAGCCCGAAATCGCTATCGATGCTGCGTTCATGGACTTCGTCAAATAGCACAGCTGATACGCTTGATAGCTCAGGATCACTGATAATCCGATTGCGGAAAATACCCTCAGTCATCACCAATATGCGGGTATCCGGGCCATGTTTACTATCGAGCCGTGTCGCGTATCCAACCCGTCCGCCGACCGTTTCACCTAAATTTTCGGCGATACGTTCCGCCGCCATGCGCGCGGCCAAGCGGCGTGGTGACAGCAATAGGATTTGGCCAGTGCAATAAGCCTCATCCAATAAAGCAGGCGCAACCATAGTGGTTTTGCCAGCGCCCGGCGGGGCGATAAGAACAGCGTTGGGAGCAGCGCGCATCGATGCCAGCAAATCGGGCATAACCGCCATGACAGGCAATGCTTCGGTCATCTTAAGCGCGGACGGCACCGCTGCGTCCGTCAATATGCGCGGGCTATTGCGAATTCCACTGCCTCAGTCAGCGCAGATTTGGCTTCGCCTGCAGGGAAATGCGCAATCGCATCAATCGCGCGCTGACCATAATGCCGCGCCCGATCCAATGTGTCGTCAATGGCACGATGCGCACGCAACAATTGGCGGGCATGGGCCAAATCGGCGTCGCTTACCCGGTTACCCAGCATCGCTTCGCGCCAAAATTTCTGCTCTTCGGCGTTCCCACGGCAATGCGCGAGAATGACGGGTAGTGTAACCTTGCCATCGCGGAAATCGTCGCCGCTGTCCTTGCCCATGGTCGCGCCGTCGGAGACATAGTCGATCGCATCGTCAACAAGCTGGAACGCAATACCAAGATTGCGGCCAAAGGCATCCAGCGCCATTTCCTGCGCCTCTCCGCTTTCGGCGACAACCGCAGATATCCGGCACGCCGCAGCAAACAAAGCTGCCGTTTTCGAACCAATGATGTCGAGATATTTTTCTTCCGTCGTCGAAATCTGCCGCTGCGCAGTCAACTGGTTGACCTCGCCTTCCGCAATCACCGCCGATGCGTTCGACAGGATTTTAAGAACCTTCAGCGAACCATCCTCGACCATCAGTTCAAACGACCGGCTGAACAGAAAATCGCCGACCAGCACAGCCGCTGGGTTCCCGAAAATGAGGTTCGCCGCAGTTTTGCCACGTCGCATATCGCTGCCGTCGACAACATCATCATGCAGCAAGGTCGCGGTGTGAATAAACTCCACGGCTGCGGCCAATTTGTGATGACGATTGCCAGGATAATCGAGCAACTGCGCGCAGGCCAGGGTAAGCATTGGCCGCATACGTTTGCCACCGCCGGCAATTAAATGGCCTGCCAGTTCGGGAATAAGCGGAATTTCGGACTGCATGCGATCCAGAATGACCGCATTGACCTTATTCATGCCCAAAGCGACCAATTTCAAAATTGGGTCGAGCGATGGCGCCTGATGTCCGCCGATTTTGTGGATAGTTGCCGTCATAATCTGATCGCTGTGACGCGCGCAGCGTGGATAGGCAAGTGCAAATGGCGTATTTTCCCTTGTCCGTTGCGGTCAATATCGGCACAGATGGCGTCAATGAACGACGCAGACACCCTCGCCCGCTTTCGCGACAGTATCGATAACATCGATGCTGCCCTCGTTTTCATGCTCGCCGAGCGGTTCAAGATAACGCAGGCCGTGGGTGAGTTTAAGGCAAAGTCATCGTTGCCACCCGCAGACCCCGCACGCGAAGAGCGGCAGATAGAGCGGCTTCGGCAATTGGCACATGACGCCAAGCTTGACCCTGATTTCACCGAGAAATTCTTGCGGTTCATCATTGATGAAGTCATCCGCCATCATCAGCAAATTCGCGACGGAAGTTAATCAGCTTGTCGCTTTTGGTAAGCGTAGTCTGACCAAAAGTCCGCCCAGCTCCTCGCTTTCTTCTAACGCGACAGTCCCGCCATAAATTTCGACAACGTCGCGGACGATCGCGAGACCAAGGCCCGTACCAGGCTTGCCAGTATCCAGCCGTGCACCGCGATCAAACAACCGCTCGCGCTCGCTTTCTGGGATGCCTTTGCCATCATCCTCGATTATTATTTCCACAAATTCGCCTGCATCCCCGACCGTCACAAACACACTGCCGCCCCCATATTTGGCCGCGTTTTCGATCAGGTTACCGAGCATTTCATCCAGATCCTGCCGTTCCACCCGTGCGACAATTGCCTTGTCTCCGGCCATATCGAGTCGGACATGCGCATAGAGACGGCCAACGGCACGTTCCACCGATTCTAAGCTGCCCCAGACCAACGCGCGGCTGTGGCTATGGCCTCGGCGGCCAACGGCGCGGGCGCGGGCCAGATGATGATCCACCTGACGCCGCATCGTTGTGGCTTCGCGGATGACCGTTTCCGATATATCAGGGGCTTGCGCGGTCGCGCTATTCATGATGACCGTTAACGGCGTCTTGAGCGCGTGCGCAAGGTTACCGGCATGACGGCGCGATTCTTCGGCTTGCTGCTCATTATGGTCGAGCAGGGCGTTTAACTCATTCACCATCGGCATCACCTCATCGGGTAAGGCATCGGTCACTCGGCTTTCCTGACCGCTGCGCATTTGCGCAATCGCCATGCGCACCGCGCGCAGCGGCCACAGACCATAAAATGTCTGTAATGCCGCCAAAATGATAAGGCCAAGCGCTAACAGAAAGAAGCTTGTCACCAATACAGAGCGCAGTTCCTGAATCTGCGCATCAAGACTATCGCGGCTCTGCGCCACCATGAATGTCCAAGCAACATCGGAGTCCGGAAGCTTTATCGAGCGCTCTGCGATGCGCAGTGGCTCGTCAGGAAATTCATCACTGTTCCGAAAATGCACAGCCTGATCTTTATGACGAACCGGCGGTCTAAGCGCGCGGTCCCATAGCGAGCGAGAGGGAAATGGCATCGCGTCTTTGCCCGTGATCTGCCAGTAAAGGCCGCTGTTCGGTTCCAGAAAACGTTGGTCGCCCAACGGCCTGTTCATCCGGATTTCCCCGTCAGGGCCGATTTCTGCAGAAGCAATCATCGCGGTCAGAACATATTCGATCTGAGTATCAAAATTCTGTTCAACCGAATTGGTCAACACGCGGTCCAGCGCAGCGCCCCCGCCGATGAGCAAAATCGTAATCCACGCAGCTGCCGTCAGGATCATCCGGCGGGTAAGCGATCCCGTGCTTTGGAATTGACTGCGCCAGGTCGGCGGCTTTGGTACGGACATAATGGCGACTGGCGGATTCAGTTGACGGGTTCCTCAAGACTGTAGCCAAGGCCCCTGATTGTCGAAATCACGTCCTGTCCCAGTTTCTTGCGGATGCGAGTCACGAAAACCTCAATAGTGTTAGAATCACGGTCGAAATCCTGATCATAAATATGTTCGATGAGTTCCGTCCGCGACACAACCTTGCCCTTATGGTGCATCAGGTAAGACAGCAATTTATACTCTTGCGCCGTCAGCTTCACGGGCTGACCATCGAGCGTCACACGGCCCGAACGCGTATCCAACCGGACATCACCGACATTCAGCTCGCTCGACGCATTGCCAGATGCACGGCGGATCAGCGCGCGCAATCGTGCAATCAATTCTTCGGTCTGGAACGGCTTGGCGAGATAATCATCGGCGCCTGCATCAAGGCCAGCGACCTTATCTGACCAGCTGTCCCGAGCCGTCAGCACCAGCACTGGGAATTTCCTGCCTTCCTTACGCCAGCGGTCAAGAACGGTCAGCCCGTCAATTTCCGGCAACCCAAGGTCAAGGATGACAGCGTCATAATTTTCGGTGAAACCCATATAATGGCCATCCTCACCATCAACCGAGAGGTCAACGGCATAGCCAGCGCCTTCAAGCGTTGACTTGAGCTGCTTACCCAAATTGGGCTCGTCTTCTACGATCAAGATGCGCATGCCATTCCCTTAGTTTGTCATAAATTGTAACGCGCTGAGGCTAGCAGATTTGGGTGCCGCCACAAAATTCTATCACCGTTGCCGCAGCACACTTCCTGTCCGCCCATCCACGTCGACGAAGATAACGCGGTCGCGGTCGATGAACTTCAAACGGTAAACTTGTGCGGCAGGGTCATATTCTGGGCCCAGATACTGCATCCCGCGCATGCGTGGGACAATATTTGCCTCGATCTCGCGTAGGGGCTTGACCTTGCCAGCCCGCATATCCTGACGCGCCTCATTCTGCTCCCCCCGGAGTGGATCGGCGGTTACGGGGCTAAGCAAGGCGATGCTTGAGAGCATAGAGGCAAGAACAAGTCGGTGTAACATCATCGCCCCCTAAGCGTGCGGCATTGAACGCAAAGTGAATGGCGCGCTTACGCCGCGCGTCGTGTGACGTCCAAAACCCATTATTTTACCATTTCAAATGTGAAGGACATGCTTGCCCCGACGCTAAGTTCGCCAGGCGAAATGGGTATGGATTTCTCCATGTCGTTCATCGATGTACGCACGGCCATAGCCATTGGGGCAAAACGCCCTTGATTGTCCGTTTCTTCGACGCGTAGCACACGGACATCATTATACCCTGCTTTGCGCGCCAAGCTCCGCGCACGAGCCATGGCCGAGGCCCACACCTTATCGCGCGCGGCTTCCCGAAAATTGCTGTCGTCATCAATGCCGAACATTGGTCCGCTGAAATTTGTCGCACCATCGACCGCGAGCGCATCAAGAAACGCGCCAAGCTTTTTCAGGTCGCGTAGCTTGGCATTGACCATGTTCGATGCCTGATAGCCCTTAAAAATCTGCTGCCCGTCGCGATAGTCAAATTGCTGGTTCAAATTGATTTGTGTTGTTTGGATATCACGATCCGCAATGCCAAGCGTCTTAAGCCGCGCAACTACAGATGCCATTTGCACATTATTGGCGCGGACCGCCGCGCTTGCCGTTGGCGCCATTGTTTGAACGCCCGTCGAAAATGTAGCGATGTCAGGCGGGGTTTCGATCGTTTCTGAGATCGTCAGGTCGATGACCGGATTGGCGGTGGTAACATGCACCTCCGTCGCCATCGCGCCACTGGCCATCATCCCGCTCATCGCCAACATCGCTGCCCACATCAATTTTCGCATATCAAACTCCCGTTCAAAGCTAACCGTTTAGATCGCTGTTCGGCGCGCCCAATCGATATAGGCATGGCGAAGCTGAACGGTTGCCGAACCGGGTTGGCCATTGCCAATGAGTTGCCCATTAATCTTTACGACGGGCATCACAAAGCCTGAGGCGGATGACATAAAGGCTTCGGCGGCTTGTTCCGCCTCATGAATGGAAAAAGGCCGCTCTTCTATATGTTGTGCCACAAGCGGAAGCACCGATGCGCGGGTAATGCCGTGTAAGATTTCGCAGGTTAACGGGTGTGTGACTAAAACGCCCTCATGCGTAATGATATGCGCGTTTTGCGCGCTGCCTTCGGTAATCCAGCCATTGCGCTCCATCCATGCATCGTCCGCGCCGCGCGCAATCGCTTCGTTTTTCATCATGGAAGCATACAGCAATTGCGTTGTTTTGATGTCCGCCCTACCCCAACGCAAATCAGGCATCGTTATCACCCGAATGCCGCGTTGTGCCAAAGGGTTATCCGCAAGCGTGCGCGATTGCGTAAAGGCAAGCACCGTCGGCAGCGTATCGGCGGACGGAAACACAAAGTCGCGGTCTTCAGGCGCGCCGCGTGTCACTTGCCAATAGATCATGCCTTCTTCGAGGTTGTTGCGAGCAACAAGTTCGCGGCAGATGGCGAGCCAGTCGTCTGCGCCTGGCGCGCCTTTTATGCCGATTTCTGCAAGCGAGCGGACAAGGCGTTGCACATGGCCGTCGAAATCTACAAGTTTGCCGTCGAGTACGGAGACAACCTCATAAACAGCGTCCGAAAACAGGAAGCCTCGGTCGAATATCGAGACTTTTCCTTCGGTTTCGGGGGTGTAGTTTCCGTTGAGATAGATAGTGCGCATAAAAGGGCTTTGCTTGAAGCTTCCGCCATCGTCAACATCCACATTGTCATTCCCGCGAACGCGGGAACCCATGAACCGACGCTCACCGCCTACCACAGGTGTATTGTCGGGGGCATTGAGGCCAGGCCGTGGATTCCCGCCTTCGCGGGAATGACAAAGTGTGCTGAATAGACAATCTGGCTTGCCCCTGCCGGTGCTACCCCCTATCCGCCAGCCCATATGTCGCAACCTCCTATCTTCGCTTTCGAAAATCTCGCGCTCCAGCAAGGTGGCGGCTGGCTGTTTCAGGATATTGATTTGTTCATCGGCGCGCGCGACCGGCTGGCGCTGATCGGCCGCAATGGGGCGGGCAAAACGACGCTGATGAAGCTGGTGGCCGGAACGGTCGAAGCTGACAAGGGTAACCGCGTCATCGTGCCCGGCACCAACATTGTGATGTTAGATCAAGACCCCGACGTCAGTGCATTTAACAGGCTCGTCGATTTTGCCATTCATGGTGAAAAAGGCCCACCCGAATATGCGGTGCGCGCGATTGCTGACCAATTGGGCATTAATTTGGACCGCGAGGCAAAGACCGCAAGCGGCGGAGAAAAGCGCCGCGCCGCAATTTGCCGCGCGCTGGCAAGCGAGCCTGACCTGCTGCTGCTGGATGAGCCGACCAACCATCTTGACCTTGCCGCGATTGAATGGCTGGAGGAATGGCTGACGCGCTATCGCGGCGCATTCATGGTGATCAGCCATGACCGGACGTTTCTGACGCGGTTGACGCGGCAGACATTCTGGCTGGATCGCGGCCTGCTGCGCCGCAATGAAATCGGCTTTGGCGGTTATGACGCTTGGACCGAACGGGTCTTTGCCGAAGATGCGCGCAATGCAGACCGTTTGGATGCCAAGTTGAAGATTGAGGCGCATTGGCTAGAACGCGGTGTCACTGCGCGGCGTAAGCGTAACCAGGGTCGATTGGCCAAGCTATGGGAAATGCGCGCCGCGCGGGCCGCGATGATTGGCCCGCAAGGGACCGCCAAGCTCGCTGCTGCAAGCGACGATAGCAAAACCAAAACGGTCATCAGCGCGCAGAATGTTGGCAAAAGCTTTGGCGATCGGACGATTATCAAGGATTTCACGCTGCGCATTCAACGCGGCGACCGCATCGGCATTGTCGGCGCAAATGGCACGGGCAAAACAACGCTTATCCGTATGCTGACGGGCGAGACCGAACCCGATACGGGCAGCATCACGCTGTCGCCGACGCTCACGGGCATCGTCATTGACCAGCAACGCAAATTGCTGACGCCCGAAAAGCGCGTGCGCGATGTGTTGGCCGATGGCAGCGACTGGATCGATGTGCGCGGCGTGCGCAAGCATGTGCAGGGTTATCTTAAGGAATTCCTGTTCGACCCTGCGTTGATTGAGGCGCGGATCGGCTCCTTATCCGGTGGTGAGCAATCGCGCATTTTGCTCGCCCGAGAATTTGCCCGGGAGGCCAATTTGCTGGTGTTGGATGAGCCCACCAATGATTTGGACCTCGAAACGCTGGACCTGCTGCAAGAGGTTATTGCCGATTATGACGGTACGGTTTTGATTGTCAGCCATGACCGCGACTTTCTCGACCGGACGGTCAATTTGACGCTAGGTTTGGACGGATCAGGCCATGTCGATATTATCGCCGGTGGATATGCTGATTGGGAAGAAAAACGCGACAAGCGGGACAAGCCCACCGCCAAGAAGGCCGAAAAAACCGTTTCGACGGAGCCTAATAATGCGGCCCCATCAGCGCCAAAAAAGGTCAAGCTGACCTATAAGGATCAGCGCGACTATGACCTCCTGCCACAGCGCATCACAGACATAGATGCCGAGATTGCGGCGGCGGAAAAAGAAATGAGTGACCCAGCTTTGTACACGCAAAAGCCGGCGCGCTTTTCCGAACTGACCACCAAGACCGAAAGCCTGCGCGCCGAAAAGGATGCAGCCGAAGAACGTTGGCTCGAACTGGCCATGATGGTCGAAGATTCCACATCCTAGAATGGAATGCGGTAAAAGACCGCAAGCCGATCTAGCGCGATTTTGAGCACGAGCTTTCCCGACCGCACAGGCCACGACATCTCGCGCTCTCCAGCGGGCACACTTTCCCCAACGCAAATGACACGCCACGCAATATCCGACAAATCGGGGCCAAGCGCGGTCAGCGCGCCGTCAAAGCGGCTTTTGGCCTGAATCATCCGTTCCGTTCGGTTCAGCCCCGATGGTACGCCGCGTTTCTGGCGGCTACGCGGAATATTCTCCCACGACATAGCGACATGCGGCCCAAGGGCGGCAGGTTCATAATCGCCGCGCAATGTCTCGCCTGCCAACATTTGTCGGTTCGACAAATGGCCGCGCGCATGCAGCCACGACAGCGGCGATTCCGACAGGTTAATCGTAACGCTGCGCTGGGTGGCATGAATTTCTGCCACTGGGTGTTCGACCAGCATACGTGGATCGTGAAATTTTCGGTTCGAATGGGATTTGGCGGGCATCGATAATCTCCTTTGGCTCTTCGAATCATCCTTGCCATGTGGTAAATATTGTAGGAAAGAAAAAACCTATTTGGTAATGGAGTACTCCATGCAAAGTCGAATTCGCGATGTTCGAAGGGCCAAGGGCCTGACACTTGCCGATGTGGCAGAACGCTGTACGCCCCCAACAACGGCACAAACCATCGGCCGCCTTGAAACGGGTATGCGCGTGCTTTCACTCATCTGGATTAACCGCATTGCGGATGCTTTGGGCGTAGATTCCAGCGATCTCGTCGCTCTGCCTGACCAACAATTTCTGCCTGTCGCCGCGGTGCTGCATGAGGACGGAACTTATGCGCCAACGCAGGAGGAGCGCATCATGGTGCCCAATGTCAGCGGCAGGATGGTCGGGCTTAGGATTGCGGCACCGATGGGCGAATATCGACGCGGCGATGAATTATGGCTGGAGCAGCTACAGGCGGAGGATTTTGCCTCTGCGCTGAATTTGGATGTCCTTGTGCCACGACCGGGCGGACGGTTCATCTTTGGCCGCTTGCTTGGCCGCGATGCCGGAAAGCTTCACCTTCTGCCGCTGGAGGCGGGCGCACGTCAGCAGGTTGTGGCCGACCCAGCCTGGATCGCCAAAGCCGTTCGGCTCGTCCGCACGTTATAACGGTTAAGGCTGCGCGCCGAAGTCCTCGCCTATCCGCTCCGCCTTGGAACCCATCACTTCGTCGGTCGGGACGAAGCTATGTGATCCAACCTTGAGCCAAATCAGAATCGGCGCTGCCTGATAGATGGACGAATAGGTTCCGACGACGATTCCAAATGCCATTGCCATGCTGAAGCCAAAGATGACGTCGGGTCCAAACAGCACCAAAACGATCAGCGGCAGGGAAATCGACACGCTGGTCATCACCGTACGGGACAAGGTTTCATTGACCGACAGGTTCAACAGCGAGGCCATTTCCATTTTTCGGAACTTCATCAGGTTTTCGCGGATACGGTCGTAGATCACGACGGTATCGTTCAAGGAATAGCCGATGATGGTCAGCAACGCGGCAATGATGTTCAGGTCAAACTCCCACCCCGTAAGCGCAAATAGCCCGAAGGTAAGCGTTACGTCATGGACCAAAGACCAGATCGCCCCGACACCAAACTGCCATTCGAAACGGAACCAGATATAAATCGAAACCCCGGCCATGGCGGCTAGAAGAGCCAATATCCCTTTGCCGAACAATTCCTCCGAAACCTTGCCGGACACGGAGTCAACCCCGTCAATCCGCACATCGGGATGACCAGCCTTCAAACTGCTGGTGATTTTCTCCGTCATCGCATTCGCAAGTTCGGGGTTTTTGTCCGCGCCTTCAGGCAATTTCATGCGGATCGAAACCTGATTTTCCGCACCGAAACGCTGAATTGTCGGATCACCATAACCAAGGCTGCCCACCGTCTCGCGCAGTTCGGTCACGGGCGCCGTGGCGCTTTGCGTGAATGTCGCGCGGATCATTTGGCCGCCAATGAAATCAACGCCGAAGTTCAGGCCCTTGGTCGCGACCAAGCCCACCGATGCCGCCATCAACACTAGACTGATCGCAAAGGCCCATACGCGCCATTTAAGAAAATCTATATTTGTGTCATCACGAACGAGTTTGAGCAGTTTCATGGCAATATCCTCAAATCGTCAATTCAGTGGGCCGCGTGCGCTTCACCCAGAGCGACACCCACATGCGGGTGATGGTCACGGCGGTGAAAACCGAGGTCACAATCCCGATCATAAGGACCACCGCAAATCCGCGAATGGGTCCCGAACCGAAAATGAAGAGCAAAACCGCCGCGATGACGTTGGTGCTGTTTGCGTCGAAAATCGCGCGGCTCGCTTCTTTGTAACCAAACTCAATGGCCTGCACCACACGGCGCCCACGTTTCAGTTCTTCGCGAATGCGTTCGTTGATCAGCACGTTCGCGTCAACCGCCGCACCAATCGTCAGAACAAAACCCGCAATCCCTGGCAAGGTCAATGTCGCATTGGCAAAGGACATGACGCCCAAAATCATCAACACGTTGATGACCAAAGCCACATTGGCATACATGCCAAAACGGCCATAAACGAGGAACATCAGCACCAGAATGGCGGTTGTACCAATGACCGCAGCTAACACGCCACGACGGATGGAGTCAGCGCCAAGGTCGGGACCAACCGAACGTTCCTCCACGATTGTCAAATCCACCGGCAATGCACCAGAGCGCAATGAGATCGATAACGCATTGGCGCTTTCGGTCGTGAAGCTGCCGGATATCTGGGATACGCCACCGAAAATCGGCTCCCGAATTTGCGGTGCGGAGATGACCTGGCCGTCGAGCACAATCGCGAACAATTTGTTCACATTTTGCTGAGTCATCCGAGCAAATCTTTGTCCACCTTCGGAATCAAACTGGATGGTGACAGCAGGCTCATTGGTCTGCTGGTCAAATGTCGGGTCGGCCTTGACCAACTTATCGCCGGATATGCCGCCCAGGCGGCGCACCGCGATGTACGGCAGACCAGTGGGGTTGTCGGGATAAGGCAGAACTTGGCTACCAACGCGGGCCTTGCCCTGCGCGGTTTGGTCGGGATCGGCTTGTTCATCGACCAACTTGAATTCAAGCTTGGCCGTCTTACCAATCAACGCCTTCAGCGCCTCTGGATCATCCAATCCAGGAACCTGAACGACGATGCGGTTATCACCCTGACGAATGATTGTCGGCTCCAACGTGCCGAGCGCGTTAATCCGGCGGTCAATGACGTCCTTGGCTGTGTCCATCGCTTGGTCCAGCGCGTTTTCGTCGCCAGAGCTTGCTGGTGACAGAATAATTCGGTTGCCGTTATTTACGCCGATATTCCAATCCCGCGTCCCCATAGTATTGCTGATCAACGGCAAGATCACTTCCCGCGCAGCATCCACCTTGGATATGTCGCTGACGTTAAAGCTGAGTTCGCCGTTAGCGCGTGAGACATCCGCAATCGCAATTTGTGGATTGGCACGGCGCATCGCGGTGCGGACGCTGTCCTCCAAAGCTTCGAGCCGGGCCTCTGATAGTTGCGACGTGTCCGCCTCCAACAAGATATGACTACCGCCGGCAAGATCGAGACCCAGATTAATCGTGGGTGTGGGCACAAATTGCGCAAGCTGCGCGCGCATCGACGTTGGCAGCAGGCTCGGAATGGCAAAGGCCACCCCCACTACAAGCACGGTGTTGAGCATCCATATGCGCCAACGTGGAAAATCAAGCATAGATGGGTTCCGAACGAACTATGAAGGCAATATCTGGGGCGGGCGGCAAAGCCGTTCAACCCCGACGGTTAATCATTCGCAGCTTTGGCATTGCGCGGCTGCACATTGGCGATGGTTGACTTGACCGCTTTCACCCGCACATTTGGCGCAATTTCAACTTCAACATAGTCGTCAGCAACCTTAGTCACTTTGCCCATTAGGCCACCAGCGGTGACGACGTCGTCATTCTTTTGTACCGCAGCGATTTTTGCCTCATGCGCCTTCGCCCGTTTTTGTTGGGGACGGATGAGGAAGAAATAAAATACAACAAAGATCAGCAGGAGCGGAAACAACTGCACGAAAAAGGCAGAACTACCGGCACCACCGGCAGCAGCGCTCAAGATAACAAACTCCATGGAAGACCTCACATTCATTAAAGGGAGCGCCAACGTACAGCGCCGCCTGGGACCAATCGGGCGCGATTATCACCTGCACCCTGCAGACGCAACGTCAAAGCGTCGACAGCGCGCTTGCTTTTCCAAAACCACCACCATATACGCGCGCTTCCACTGGCCTCAGCGAGGTCATTGGCGGTCGGGACGTAGCGCAGCCTGGTAGCGCATCACACTGGGGGTGTGGGGGTCGCAGGTTCGAATCCTGTCGTCCCGACCAATTTTCCAACAAAAATGAAAGCTCAACGACGCGCAGACGCGCTCAGTTCGTATATTCGGCACATTTTACTTTCCTACATAAACCTATTTGGTTATTTTATGCGCGAAAGTGAGGATATGCCGATGCGGAACAATATTGACGAATTGATTGACGGCCTGATTGCACGCGAGGGCGGTTTTGTAGATCATCCCGCCGACAAAGGCCGGCCAACGCGCTGGAGCATCACGCAATCAGTCGCCCGTCGACATGGCTATATGGGACAGATGGAAAACTTGCCGCGCAACGTGGCAGCGTTGAATTAAAAAAAGCAATATTGGCGCAGGCCTGCCTTCGATAAAGTGTCACAAATCCTGCCGATATTGGTAGAGGAGCTATTTGACACTGGCGTCAACATGGGCACCAGCACAGCAATCGGGTTTTTGCAACGCGCGCTGAACGCACTGAATCGCAATGGCGCAGATTATCCAGACATAGCCGTAGATCGGACAATCGGCACGGACACTTTGCACGCGCTGGAGGCATTTTTGACAAAATGTGGGCCATCGGCGGAGGGCGTTCTGACCAAGGCAATCGATCCGTTGCAAGGCGCGTATTATGTCCGCTTGGCCGAAGCACGCCCCGCGCAAGAGGCGTTTCTATATGGCTGGCGAACAAGCCGTATTGGTTAATATTAGATAGGAGCATGCCATGTCACTCATTGAAGGTATCATTGGGCCGATTGCCGGCCTGATCGACAAATCATTCCCAACCCGAAAGCGCGGGATGCGGCGAAACTGGAACTGATCAAGCTGCAAGGCAGTCAGGAAATGGAAGCATTGCGCACCGATTTGTCCGCCGTCTTGGCGGAGGCGCAATCCGCCGATCCGTGGACAAGCCGCGCATGGGCCAGTTTTCTATATGTCATATATGCTATGCTGTTGAGGGCAATCACGATGGGGTTGATTGCCGCCGTGCAGCCAGAGGCCGCGGGCAATATTGCGCTTCGCATGAACGCATATCTGAACGGCCTGCCAGAGCCTTTATATGCGTTGTTTGGCACTGGCTATCTCGGTTACCCCGTCGCCCGCCAATGGGGTATTTCACGCGGGCTTGAAAAATAGTTGTCTAAAGCCAGCAACATCCGTTACCCTCTTACTCCCGTGAGGGATTATAGGGACTTAGGAGAACCAAGATGAAGAAATTAGTCGCAACTGTTGCTGCTCTTGCCTTTGCAGCATCGCTTACCGCATGTGGCGAAGCCGGTGAAAAGGCTGCTGAAGAAACCGCCGAAGCCGCCGACGCAACTGGCGAAGCTATGGAAGCTGGCGCCGAAAATGCAATGACTGCCACCGAAGATGCAGCCGACGCAACTGCCGAAGCTGGCGCTGCTGTTGAAGAAGCTGGCAAAGACATGCAGAAGGCCGCCGAATAATCGGCACGGATTCTGTATAGAATGTAAGCCCGCCCTGCCTTTGCGCAGCGGCGGGCTTTTTCATGTCGGTATATTGGTCCCTGCTGTCATCTCGTTTTGCGCAAACCGTTGTGCACATCGCCCGCTGCATTTGTCCCGTCAGCGCGGTTGCCGCCGTTCGGGCGGAATTGCCTGCGCACCGGGACGTCGAGGGTCTGCAGCGCCTAAGAAAAGACCGTTGTCGATCATGATGGATTGGGCGCTACCCATTGTTTCGTCGGAGGTGATGGTGTGGCCCATGGATTTCAGGATATTGACCGTATCGGGATTGAAATTTGGCTCAACCCGCAACTTATCGCTAGTGTCCTGATAGATACGCGGCTGATGGGTGGCCTCTTCAACATTGAGGTTAAAATCAACGACGTTGACGATCACTTGCATGACCGTATTGATGATCGTGCTCCCCCCGGGCGTTCCGGTGACGAGCCAAGGCTTGCCATTTTTCATGACAATTGTCGGCATCATCGTCGAAAGCATCCGTTTACCCGGTGCCATCGCATTGGGCGGTGGTGGCAAGCCTTCCCGCAGCGCTTTGGCAGCCTGTGCGTGTGAGAAGTTATTCATCTGATTGTTGAGCAGCACGCCCGTTCCGGCGATCATCACGCCCGAACCGAAATCGGCGCCCAAAGTGTAGGTCGTTGACACCACATTTCCCTGCGCGTCAGCCACAGAGTAATGGGTGGTAGACGGGCTTTCAAATTTGAACGGGTCGCCCACGCCCATTTGCGCGACGGGTTTGGCCTTTTCTGGATCGATACGTTCAGCGCGTGTGCGCGCATAAGCTTTTGAAATGAAACCTTGGACCGGCGCGGTTACGAAATCGGTATCTCCCAATAGGACGTATCGATCAGAATATCCCAACTTCATAGCCTCGGCCATGATGTGCAGAGACTTGGCCGAACCAGCGCCGTTCTGTTTCAGGTCAAAATTTTCAACGATGTTCAGCATATTGAGCAACGTTGCGCCGCCTGCACTTGCCGGTGGAGCGGTGACAACATCAAGCCCACGATAGGTTCCACGCAATGGCTTGCGCTCAATCGCGCGATAGGCGGCCAAATCTTCGGTGGTAATCAATCCGCCATTGGCTTTCATGTCGGCGGCAAAACGGGCTGCAACGGGGCCCTTGTAAAAACCATCTGCCCCGCGTTTCGCGATGTGGGTCAGTGTCCATGCAAGATCAGGCTGTTTCAGCCTTTCCCCTGCACGATATAGCGTGCCGTCGGGCTTATAATAAGCCGCTTTGGCGGCTGCGCTGGTCGACAAGCGTTCCTTGCCCCAACCAAAAACAAAAGCTTCGTCCGGGGTCAGGATCACGCCGTCGCGGGCAAGTGCGATTGCAGGCGCAACGACGTCTGACCAACGCAGTTTACCGTATTTTTTATGCGCCATATACAGGCCGGCAACCGTTCCGGGCACCGATGGCGCGAGATAACCGCGACTGGCGATTTGGGATTCCTGCCCCTGATTATCCACAAACATCGCGAGGGTCGCGGCCTTTGGAGCGACCGAACGGAAATCGAAAAAGACCTGCTCTCCGCTCTTGGCATCATGCACCAGCATGAAGCCATCGCCACCGATATTCCCCGCCCGCGGGAGCGTGACAGCCAAGGCAAAGCCAATGGCGACAGATGCGTCAACGGCATTACCGCCGCGGCGTAATATGTCCGCACCTACCTCTGACGCCATTGCATTTTGCGACACCACCATGCCTTGTTCGCCAACGACGGGTGAATGGATGCTGGGATATTCGAGCAGCTGCTTTTTCTGCGCAACGACTGGAGATGCCGCAAACGCGAATATAGACAGCAATAAAATGCCCGCACGTGACCCTTTTCCGATAATCTTCACCATCACACTCTCCCCAGCAATTGCGCAGCCCGTTCGGCCGATCCCATCGCATATGTCCAACCCAACATGCCATGCCCTATGTTGATTGTAACCCTTGGCGCAAGCTTCCTGATAATGGGAAGTGCGTTGGCCGTCATGGGGCGGATACCCGCCCAGCCATTATATGATCCCGCATAATCAGCAGCGCGTGGCAGAACGTCAGACGCAGCGGACACCAAACTCGCAAGTTGGCGTGGGTCAACCGCTATATCCCGCGCGCCCAATTCGGCGATCCCGGCAACACGTATCATGCCGTTCAGCGGGCAGAAGACGATTTTTCTGGAGACATCGGTGATGCTCATTATCGGCGATACTTGGCCGGGTGCGGCAGTAAAGGAATAGCCCTTCATCGGCATCAACGACGTACCAAGACCATGTTTTTTCAGTAAATTCGTGGCATCTATTCCCGTGCAAATCATCAGCTGATCGGCTGTGATTGCTTCGCCGGTCTTTGTGAAAACCACGGCCATGTCCTTGTCCGCTTTCCAGCGTGCAACGTCTGTCGCCATGCGCACTTGCACACCATATGCCGTGACCAATTGCGATAGCAAAGCATTACAGAATTTGTGCGGGTCGCCTAGTTCCTCCTGCGGCGAGTAAATAGCGCCAACAAAGCGGCCTGCGCGTTCCGCAAGAGCCCCTTCTTTGTTGACCGCTTCTTGTGGTGTCAAAATCTCCTGCACGGCGCCATGGCTTTGCCTTAGGGACACCATATCGCAGGCCGATTTAAATGCCGCAGCATCGTCATAGACCAACATCTTGCCCGCAGACTGATGTCCGAATTCGAGTTCATGTTTTTGCAGCAGGGCACGCATTGCCAATTGCGATTCCAGGCCCAATTGCAAACCTTCGAGACTGTTTTCCAGGAACCGTTGGCGCGTGCAATTGCGGATGAAGCGCATGAACCATGCAATCTGACTTGGGTCTAAGCTCGGTCTCAGGCGAAAGGCAGGATCGAGGCCCAATGCCAGAAAGGGCAGTCTTTTGAGCAAGCTGTTGCTCGCCAAGGCATCGGTGTAAATATAGCTGAGTTGTGCACCATTTGCGAAAGAAGCCCCGCTCCCGGCAATCTCGGCCCGATCGATGATCGTTACTGCAACACCACGTATGGCCAGAGCATAGGCCGTGGCTACACCCACCACGCCTGCACCCAAGACAATCGCGCTGCGGGGCAGCAAGGCATCATCAGAATCTTTGCGCCTGTTCATCCGGCCTAGCTAAAGATGCGTCGGACAAGAGCAAGCTTCATTGACGAACAAAAATACATCCCTACCATAACTTTGGGTTAAGTATTTTAATGCCGCTGCACGGGCGCGCACATTATGGCTGCAATGCCTGTTTCACCTCGGCGACAAATTGAAGCCCTAATCTGGAGGGTGGCCTATCCTCCAGCCAGATTGCATGGACCCCAAACTGCATTTCGGGCGAAATGGCGAGTGCTTCCAAGCCATCGCTCACCATGGATCGTGCTGTGAATTGATCAACGATCGCGATGCCCGATCCGAAACGCACCAATGCTGCTGCGATATAATAAGTGCTCACCGAGATGATCTTGCGCACATCAACCTGCGCTTTGTCCAAAGTGGCTTCCACAAGATCGCCAATGGGACCACTGCCGTTGACGCTAATCATGTCTAGGCCGCTCAATTCGCTGATTTTCAGGGTCGTTTCCCCGGGTGGAAACTGGCCCGGTCGGCAGATCAGATACAGGCGCGCTGTCGAAAGCTTTTCCAGTCTCAGTCGGGGGTGCTCCGGCGGATCATAGCCTATAGAAAGGTCGCATTCGCGTTCATACAACGCACGCGATATATCGTGATGGTGTAGGGTTTTGATGTCGAAGGTGACGTTGGGATATTTGGCGCGGAAGGCCGCTATGGCGCTTGGCGCCACTTCCAATCCCAACGATGGCGCTACACCGATCCGCAAATGGCCCGTGCCGGTGTTGCGTAAATTGTTCGCGGTGACCTGCAACGAGGAGATGCGGCTAAAGACCTCATCCACTTCACGGAACAATGCGTGCGCCTCGTCGGTCGGAACCAAGCGTCCGCGCACCAGATTGAACAGGCTGATACCAAGCTGCGATTCGGTGTGCCGTAATACTTTGCTGACCGCTGGCTGCGACACATTCAAGCCGCGCGCAGCCGCGCTGATTGAACCGTTTGCATAAACGGCGTGAAAAACTTCAATCTGCCTCAGTCTCATTGGGGCAAGTTAGCGGCGCATTTGCTGCGCCGCTACCTGCAAAGCGGTTTTCCGCTTTATCAAAACTCTTTCGACAGTTCGAAATAGACGAACCGGCCGACAGCGTCGTGCAGTGACCCAAGGAAACCATAGTTGGTCGATGCAAGCGGTGGTTGCTTATCGAACACGTTACGCGCGCCTACGCGGAACCGTGTGCCCGAAAGTGCACCCTGATCTTTACCCGCGCGATATTGTACATAAGTGTTGACCGTGGTGACGCTGTCTAACTTGAAAAACTGGTCGTTCACCTTGATCGTGCCCGTGTCGAAAACCGAACCTACATAATTCACCAAGACGCCTGCACTTACGGGGCCTGATTTCCAAGTCAGGTTTCCGCTCATGCGCCACTCGGGATTGCCGTTGACCTGGATCTGGCTTCCGGCCTGCGTAATCGTCACACCGGACCCCAATTTGCCCGCTGCGTTTGCAGCAATCAGTTGCGCCTGCAATTCCGATGCGGATTGTTCATATGTCAGCAGTTTTGATGCGTTGAGGTCGATGTTAAAACTGCCCAACAATGTGTTACGCACATCATAGCTGACACCGAAATCCAGACCTTCCAATTTGCGCAGTCCAAGGTTGAAATAATCATCCTTCACATAATCGATAGTCCCGATCACTTGCGTGCCCACCGGCGCCAGACGCACGACATTCGGGTTACTACGCCCGCCGAGCCGTTCGAGAAGGTCGAACAAAATCTGGTTTTGCGCGCCTTGGAGGCCAATTACGCCTTTCGAACGCAGCGACCAATAATCCACGGTGAAAGTGAGGTTATTGAAAGGCTGTATAATGATACCCGCCGACAAGGTTTCGCCATTTTCAGGTGTCAGGTTCTGATTGCCTGAGCGAATTTCAAGCGTGCTAATACCGCTACAGGCTGTCGCTGGATTCAAGCGGCAAGCGGCAAAGTCGGTGCGCGTATTTGCGACCTGTGTTCCGGCGCTGTAAAATTGCGCGAGATTTGGTGCGCGAAAATTCTGTGACCATGCAGAGCGGAGTTTGATGCCGTCTATCACGGTCCATGCGCCCGCAACCTTGGTCTTGAACACATTCCCAAAGTCCGAATAATGCTCATCGCGTGCCGCAAGTTGCAGGTCAATCGATTGGACCAATGGTATGTCCATATCTTCGGAAATCACAGGGACGGCGAGTTCGGCATAAGCCGACACAACCGTACGGCGCGCCTTTACATCAGGCGCGGGGCTGGCGCCCATGATGTCGGTGCCATAACGGATGCCGGAAACGCTATCTGTGTAGGTCGTGGTGCCGTCCAAACGGTTATCGCGGTTATCCGAATAAGTTTCGCGCCGCGCTTCAATACCGCTGGCAAAACCGACGCCGCCGGCGGGAAGGCTAAAGATATCGCTGTTGGAAATCCGGAAATCCAATGTGCCAAGCGATGTCTTGCTGATGCGATGCACATCGACCAAGAACGACTGCACCGTGGCCGCATTGTTGGGGGTGCCATCGCCAACTGAATAATCAGGCTGGCTTCCGCCGTTAAAGGGGTTGTAGGCATCAGGCGTTGACCGTGCGAGCGCCGCTTGAAATAGCGAATTGCTGACGGCATTTTTTGTATTATCGTCGGTGCGTGCCCAAGAATAAGATGCCGCAGAATCCCATTTAAAATTGCCCCACTCTCCGCGTACGCCGATGAGCGAGCGAATGCTGTCATCGGTTACGACAAAGGTACGTGGGCCTGTATCCACTGGACGATAATTTGTGATGCGCAACGCAAGTCCAGTCGTTGGTACGCCGACAAGGCCGGGCAAACGATTGGGGTTGGCAACGCCGTTGAACGTCGTTGGGCCAAAGGGATTGTAATAATTGGTGGTGGGGATCGTGATAACTGCGCTGGAAATCGGCGCGGATTGTTCACGCTGACCTTTCAGCTTGGCATTATAATAGCCCAATTCGCCAAACAGTTCGACCGAACCGATTTCCTGACGGAAGGTACTGAAAAGATTGATACGGTCAAGACCGCCGCGAATGGTGCGATCAGGGTTCTCGTCGTAGCGCAGAACGCGGCTGGTCGCCCCTGTGATGCCTCCGCTTCGCAGACAGAGATTTCCGTTGAAGACGGCACTTGAACAGCCAGCCGCAGTGTTTGCTATCGGCTCGATGTGAAAAACGCCCGAAGTCGTCAATGTCGGAGACGTGGCCGATGTTCCTTGACGGATCGTTGGCGCCGGAACGGTCGTAAATGCACCCCAAGGTGATGAGGTAGAACGGTTGTCGAATCCAGTGTCGGCCTCCCAAGGCGTCCCGACCAGCTTAGGCATATGGTTTTCACTTGCCGCAAATGGACGTTCGCTTGCGAATAAAGGCGTCCGCTTTGTATAGCTGCCAAACAATGTGAAGCGCCCGCCGGACTTGGTTTTGAAACCAGCCTTAATCGCGCCAGTTTTCTCATTCGTGCCGTCAGCAGAGCCGTAACGCGTGTCAAAACGCAAGCCTTCATATCTATCGTCCGTGACAACGTTGACCACACCGGCCACGGCGTCCGCGCCATAAACGGCGGCGGCACCGTCACGCAAAACTTCGATCCGGCGCGTTGCACCAACCGGAAGCGAGTTGGTATTGGCCGTCTGTACCGGAACAAAATTCTCCGTCTGCGTGCCCGGGGTCAAGATCATGCGGCGCCCGTTTACCAAAACCAAAGTGTTGCCGGTGCCGACACTGCGCAAATTGATTGAGGCATTGTCGCCGCGTGCATCGTTAAGGTTGCCGGTCGTCCGGGCCTCTTGGAACTGAACATCACCAGCCTGCGGGATCGACCGGAATAGGTCATCACCGGAAACGCTTCCCGTGGCAGCGATACGGTCTTCGTTGAGGACGGAGACCGGCAGAGTTTCGGCAATTTTCGAGCCTTCGATGCGGCTGCCGACAACGACGATCGCTTCTTTCGTTTCGGATTCTGCTTCGGGCTGGCCGGGTTGATCGGATTGGCCCGCAGATTGTGCGAACAATGGCGCGGAGACGAAAATGGAACAGCCGATCAATAAACCGGCGCGCATTGAATTTTTGGACACTGTGAATTGCCTCCCTTGACCGCCCCTGCGCGGTGTGTGAATTTCCACACGAATTGCACCAATTGCCAGCATTGACAAGCCATAGTCATTACAAATTTGTGACCAATCCATTCCGCAGGGTTATGGATTAATCACAAGTTATTTATGGGAAGATGCGCACCGAACGGCATATGCTGACCCATCGCCCTTATCGCTGGAGTATTTAAAATGGCAAGCAAACCACCCCTTTCGCCTGTGCGTTTCGCCGGATCGACGGTATATATTTCAGGGCAGCTGCCGCGTGGACAAGATGGCAAAATTATCACCGGAGATATGCAGGACCAAACGCGGCAAGCCTTGGCGAACCTTAAGGCCATCCTGCAATCCGAAGATCTGCAGTTATCCGATGTGGTAAAGGTGACCGCTTGGATCACGGATGCCGATTATATGGCTGATTTTAATTCCGTATATCGCGAATATTTTGCAGAACCATATCCCACGCGTTCAACAATTGTGTCGGCGTTGGTTGTTCCGGATGCAATGGTGGAGATAGAAGCTATTGCCTACAGGGACAACAAATAAGGACTCGCCATAAGCGAGAGGAAATAGGAACGGTCACATGGTAGCAGACGCGAAGTTCATCAGGGGCGTGGCGATGATCGCGCTGGCAATGACGACAGCTACGGCGCTGGTGGCGGCTGCACCGCAGGAGCCGGCCGCAGACATCATCATTCGCGGAGGTACCGTCTACCCAGGCAACGCGGCCCCGTTCCGGGGTGACATAGCAATCCGTGCAGATCGCATCATCTACGTCGGCCCTAAGGCCACCGGCGGCGCGAAGAAGGTAATCGATGCAACGGGCCTCGTCGTAGCGCCGGGGTTTATTGACCCCCATACGCATGCCGACGAGGCACTGGCGTCGAACGACCCTGCTGCACGGCTGGTATTGCCATTCCTTATGCAAGGGGTGACGACGGCATTTATCGGCGTCGACGGGCATGGCGACCCCAATGTCGCGCGCAGCTTTGGCCATATTGTAGCCAAAGACACCATCGCTGGGCGAACTTCGGCACATTCGGATCGCGACGTCGGCATCAATTTCGCTTCCTATGTCGGATTTGGTGACGTGCGCAAACAGGTTATCGGTGAAGCGGATCGCGCGCCGACAGCGCGTGAACTGACGCAGATGGCCGACCTCGTCTCCGACGCGATGTGCCAAGGCGCATTGGGCCTTTCGACCGGGTTGTTCTATGCACCGCAAAGCTTTGCCAAAAGCGACGAGGTGGTGACGCTGGCGCGGGCGGCGGCAGCGAAGGGTGGCATTTACGACACCCATCTTCGCGATGAATCTAGCTACTCCATCGGATTGCATGATGCGATTGAAGAGGCGCTGATGATTGGACGCGAGGCCAGCATTCCGGTCCATATCGCGCATATAAAGGCTCTTGGTGTCGATGTGCACGGGCAGGCACCAGCGATCATTGCCTTGATCGAGGCGGCGCAACGCGCGGGGCAAGTGGTGCATGCAGACCAATATGCATGGTCAGCCTCGCACACCTCGCTTTCAGCAGCGCTGATCCCGCGCAGTGCGCAAGATGGCGGACGTTCCGCTATGCTCAAACGGTTCGGCGATGCCCCGACGATGGAGAGGATGCGTCCACAGATCGCCGAAAATCTACGTCGGCGTGGCGGTGCGGCATCTTTGCTTATCACCTCTGGTCCTACGGACGCGCAGGGCAAGACTTTGGAAGCCATTGCGACAGAGCAAGGCGTCGATCCAGTCGCCGCTGCAATTGCGATCCTCAAGCAAAGCGAGGCGCGCGTCGCTTCGTTCAACCAAAACGAAAATGACATTGCCGCATTCATGCTGCGACCGTGGGTCGTGACCAGCTCCGACGCAACGCTGGGACATCCGCGTTATTATGGCTCGTTTGCGCGCAAATATGCAACTTATGTGCAAGACGAGAAGGTTATGAGCCTTAAAGCCTTCATTGACCAGTCGACAGCGGCGGCGGCAACAATGTTTCGCCTTGAGGGACGCGGACAGTTGAAAGTCGGAGCCTTTGCCGACGTAATCGCCTTCGACCCGAAAAGCTTCGCGCCGCGCGCCGACTATGCCAACCCGTTTTTGCTGGCGACCGGGATGCAGATGGTGCTGGTCAACGGACAGGTTGCGATCGAGAACGGCGCGCCCACAGGCGTTGCAGCCGGTCGCCCGTTGCCCCGCCAGCCCATAGCAGGAACGTGCCTTCCGGATCCGACAATCAGACCTGCTCGATCAAATTGATCGAAAACTAATTATTTCCAATTTTTTAGGCAAATTTTATGAATAAGCGAGGCCCCATAGAGGGTTGAAGTCGAGCCTAAAAAAGGCTGCCAGTGCCAAACTGAAGGGGGAAATCCCTGTTCGTGGCTTAGCACCTAAGGTCAGGACCCAAATGGTGCACCCAACTGGATTCGAACCAGTGGCCCCCAGATTAGGAATCTGATGCTCTATCCTGCTGAGCTATGGGTGCAGCGGCGACGGTCATAGCTGCGCGTAATCGGACGGTCAATTTTTTGCCGAGGGTGGGACGACCGGAAACAGCAAGGGCGCAATGCCGATGCCTTCTTCGACCAATGCCTTTGCCTCATTACTGCTAGTTTCGCCGTGAATGAGGCGCTCGGGTTCTTCGCCATAATGGATTGCGCGCGCGGTTTCGGCAAAGTTGCCGCCGACCCATTGCGATTTATCCAGCATCTCGGATTGCGCACGGGCCAATTTTTGGACCAGTTCTGCCATCGCAGGGGGCAGGACTTCGGGTGCCAGTGCCTCGGTGCGTGCTTCGGTGCGCGCCTCGCTGTTTGTTTCGGGCAATGCGGTGGGCACCGTAGGCAAGGCCACTACCCGTTGGTTGCCCTTGCGCGGAACATGGGGCACCGACAGCGCCTTTTGAATTCTGCCGTCATTGCACGTTGGGCATATAAGCATGCCGCCGGATTTCTGCGCCTCAAAATCCGCAGAGGACGCAAACCAGCCTTCGAACTGGTGCCCGTTGCTGCAATTCAGGTCAAATGTGATCATTGGGCGCCGCCAACTCCCAGCAAGCCATCCAGCTTTCCCTGGGCATCGAGCGCGCGCAGATCATCCGACCCGCCAATCGCGACATCATTGATGAAAATCTGCGGCACGGTTTGGGCGCCCGGCGCACGTGCGACCATCTCAGCGCGTTTTGCCCCGCCCATCGTGACGTCATATTCGGTATAGGTGACGCCTTTGCTGTCCAAAAGATGCTTGGCCCGCACACAATAAGGGCACGCGAATTTGGTGTAGATTTCAACATTTGCGGTCATGTCGTAGAAATGGTGTTCCCCGCCCTGCAAGTCAAGCGTCGAACGATATCGCCGCGTCTGCTTGCGTGCTGCCGCCGCGCAAAGCCCGCGCCCAGCAAAATAATTGCACCCAGTCCGCGCCGCCACGTTTCAGCACCGCGACGCAGCCGTCGCTGGTTGCACCTGTAGTCAGGACGTCATCGATCAGGATGATTTTTCGTCCCTTCAATCTGCCTTTATATTTTGGATGCAAGGCAAAGGCGCTAGCCACCGCCTGTCTGCGGCGTTTGTGGTCCAGCCCCCGCATGCTGGGCGTGCGCTTATGCCGTAATAATATATCGGGTGCGAAGGCGATGCCCGTTAAGGCTGCGAGCTGTTTGCCGATCAACGCCGATTGGTTGAAACTGCGGGACCATATCCGTGTCCAATGCAATGGCACGGGCGTAATGATCAGCTGGTCCGTCTCCTCCGGCACATGGCGCAATAAATGCTGCGCAATGACACGCGCCAAGCCGATTTTACCGCCATATTTTAGCCGGAGCGCCACTTGCGCCGACAAATCATCATATTTTACCGCGGCGCGAATGCCATCATGTCGGGGCGGATTTGCGATGCAGGGCGCGCAATAGGCGTCCGGCCCCCGGTCAAAATCAAAGGGGGTTGCGCATCCCCGGCACCAAGGTGGCCCCAGAAATTCCAACTTTTGCCAGCAGTAAACACAAAACTGCCCGCCCGCTGCGGTAATCGTACCGCAACAGGGGCAGCGTTCGGGTAATACCCAATTCAACATGCTATGGAAAATGTGGCTGCCTTTTGCCATAGCATAGTTGTCGGACAAAGATTGGGGCTGCACAAGGGCGCAAATGAACAATGATGTGAATCCACCGGAAATTTTTGACCGCCGCCGTCGTCATGCCCTGCGCGCGCGGGGCGCTGGGCGCGCGGGAGATCATTTCCTGTGGCACCATATCGCACAAGATATGGCAGAGCGACTGTCTGCGGTGACGCGCACGTTCGAACACGCCTTGATCCTTGGCCCTATCGGGCGCTGGCAGGGGGAAATCCTGCCACCCAATGTCACCTGCACCCTTGCCCCGCTTCGCGATGCAGCGGCGGAGGCAAAGGCTGGGGCAGGCGCGGCGGATGATGCGCCAGTTGCATTGGAAGAAGACCGCTTACCCTTCACGCCCGGCAGCTTTGATCTAGTGATTTCGGCAGGAACACTGGATAGCGTCAACGATCTTCCCGGTGCGCTGATTCAAATCCGCCGCCTCTTGCGGCCCGACGGGTTATTCCTTGGCCATATGTTTGGCGCTGGCACTTTGGGAACGCTCAAGGCGATGTTACTGGAGGCGGATGCCGATCGGGTTACCCCGCATATCCACCCGCAGATCGACCTGCGCAGCGCGGCGGACCTCATCGTGCGCGCTGGCTTCACTTTGCCTGTCGCGGATCAGGACATCTCGACCGTACGTTATGGTAACTGGCGCTCCATCATATCAGACATAAGGGACGCTGGCGTTGGCAATGCGCTTGCCGGCCCGCGTAATTATCTGGGCAAAGCCATGCCCGCACGGCTCGATCATGCCTTTGCCGCCCGTGCCGATGCGCAGGGCAAGGTTACCGAAAGCTTTGCGCATATCTATTTAAGCGGCTGGGCACCGTCCGAAAACCAACCGCGACCGGCCAAAAGGGGAAGCGGTCAGGTTTCGCTCGCGGACATATTGTCCAAGGATCCAGCGGGCTAGGGTCAGGACCTTGGGCCCTAACCCTAAATGCCCTGAAGCTTGCGGACCAGCGGATAATCGGCGGGGGGCATAGGCAAATCCGCCATGTCTTGCGGCAAAGTCCATTGAATATCGGACGCATAAATTGCAGTAGGCACACCCGACCATGTGGTGCAACGATAGAGCAGAAGCACAAGATTTCGCTCGCCCAATGGTTCGCTGGCGAAGGTTTCCGGCACCAAATCCTGCGCGGCAACGATAATGCCCAGCTCCTCCTCCAACTCTCGCACAAGAGCTATTTCCGGCGTTTCGCCAATATCTACTTTGCCGCCGGGAAACTCCCATAAGCCGCCCATTTGGGCATGCATAGGACGCTGCTGCAGGAGGATTTCACCCCTGTCATTGGTCAACGCGGCAGCAACTACGAACAATATATTCCGACTAATTTCCATATCCCCGTCACGCCGCAAGCTTTTGTTAACTTATGTGTGACATTTTAACCGAGCTCGCAACCAGGGAATGAAGTGAGACCGGTCATGTTGGAATTAATTCGTTGCATAAAAAAATGCGACCAGGGCACGGCATCTGTAGAATATAGTTTGATATCTTCAATAATTGTTATTGGAATTATTGCGTCATTAACGCAGGTTTCAATACATAATGATGATATATGGAATATTATATCAAGTAATTTCATCAAAAATAATAATTAGTTTTTACATTAACTAAATATTAAACATTTATCATTTATTTATGCTGCGACGACTTTTTTCAAAGAGTCGCCCGAGTGTATAGAATAGACTGGAGACCAAAAATGAAACTTAGCACAAAAATCTTCAAAAATGAAGACGGCGCGACTGCAATTGAATATGGCTTGATCGCCGCCTTAATCGCTGTTGCCGCCATTACTACAATGGGGACACTTGGCGACGAATTGTCCTCAACCTTTGGGAATGTAAGTGACGAACTCGTGGATGCACGAACACCATAAGCTGCTGCGGGATAGTTACTTTCAGACGATATTTGCGTTTTGACGCTAGGCACAAAAGCGGGGACTTCACGGTCCCCGCTTTTTTCGTTCAATAGGTCACAATTTTCAGCTTCTGCCCAGCGCGAATGGTTGCGTTGGATGACAAACCGTTCAGCGCCCTAAAGCGTTCGGTCTGCAAAGACGAATAAGCCATGCGCGCCGCAAGCGATGCGACATTATCTTGTGGCCCTGCGGTAACAACGCGCAGCTTACGTGGTTTTACGGTCGCGGCTTGCGCAGCGGTCAGACGCGCCATGCTGGCAAACATTCGGTCAAATGGGTTGGCGTTGCTCGCCGTGATCGTGACGAAATGATAGGCCGTGCCCGGCGCCCATTCATAGGCGAACACCGAAACCACGCGTTGCCCCTGCTGCGTATTCACGACGGCATTGGTATAAAAAGCCGGGATATCGTTCACCGTCGTTCGCCGGATTTCCCCCGCCGGAATGGTTCCACTGTCGCCCGACACCGCCTTTAACGCTTTGGCGATATAGCTGCTACGATTGCCATCAAACGCCCCGCTGGTGAATATGGCTTTCCCGCTATTGCCGTTAATTGTCACCGCATCACTGCTGTTTTGCATGCCAAAGCCATAAGGCGCGGTGAACTGCATCATCAGTTGCGGATGCCGGAAATCTTGCCCTTCGACCACACCTTGCGCGGGGTCATCGCCGTACAACATGCCGTCAATGGCCGCCAAATGGGCGTCCGCATTACGCAAGCTGCTGGCGGGATAGCTTTTGGACCGCGATGCCGCGCGCGAAACGCGCCTTGCTGGGTCAGGATGGGTGCTTGCCCACTCTGGAACGCGGTTATCGGCCAGGCCAGCCACCTGCGTGTCCACATTGGTCTGCAATGCCAAGGAATTGAGCATCGACGCCATTGCGCTTGGGTCATATCCGGCTTTGCTAAGATAGCGGATACCGTAATCATCGGCCTCCTCTTCTTGCGTGCGCGAATATTTAAGTGAGAAAACTTGTGCCAACGGACCTGCATATTGCTGTAATCCGCCGCCCAGCGCCCCCAATAAGCCACCCGAATTACCGAGCACTGCCCCCAATATGCTGCCACCTACACCCAAAAGGCCAGCAAGCGTGGCATTATTCTTGCGCTTTTCACTATGCCGCGCTGCGGTGTGCCCGACCTCATGGCCCAGAACGCCCGCCATTTCGGCTTCATCATTGCTCAAGGCAACTAGTTGGCGCGTGATGTAGACATAGCCACCGGGGAGCGCGAATGCGTTGTTCACCGACGAATTAAGCAATGTGACGTTAAAATCGCTTTGCGCGTTTCCAAGTCCCGATTGCATGGCAATATTCTTGCCAACGCGCACGACATAAGCGGTTTGCGGACTTTGCATGGGTCCGCCAAATTCTTTCAAAATTTCTGTGTGATATTTGGCGCCCTGATTTTTTTCTTGGGCGGTAAAGGGCTTGGGAACCGCGGGACCTGCTGTTCGCGACTGTGCGTCGGCGGGAATAGGACTGCCGATGACGCCTAGTCCGAAAATTGCAGCGCTCGTAATGAGAAGCGTTTTCGAAAACCGCATAAAATTCCTGCCTAGATTCACCGAACCCCGTTTAGCCGATTAAGTTTCAACGCGTCGAAATTTTAAAGCGTATCAACTGTCTATCGTGCGAAAAACTTAGGCGCCCATGGACAAGAATTTTGCGCGCCGCTGTTGAAGTAGTTCTTTAGACGAGAAACCGGACAATGCGTCCAACTCCTCATCTATCGCAGTCGCAAGCGCGGCCGCAGCCATGCCATGGTCGCGATGCGCGCCACCGACGGGTTCTGGCACAATCCGGTCAATGATGCGCAGCGCTTTTAGGTCATCTGCCGTCATTTTCATCGCTTGTGCAGCGTCGGCCGCCTTGTCGCCCGTGCGCCACAAAATCGAGGCGCAACCTTCGGGCGAGATCACCGAATAGACGGCATATTGAAACATCAAGATGCGGTCAGCAGCCGCCAGTGCAACGGCACCGCCCGAACCGCCCTCACCCACGATGCAGGCAATCATCGGCACGCCCAGCGCCAGGCAGGTTTCGGTGGAACGGGCAATTGCCTCTGCCTGCCCGCGTTCTTCGGCCTGAATGCCTGGAAACGCGCCCGACGTATCGACCAAACTCACCACCGGAATGCCGAACCGATCCGCAAGTTCCATCAGGCGAATAGCCTTGCGATAGCCCTCGGGCTTGCCCATGCCGAAATTATGGCGCAGGCGGCTTTGCGTGTCGTCGCCTTTTTCATGCCCAATAACCATCACGCGGCGGCCATTTAAGCGGCCAAGACCACCAATGATCGCTTGATCGTCGCCAAAGGCGCGATCCCCTGCCAAGGGCATGAAGTCTGTGAACATCGCTTCGATATAATGTTTGAAATGGGGACGTTCGGGATGCCGTGCGACTTGCGTTTTTTGCCATGCCGTCAAATTGGCATAAGTATCCTTCAACTGCTTGTCCGCCTTGCCGCGCAACTTGGCGATTTCGGCGCCCGCATCAACGTCGCTGTCACGCGCAGCATCTTGCAATTCAAGGATGCGCGCTTCGAGCGCAGCAACCGGCTTTTCAAAATCGAGATATACCATCATGCCTGCGGGTTAGAGCCTCAGGCGCGACGGGTCAATGTGCGCGTTGCCAATGGGTGACGCCGATTGACCAGTTCGACAAGCTTGCTGCTGTCCACATGCGTGTAAATTTGTGTCGTCGCGATGTCCGCATGGCCCAGCATGGACTGCAGCGCCCGCAGATTCGCGCCGCCCGCCAAAAGATGCGTCGCAAAGGCATGCCGCAGGACATGGGGGCTGACTTTTGCCGGGTCCAGCCCTGCATGCGCGGCAAGGTCCTTAATGATCTGGAACAGACGAATACGGCTGATATGTCCCCCGCGCGACGGAAAGAGAAAACGCGATTTTTCAGGAACAAAATCCAACCAAGCACTTACCGCTTGGCGCGCACGGTTGGAAATGGGGATCAAGCGTTCCTTGTCGCCTTTGCCTTTTACGATGATGAACGGCCTATCAGATACCACCGCATTTCGCGGCAAGGCGACCAATTCAGTCGCACGCAGCCCTGAACCGTACAGCAGCTCAATCAGCGCCGACAGCCGGTAATCACTCGATATCATATGCGGCTGCGCAAGCTTATCTGCAATCACCGCAAACAAGGTGTCTACTTCGTCTATATCCAGAATTTTAGGCAAGGGCCGCATCTGTGCTGGCTTTGGCAGCGCCGCCGATGGGTTGTCGGCGCGAAAGCCCTCCTCATGCAGAAACGCAAAAAAACGTCTTAATGCCGATGCCTTGCGCGCTACCGAACTGTTGGCAAGGTCGCGCCATTGGCGTGCCAGTTCCACAAGCGCATCAGGCCCAGCCACCGCCAGTTGCCCATGCAAAAGGCCGGATGCCGACATCAAGTCGCTTTGATATGCCAAAAGCGTATTCTTGGCGACGCCCTGCTCTGCTGCCAACATCTCTAGAAAACGCGCAATCAGATCACGGTCGGGTAAGCTCATTGCTGGCTGACGATCGTGATTGGCATATAGTCAGGCAAAAGTGACAGCTTCGGCGGCAATCATCCGAGCTTCAGCCTCCAAACCGACCTGACGCAAGGAACGGACGATATGATATAGATGATGGGTGGGCACAGCCGACCATGAAGGCGCCTGCAGCGCAGCCATCGCCATCAACGCAACCGTGCCCTGCTCGCCACGTCCGGCGGCAGCGGTTATCGCCTTTGACCATGGAGTTTGCCGGGAAATATTGACTTTGAGGTCGCTTGCAAACTCCCTGCGTGCATCGGTTTCGATACGGCCAAGCCCCGACAAGCCGGCAAGCAAAAGCCGCGATTTATGTCCGTCGATGCTCTCATCATTACCAAAAAAATCGTCAAGGCTACCATAATCAGCGGGCGCTACCCGTCCAGGAGCCGCCAGTGTCACCAGCGCCCAACCCAGCGATCCATCCGCCACAACGTCAATCCATCGCGCGGCGGAGCGGTCAAGACCAGCCGTCAGCATGGAAGAAATCAGCCGATCCGCCTCTGCCTGATGATCGGCATCTGGCACGATCAGCGCAGCCGCCCGCGCGGTCATCACCAACGAAGCGTGATAGTCCGCGCCAGCGGCCGCCGTGGTCCATAAAGACGTCATGGCCGCAACCCTGTCATCTTCACCTGATGCGATGTACGCATTGCCGAGGTTTTCCGCCCGTGCCCGCACAGCGTCGGGCGCGTCCGGATCATCAAGGACCTGCGCATAAAGATCGACCATATTCCGGTTCGACAATATACCAAGCGCCGCCGCATTGGATGCATATTTGGCCCGGACTGTCGGCGTAAACATCGGCAGTTGCACCCGCCAACCATCGACCTGACGCCCCGTGTTGGCAAATAAGCGTTCCGGGGGTTCAAGACCCACAGCCGCAGAGAAACCGAAGCGCCAAGGGTTCATGCCTTCCACATTTTCCCATTCGATTTTCACCGAACGCCGCCCATTAATGCCGGCCCCGACCGCTTTTTCAGCCAAGAGATAATCGACGCCGCGCACCCAACCTTGGTAGCGGCCCTGATTGATAAATGCCGTCGCGCTGCCTTGCTCTCCCGCCAAAGACGCACAAATGGCACGCGTCATTTTCCAGCGGCCATTGTTCACAAGGCGCACGCCGCTTTCGGTAATTGGGCACATGCCGGCCAAATCGCCATTGGCCAGATAGGCTTGCATCGCGACCTCATGGAGGCGTTTTGTATAATCTGCACCATCCACCTGCTGAACAAGGTTGCGCGCCACGACCGAGTCGCCCATCCGCAGCAACAACCACGCGCGCTCCGCTGTCCAATCCGCGCCGTTGACACCGGTTGGCGTGTTGGTGCGGCTGGCAAGTAAGCGCCGCGCCATGATCGTGCCCCAGCGCGAGGCAATAGGCCCAGATGTCCGCTCCATTATCTGGCGGAGAAAAGTCCCATCCAACGCACCAAAAGAGTCCGCCGGAAATCCGCCTGACGCTTCGGATAAAATCCCGATATCGTTTAAAGACTGGCGCGCGGACGGTGGCACATCAAAACGGACGGCCAATTCTGGCTCTTCTTCCGCTTCCTCTTCCGTCGCGCTTTCATCCCCCGTCAAAGGGGTAGCAGGCGCCGCGTCATTCGAAGATCCGGGCACATTCGGCGTGGGTCGGCCTGCGACAGGCGTCGGCGGGGGTGCTGGATCGCCAAAGCCCTCTGGCAACAAAGATTCAGGCCCCTGCTGCCCAAGCGCAGGCAAAGCAAATGCCAAGACCAGAGCACTGGCAACCAAAAGGCCGCGTTTTGATATCTTGTCAGTCAATGATGCGAACCTGTTTCCATATCTGCGAACAGCAATACGCTATGTCCATTATCATCCGTTGCCATTGCCGCAACCCTCTGCTGAGAATAGCAAGCCTATGCCCCTTGCCGCAACCGATAGAAACCGCAAAAACGGCATTTCACGAAAATATGCCAATTTGCCGAGCATATCATCCTGTATTTACACGAAAAATCTGAAAAGCGGCAAACTGCTTTCGGCTGACGCCAAGGCGATATATAGGCGATATCGTCATGGCTGAACATCTCGAACCCAAAAAACGTAAATCTGGCATGCAAGCCGCCTTGGTCATTGACCGTCCGGTGGTGCTTGTCGGGATGATGGGCGTTGGTAAAACCAGCATCGGAAAACGGCTCGCCGACCGCCTCCATACGCCTTTTGTCGATGCCGATGACGAAATTGAAAAGGCAGCGGGTCTGTCGATTACAGAAATATTCGCAAAATTTGGTGAGGCCTATTTTCGGGATGGTGAACGCCGTGTCATTGCCCGGCTGATTGAAGGCGCACCGAAGGTCATTGCGACGGGCGGCGGCGCTTTCGTCAACGACGAAACCCGCGCACTCATATTGGAACGCGCGACATCCATCTGGCTTAATGCCGATGTCCATGTGCTGGCCGACCGTGTGTCGCGACGCAACCACCGCCCTTTGTTGAAAGGCAAGGATCCAGTGACTGTCCTGACCGATCTTGGTACGGTGCGTAACCCCTTATACGCTGCAGCCAATATCCATATTCGTAGCGATACCTCGCCGCATGGGCGGACCGTTGAAAACATATTAAAGGCCCTTTGCGCATGACCGTGATACCCGTTGACCTGTCAAATAGCCCTTATGACATTCATGTCCGCGCCGGATTGCTGGCCGATGTCGGTGCTATTCTTCGGTCTTATGCCCGCGACAGCCGCTTGCTTGTGGTAACCGACGAAAATGTCGCGCACGCCGTTCTGCCGCAGTTTGCAGCGACATTAAGCAGTGCGGGCATTTCATGCGCGCATTTCATTCTGCCCGCTGGTGAAGCAGGGAAAAGCTGGGTGCAGTTGGAAAGACTGACGGATTGGTTGCTGGAACAGCATGTGGAACGCAGCGACCATATCGTCGCGCTGGGCGGCGGCGTGGTGGGGGACATTACCGGCTTTGCCGCGCATATCATCAAACGCGGCTGCCCCTTTGTGCAGATACCCACGACCTTGCTTGCCCAAGTCGACAGCAGCGTTGGCGGCAAGACCGCCATCAATAGCGCAGCAGGCAAAAATCTGGTCGGGGCGTTTCATCAGCCTGCTTTGGTCCTCATCGATCCAGAGATACTTTCAACCCTTCCCACCCGCCAACTTACAGCGGGATTTGCCGAGATCGTGAAATACGGCCTGATCGACGACCCGGCCTTTTTTGCGTTTTGCGCGGATAATCTCGACAGTTTTTTTGCAGGCGATCCAGATATCCGCGCGCAGGCCATTATCCGGTCCGTGCAGTCCAAGGCGCGGATCGTCGCCGCCGACGAAACCGAGCGCACCGGCACACGGGCGCTGTTAAACCTGGGCCACACTTTTGGCCATGCGCTGGAGGCGGACACAGGTTTTTCCGACCGGCTATTTCATGGCGAAGCGGTCGCCGCCGGCATGGCCTTAGCCTTTCGATATTCGGTACGACTGGGCCTGTGTCCTGCGGATGACGGCATGCGGGTTACAGCGCTTCTAAAACGGGCCGGCCTGCCCACGACTTTATCCGAAGCGGGTGTCACTGCCAATGGTGCGGCATTGGTCGACTATATGCGGCATGACAAGAAAATGAGCGGAGGCACGCTGCCCTTTTTGCTCGCGCGCGGTATCGGGCACACATTTTTGTCCAAAGATGTCGCACTGGACGACGTTGCCGCATTCCTCGACAGCGACGTTTAATCATCGGCAATCGGAAAGTCATCGGAACCATCGCCGCCGAAACTGTGGCGGGTTCCAGCATGCATATCGCCGCTCGTGAACTGCGCTTTCAGGCGGCTTTGGTCACGCCGCCGGAACTCTAAGAGAATGTCGTGGATCTTCGCACGATCCGTTCCAAAATATTTCAGCGCGTCCGCAGACATACGGATTGAGGATTCAAATAGCTCACGCATGATGCTGATGCCCGCATCCTGCATCAATAACAAAGCCTGCTCGCGCCCATAAGCGCGCACGAACAATTTTGTGCGCGGGAATGTTTCGCGCACAGGCGTCAACGATTCTGCAGTCATGTACCGGTCATCAATACAGAAGAATATCGCTTGGGCGTCTTCGCCCCCTGCCCGCTTCAGCAAGTCGACACGTGTGCCATCCCCATAAAAAACCTTGAAACCAAAGTCACCGCTAAGGTCGATGGTCTGCGGGTTGATATCAATCAACGTGACTGATCGTCCCGCCGCCTGCATGATCTGCGATACCTGCTGTCCGAAACGTCCATGCCCTACGATGATGACATTGGCTTGTGACGCCAATTCCGGGTCATCAAGCGCGACATCGCCCTTGACCTTTCGCGCCGCAAGCTTGCCGGCAAAGATCATCAGGAACGGCGTCGTTGCCATCGATAAGGTGACGACGGCGCCAAACAGGCTCGCCGCCTCCGGTTCAATCAACAGGGCCTGCTGCGCGGCGGCAAACAACACAAAGGCGAATTCACCACCTTGGCTCAACAGCATCGCCATGATGATCGACGGCTTGTTTTGAAGGCCAAAGCCCCGACCAAGCGCATAGATGACGGCGATCTTGACCGTGATCAGCGCCAGCGCCAGACCCGCGACGAAAAAGGGCCGCGAAAGAATGACATCAACGTCGAGCAACATGCCAACCGCGAGGAAAAACAGACCGAGCAAGATTGAACGGAACGGATCAATGTCGGCCTCCAACTCATGCCGATAGGGTGATTCCGCCAACATAACGCCCGCGACAAATGCGCCCAAGGCTGGCGAAACGCCAATCGCCTGCATCACCGCGGCGCTGACGCAGACGGTGAATAAGCCAGTGACGATGAACAGTTCGCGCTCTGAAATCTTGCCGACCAAGCGCAACAGCGGCGATAGCAGATAGCGGCCGGCCAACACCAAGCCGGCAATCGCCAACACGGCATATAATACCAGATACCATCCCCCAATCGCGCCTTCTTCGGCAGGCGCGCGCGACAAAGCGGCAACGATGGTCAGCAAAGGGACAATGGAAATGTCCTGAAACAACAATATGGAAAAGCTTTTTTCGCCATAATCGGTCTTCATCCGGCCGCGCGATTGCAGCAAGGGCAGCACCTGCGCAGTGGAAGACAAGGCCAATGGAAGCCCAAGGACTAAGGCGGCTTGCCAGCTAAAGCTGGGCATTGCGAAATGGATGACGGCAAACATGCCAAGCCCACATAAAATGACCTGCAACGGCCCAAAAAGCAGGATGTCGCGCCGCAACAGCCACAGCCTGCTCGGCGATAGCTCAAGCCCGACGAGGAACAGCAGCAAGATGATACCGATTTCGGAATAGGCCAATATGGTTTCTGGTGAGTCAATCAACGCAAGGCCATCGGGCCCAATGGCAATGCCCGCGACCAAATAGCCAAGCACCGCGCCAAGGCCGAGACGTCTGAAAATCAAAACCGCCAACAGTGCCGCGCCGAGCAACACCACCCCGCCTAACATGACATCAGCGACAAGATGGTGTGGCGCGGTTTCCATCAGCTTTTCTCTTTGGCCTGCACGGCAGCAGCAAGGATCGCGTCAAAAGGCAATAAGATCGCGGCATGACGCGACGGATAATCACATGCGGCGGCCAGCAAGGCGAGTTCAGGCCAGCAGCTTGGCATGTCGCCCTCCCGCTGCAACGCCTGCGCCACGCCATCGCGCAATTTGGCAATTTCGGTCATAGCTGTCCCAATGGCGTTGTGCGTCAAAATAGCCGCAGATGCCTGCCCAAGGGCGCAGGCATTGGCGCGCAGGGCAAGGCCGCGCAATATGCCCTCTGCGTCCGTCACAACATCCGCTTGAATGCGGCTGCCGCATAAGGGCGAACGCACTTCGGCACTGCCATCTGGCTCTAATAAGCGATGTTCAGCGACCAAAGACGTCGCCAACCGCAAGATGTCGCGATTGTAGAGCGCTGAGTCCATCAGTTTGCCGCTTCCGTGCCACTATCGGCAGCGAGGCGTTGTTCGCGGACAAATTCGGACAACGCATCCCCGCTGGCGTTGAGCAGAGGATAGGTGCGCGAACTGGTCATCCACTCGGGTCGCTCTTCATCCGCGCCATAGATTAAATCAAATGCCATCGCCAACAGCAGGAAAATGAGGGTCGCGATGATGAGACCCTTCACCATACCAAAGCCAAAACCAAGGACACGGTCAATCGGACCAAGCACGGACTTGCGCGATCTTGCGCCAATTGATTTCGCAATCCATTTACCCAATGCAAAAATCACGATGACCAGCGCCAAAAAGGCGAGCACAGCAGCCCCGGAGTCAGAACCCACCGCCTCTGCCAAAGCCGCAGTCGCGGGCGCGTGGAACATACGAACAGCCAAGATAATCAGCACCCATGCGATCATCGACAAAGTCTCTTGCACAAAGCCGCGCAGCGCGCCGAACACGGCCCCGCTGCCCAACATGAAAAAGACGATAATATCGAGTGCGGTCATCTATTCCTGTTGCCCCAATTACGTAAATGCGTCGAGATTCAAAGGCAGCGCGCGTCCTATTTCAACGCCCCTGCAACCACCTATATGAGATTTAGGGACGTCCCAGCATATGGTCAACGAGATTGGCAAGCGTGCGGAACTCTTGCGTTGAAATACCCGCCTGACCTTTCACCGACGGCGGCACCAATGCGCGGCTAAACCCGAGCTTCGCCGATTCCTTCAGTCGCAACGCACCATGGGCGACGGGACGGATTTCACCGGACAAGGCGACTTCACCGAACAATACCGCATCGGACGGCAATGGCCGTTCCGCCAAAGCCGAAACCAGCGCCGCCGCCACCGCAAGATCGGCAGCGGGGTCGGAAATGCGATAGCCGCCGGCGATGTTGAGATAGACCTCAGCGGTTGAAAAGCTTAGGCCACATCGCGCCTCCAGCACCGCCAATATCATCGCAAGGCGGCCACTGTCCCAGCCCACAACGGCGCGGCGCGGTGTTGCGCCACTGGATAGCCGCACGGTCAGCGCCTGTATTTCCACCAGCACTGGCCGCGTCCCCTCCAACGCCGGAAACACCGTTGCCCCCGTAACCTGTTCGGCCCGGTCGGTCAGGAACAAGGCGCTTGGATTACCAACCTCGGTCAAGCCTTCTTCTACCATCGCAAACACACCGATTTCGTCTGTCCCGCCAAAGCGGTTTTTGGACGCACGCAAAATGCGATATTGATGGCTGCGTTCGCCTTCGAACGACAATACGGTGTCGACCATATGTTCCAGCACGCGGGGTCCGGCGATCGTCCCGTCCTTGGTAACATGGCCGACAAGCATCAACGCCGTGCCGCGTTCCTTGGCAAAACGGATAAGCTCTTGCGCCGATGCGCGGACCTGGCTGACCGTGCCCGGTGCGCCTTCGATGAGGTCACTGTGCATGGTCTGAATGGAATCGATGACCAATAAAGCGGGCGGCGCGCCTTGGGCCATCGTCGTCAATATATCGCGCACAGAGGTTGCAGCAGCCAGCTGCACCGGCGCATCGCCAAGGCCCAGCCGACGGGCACGCAGGCGCACTTGGTCGACCGCTTCTTCGCCGGAAATATACGCAACAGACAGGCCGCGCCGCGCGAGGTTCGCGGCGGCTTGTAACAATAAGGTCGACTTACCAATGCCCGGATCACCACCAAGCAAGGTTGCCGAGCCCGGCACAAGCCCGCCACCCAAAGCGCGGTCGAATTCGGATATGCCCGTCGAGGCACGTTCAGGCAGTTTAATGTCCGTGTTCAATCCGGACAATTCAACCGCACGCCCGCCCGAGTGCAAATGATGCTTTAGCTCAAAAACAGTGGCCTTGGCCTCTTCCGCCAAGGTGTTCCATTCGCCGCAATCGTCGCACTGCCCCTGCCAGCGGTTGGATTCCGAACCGCATGCCTGACACACATATTTGCGCTTTGCTTTTGCCATGCCCGATAATTAACAGAACAAATCAAGAACTCAAGACATAACTGTTCTGTATCAGCGCTTGCGTGTGGCGCAGCCTAATGCCACATCATGGCTATGCGCGAAAAAGAACTCAGGCTGGCGCTTATTTGTTATGGCGGGGTCAGCCTTGCCATTTACATGCATGGCGTGACGCGCGAGATTTGGCACATGGTCCGCGCGAGCCGCGCTTTTCATGATGGCGCACCCCCCACCCGCCGCAGCGAGATTGTCTATCACGACCTGCTTGCGGAATTGTCGCGGGTTAGCGGCGTCAAGTTGAGGGTTTTGACAGACATTATTGCAGGGTCAAGCGCAGGCGGCATCAACGGCATATTTCTGTCGCAGGCTATCGTCACGGGCCAATCATTAGAGCCGTTGACCGATATGTGGCTTGAAATGGCAGATGTCGACATACTGCTTGATCCAGACGCCCGCCCGCTGTCGCGCTTCACCAAATTTTGGGCAACGCCGATTGCATGGATGATTTTGCGCCGACGCGGCGGCGCGGTTGAAAGGACAGTCGCGAAAGAGGCTCAGCAGGAAGTCGCCGCCAAGCTGTCCCGCTTTGTCCGCGCCCGTTGGTTTGCGCCGCCCTTTGGCGGGAATGTGTTTTCGAAATTGTTGCTTGATGCGCTGAACGCCATGGCCGCGAGCGCAGCAGCACCGCCACTTTTACCCACAAGCCAGCCGCTGGATTTGTTTGTCACGGTAACTGACTATTACGGGCATGATCGGGTGCTTCGCCTCAACAGTCCCGAAGAAGTTACCGAGTCCGAACATCGCATCACCGTCGATTTTTCAACACGCGGACGAACCGGACTCGCTGACATTCCCGAGCTGATTTTTGCAGCACGTGCCACGGCAAGTTTCCCCGGCGCTTTCCCGCCATTTTCTGTACGTGAACTTGACCGTTTGTTGGCGCGGCAAAATGTCCCTTGGCTTGGCCGGAGTGCATTTTTGAAGCGCATATTGCCGCAACAATTTGCCGCCAATGCCGCCGAAGATACGATGTTGATCGACGGATCGGTATTGGCCAATGCGCCGTTTAATCAGGCAATTTCCGCCTTGCGCAACCGCCCCGCACGCCGCGAAGTGGACCGGCGTTTTGTTTATATCGACCCAAAGCCAGGCCGACCCAGTTTTCGTTTTGGCAAACGCAATATGGACGGCACTGCCGATATCCCGCGCAAACCGCCGGGGTTCTTTTCGACTATATTGGGGGCGTCGTCCAACATTCCGCGCGAACAGCCCATTCGGGACAGCCTAGAGAAAATCACAGGCCGTTCGGAACGTATTGAACGGATGCAACGCGTCATCGACAGCCTACGGAGCGAGGTTGAAAATACCGTAGAGACGCTGCTGGGTAAGACATGGTTTCTCACCCAGCCAACCGCAAGTCGGATGCAAAAATGGCGAAATTCGGCGCAGGAAAAGGCGATTATTGCCGCCGGCTTCGGTTACCGCGCCTATACCCATCTCAAAATCGCTGGCGTCGTTGACGATATTGTCGCCACCGCACGCCGCAGCGTGCCCGATGCATCAAACGCGTTTTTCCGTAACTTGCGCGCTGCGCTTTGGACCGAAGTCGGTACCCGTGATCTCGACCATTTGCCGCCGCATAAGGGCAAGGCCACAGCGCGCCAAATTGCCTTTTTTCGGGCACATGATTTGCGTTTCCGCATCCGCCGCTTGCGCTTTCTCGCTCGGCATCTGACCGAAGAGGTCGAAAATATCGTCAATATGCCAGACGATGATATCGCCAAAATGCGCGATTCTATTTACAATTGCCTTGCCTTGTTCCTCGATCTGGAAACAGCAGAATATTTAGGCCCGGATTTCGCGCTGGCGGCCAAATCTGGCATTGACGATCCTGCCGGCGTGATGGACCATCTTGCGGCACGGCGCGATCTGGTGCGCGCCGATGCCAAGGTCGACAAAATATTGTGCGATGCCATGCTGACCCTGCCGGTTGAGGCACGCAGAATCATGCTGCTCGGCTATTTGGGCTATGCACTTTATGACATCGCCACCCTACCTTTGTTGCAGGATGAAGGCTTTGACGAATTCGACCCTGTCAAGGTGGACCGCATATCCCCCGACGACTGCGCCTCTATCCGCAAAGGCGGCGCAGCCACAACGTTAAAGGGCATAGAGTTTAACAATTTCGGGGCATTTTTCAGCCGCGCTTATCGGGAAAACGACTATCTATGGGGCCGTTTGCATGGCGCGGAACGGATGATCGATATCCTGATATCATCGCTCCCACCCGGCCATGAATTTTCGGCCAGCCGCGCGCAAAGTTACAAAAAGCAGGTATTTCACGCGATATTGGATGAGGAGGAGGATCGGCTGACGCATATCCGCCCCCTCATCATGTCCTTACGGACCGAGGTGGATCAGATGCAGATCTGAGCCTTTATCGCACGCCAGCCTAATCGGTGATGCCGTCCCAAATGCCCTTAAGCTTGTCAAAGAAACCCGTTGATTGCGGGCATTCTGCACCCGTTTCGGTTTCACGGAACTCGCGCAAGATTTCCTTCTGCCGCGCGGACAATTTGGACGGCGTTTCGACGTCGATTTGAATGACCATGTCGCCACGAGCACGCCCTTGCAACACGGGCATGCCTGCGCCGCGTTGGCGAAGCTGCTTACCCGATTGTATGCCCTCTGGAACGATGATGATATGCTCCGCGCCATCAAGGCCGGGGATGCGGATTTCGCCACCCAGCGCCGCTGTGGTGAAGCTGACGGGCACACGGCAGAATAATGTTGTGCCGTCGCGTTCGAACACCTTGTGGCGCGATAGATGGATGAAGATGTACAGATCACCTGCCGCCGCGCCATTTGGCCCAGCCTCACCCCGGCCAGCGACGCGAATGCGCGTGCCTTCATCAACGCCAGGCGGAATATTGACGGCGATGGTCTTGCGTTCATCCGCCCGCCCTTCCCCGCCGCAAGCGCGACATGGCGACTCAATCACTTCGCCGCGACCGTGGCAGGTCGGGCATGTGCGCTCGACCACGAAAAAGCCCTGCTGCGCGCGTACTTTGCCATGGCCAGCACACAGGTTACAGCGGCGTTTGCCCGACCCCGGCGTCGCGCCACTGCCGCTACAGGTTCCGCACGCGGTTGCGACGTCGATGGTGATTTCCGCGTCCTTGCCGTGGAAGGCCTCATCGAGCGAGATTTCGAGATCATAGCGTAAATCTGCGCCACGCGCAGGGCCACGCTGACGGCCGCCAAAGGCGTCGCCAAAAAAGCTTTCGAAGATATCGGAGAAGTCACCAAAGCCAGCACCGCCTTGGCCACCGCCACTGCCCATGCCGCCATTTTCAAACGCTTCCTTGCCGAACCGGTCATAAGCTGCGCGCTTTTGCGGATCTTTCAGGACGTCATAAGCCTGACTAATGGCTTTAAACTTGGCTTCGGATTTGTCGCAGCCGGGATTGCGGTCGGGATGGCATTCCATCGCGATCCGGCGATACGCGGTTTTCAGCGTCTTCTCATCCGCTGTCCGCTCGACTTCCAACAATTCATAATAATCAATGTCGAGATTCATGAATGACTAACCCCCCGGCTCCCCAACCGTCGCTGCAATTCGGCACCGACGGTCGGAGATATTCAACATCAGTCTTTCTTGTCGTCTTCGACTTCGGAGAATTCAGCATCGACAACATTATCGTCGGCTGGCGCTTCTTCCGATGCGGCATCTGCCGATGCGCCGGCAGCTTGCTCTTCTTTATAGATTGCTTCGCCAAGCTTCATCGCGATTTGGGCCAAGGCGGTTGCCTTTTCTTTCATCGCTTCTGCATCGCCGCCTTCGATAGCGGTCTTGGTTTCCGCCACAGCTGCTTCGATCTCGCCCTTCAACGCAGCGTCAATCTTGTCGCCATGCTCTTCCAACTGCTTCTCGGTGGAATGGACAAGGCTCTCTGCATTGTTCTTGGCTTCTGCCGATTCACGACGCTTTTTGTCTTCTTCGGCAAAGGCTTCGGCATCGCGGACCATCTGTTCAATATCCGCATCAGACAAACCGCCCGATGCCTGAATTTTGATCTGCTGTTCCTTGCCTGTGCCCTTGTCCTTGGCAGTCACGCTGACAAGGCCGTTGGCGTCAATGTCGAAGGTCACTTCAACCTGCGGCACGCCGCGCGGTGCAGGTGGAATGCCAACCAAGTCGAAATTGCCCAGCAGCTTGTTATCCGCCGCCATTTCACGTTCACCTTGGAATACGCGGATGGTCACGGCATTTTGATTGTCTTCGGCCGTCGAATATACTTGGCTCTTCTTGGTCGGGATCGTCGTGTTGCGGTCGATCATGCGCGTAAATACACCGCCCAGCGTTTCGATACCCAAGGACAATGGCGTCACGTCGAGCAACAACACATCCTTAACGTCGCCTTGCAAAACGCCCGCCTGAATGGCTGCGCCCATGGCAACAACTTCATCCGGATTCACGCCAGTATGCGGTTCCTTACCAAAGAAATTCTTCACGACGTCGCGCACCTTGGGCATGCGGGTCATGCCGCCGACCATTACGACTTCATCAATGCCATCGGCCTTGATACCCGCATCAGCCAAAGCTTTTTTGCATGGCTCAAGCGTGCGCTTGATCAGGTCATCGACCAATTTTTCAAGGTCGGCACGGGTGATGGTTTTCACAAGGTGCTTTGGACCATTTTGGTCAGCGGTGATGAACGGCAAGTTGACTTCGGTCGTCTGTGTTGACGACAATTCAATCTTCGCCTTTTCCGCTGCTTCCTTCAAACGTTGCAGCGCAAGCTTGTCCTTCGTCAGGTCAATGCCTTCGGCCTTGTTGAAATCGGCTGCCAAATGCTCGACAAGCACGCTGTCGAAATCTTCACCACCCAAGAATGTGTCGCCATTGGTCGATTTCACTTCGAACACGCCGTCGCCGACTTCTAGAATGGAAATATCGAACGTGCCGCCGCCAAGGTCATAGACCGCGATGGTTTTATTCTCATCCTTGTCCATGCCGTACGCAAGCGCCGCAGCGGTTGGCTCGTTGATGATACGCAGCACTTCAAGGCCCGCAATCTGGCCAGCATCCTTTGTGGCCTGACGCTGGGCATCGTTGAAATAGGCTGGGACGGTGATAACCGCTTGCGTAACAGTTTCGCCCAAATAGGCTTCGGCTGTTTCTTTCATCTTTTGCAAAATAAATGCCGAAATTTGCGATGGCGAATATTCTTCACCGCCGGCTTTGACCCATGCATCGCCGGTCTTGCCTTTGACAATGCTATAGGGGACGAGGCCCATATCCTTCTTGGTCATAGGGTCATCGAAGCGACGGCCAATAAGGCGCTTCACCGCATAAATGGTGCTTTCCGGATTGGTGACGGCCTGACGCTTGGCTGGCTGGCCGATGAGGCGCTCGCCGTCCTTAGCAAAGGCCACGATCGATGGCGTTGTTCGTGCGCCTTCTGCATTTTCGATGACCTTTGGCTTGCCGCCGTCCATTACCGCAACGCAGCTGTTTGTCGTGCCCAAGTCGATACCAATAACTTTAGCCATAAAAACTTACCCCGAAATTTTAAAAAATTGAACTATACCCTGTCGCGTTTCGCACCAGCCCTATCAGGCACTGGGGTTTCGCATAACGTGACGTTGTAGCGGCGATATAGGAGCCAATTCTCTTGGCACAAGACTTCGGCGTTCCTAGATAGGGAAAAAGTTAAGCGAAAACTCTGTATAGATTGGTCGCAAGAACGCGCGCACCTAACACCAAAAGGAGGACGTTATGAACCGACGTATATTCACATTCAGTGCCGCCGCGGCAGCCCTTTTGCTGGCCGGATGCGGCCCAACACCGCAGCTAAAAGTGAAAGAGGCAGTGTTGACGCTGTCACCTGTCGACAGCAACCCGTCGGTCATGCACTTCAACGTCTATGGCGGGCCGGAGGATGTGCATTTGCTGCGCGTAAGTTCCCCATCGGCCGTTCGCGTTGAAATGCACGATGTCGCGGTGGACCCAAAAACGGGTGCTGTGACCATGGCGCCTCTGGACCGCGTGCACATCCCGGCTGGTGAGAAAATTGCTTTCAAAAAAGGCGGCAAGCATGTGATGATCTGGGGCGTCAACGTCATCCCCCGTCGCTTGGGCGTGATTGAGACCGAATTCCTGTTTTCGAACAATGTCCGCATATTGGTAAAGGCGCGGGTCCAAGAAATCGACGGCAGTGACCCGGACGAGAAGAAAGCCATTGATGGTTGATGGCTGCGTGCCGGAACCAAAAGCGCACACTTTAGCTTTTCAGGGTACCCTCCAAGACCCGTCCTCCTGAACTTGTTTCGGGATAAGCTTCTAAGTCTCGTCATCCTGAACTTGTTTCAGGATAACGCATAAACGTCGCCTGTTATCCTGAAACAAGTTCAGGATGACGAATGTTGGTGCGAGTTCAGGATGACGAGTGTTGGTGCACGCTCAGGATGACGATTACTGGTGCAATCTAAGGATGGCGATGTTCTAATCTTCTAAGGGCAGCAGCCCAAGCCGCGCGCGCAACGACCAACGGACCAGCATAAGAACCGCGACAATGCCAAGTCCCGTCGCCAAGCCAACCCAGATGCCGACCCCGTTCCACCCTTGCGAAAACGCCAGCCATGCGCCGACGCCAATACCCACAACCCAATAGCCAAAGGCGGCAAACATCATGGGCACTGTTGTATCATGCAGCCCGCGCAGCATGCCAGCGCCCACAACTTGTGCGCCATCGACAATCTGGAACAAGGCGGCAATGGCAAGGAAGCTGACGGCCAGTCGCACAACCTCTGCATTGATCGCGGCATCGCGGTCAATGAACAAAGCAATCAACAATTCTGGTGACAGCCACATCAGCACCGCCATCGCCGCCATGAACCCCGTTCCCATGACGAAGCTGGTCCAACCGGCGCGGCGGATAAGCGCAAGATCGCGCCGGCCATAGCCAATGCCCACACGCACCGTTGCGGCCTGCGCAAGGCCCATCGGCACCATGAAAGTCACGCTTGCAACCTGAAGCGCGATGGCATGCGCCGCGACCGAGGCAGTGTCGATTAACCCCATCAGCATGACCGCAACGCCAAACACGCCGCCTTCCAAACCCATCGTCACGCCAATCGGCAGGCCCAATTTCCACAGCGCCCGAAACCGCGGCCAGTCGCTGCGCCACCAACGCCCAAACAGATGATATCGCCGGAATTTGGGATGATAAGTGATGACCGCCACCATGCCCAAAAACATGAAGATATTGGCCAATATGCTGCCAATGCCTGCGCCGATTATGCCCAAGGCTGGCACGCCCAGCTTCCCGAAAATGAGGACATAATTAAATGCCGCATTGGCAAAAACGCCCAATATGCCGATGACCAGCGACCATAAGGGCTGCTCCAGCGCCGACAGAAAATTACGCGCGATAATCAGCCACAAAAATGGCAGGATCGACCACATATAGGCGCGAACATAGCTTTGCGCCTTTACCGCAAGTTCGGCTTGCTGGCCAAGCGTCAGCAATATGGCTTCCGTCTGCCACAAGATCAGCCAGATCGGGATCATGACCGCAACCGCGACCCACAATCCTTGCCGGAATGTGCGGCGGATATCGCGCACCGAATGCGCCTTTGCGCCGCGCTCGCTCGCCATCATCGGCGCGGTCGCGGTAACGAGGCCCATGCAGAAAATCGCCGCCGTCATGCACAGGTTGAACCCCAAAGACGCGGCTGCCAACTCGGTCGGCCCAAGCCAACCCACCATCACCACATCGGTCGCGCCGATCAACGACATCGACAGGTTGGTCAGGATCAAAGGCCAGGCAAGCGACAAGGTCGCGCGAAGTTCATCGCGCCAAGGGGACTGACGGTCCGTGGGGATTGCCGCTATTGTCATGTGACGCGCTCGATAGCGGAGCGCGTTGGGTTAGACCACCCCCGGCGTGATGGTCCTGAACCTAATCCGCCGCCTTCGCCACCCCAACCAAAGCAGGGCGCAGCAAGCGGTCCTTAATCATGTATCCCGCCTGCATTTCGGCGACGATGATGCCCGGTTCGACATCAGCGCTGGGAATTTCAACCATTGCCTGATGCTGATTGGGATCCAGCGGCATGCCCATGGCGGCAATGCGCGTAATGCCGTTTTTGGTAAAGACGCTGTCCAGTTCACGGCCCGTCGCTTCAAGGCCGATGACAAGCGGTTTCATCGCCTCGCTCTCGCGCATTTCGGCTGGAATTGCATCCAAAGCGCGTGACAGATTGTCGGAGACCGAAAGCACATCGCGGGCAAAACCCGTCGCGGCATAAGCGCGCGCGTCCTGCGCCTCTTTTTCCATACGGCGCCGCACATTTTGCGTTTCGGCCTGCGCGTATAAAACATCCTGCTGCGCAGCGGCGAGCAATTCTTCCAGCGCCGCAATTTTGGTATCAGCAGCATCGCTTGCTTCTGGCGTATCGTCTTTCATATGTTCTGGCACGCCTTCAAGTTCTTGTTCTACAGCAGGATCGGCTGCGGCTGATTTCTTCTTTGTCATAAACCTGATTAACCCAATTACGTTGCGACTACATGGTCGTTTGTTGCTGCTCGCATATAGAAAGCAATTTTATTTCATCAACCCCCGCACCATTTAGGCGTTCACGGCCTAATTAAACGGCTGAGTGCCTGCGCGGTAAAGTCCACCATCGGCACAATGCGTGCATAATTCAGGCGTGTTGGACCAATGACGCCAATGACGCCAACGACCTTGCCCCCTGCCTCCCGATAGGGCGCGGCGATGACCGATGACCCCGAAAGCGAGAAAAGATTATTTTCCGAGCCAATAAAAATCCGCGTCGATTGCGCCTCACGCGCGCTGTCGACCAGCCGCGCAATTTCCTCTTTGCTCTCAAGCTCGTCAAGCAATTGCCGGACGCGGTCAAGGTCAGCGGCGGCGGCTTCGTCAATCAAGTTCGACTGCCCGCGCACGATCAGCACAGGCCGGTCATTGGCATCAAGCGACCAAATCGCCAGCCCGTCACGCACCAATTTTTGGCTGGCCACGTTCAGCTCCGCCTTTTCGGCGCGAATTTCGCTGTCGAGGCGCTCGAGCGCTTCGGACAGGGTTAAGCCCGATAGGCGCGCCGAAATATAATTCGCAGCCTCCACCAACATGGATTCGCTAATCGCTGGGTCAATCGACACCAGCCGGTTTTCAACGCTATTGTCGGATCCAACCATGATCGCGAGCACTTGTGATGGGGAAAGGCGCGCAAAGCTAAAGGCCTTTAGGATCGCGTCCCGCTTTGGCACCAGCACGATGCCGGCGCAGGCGGACAGGCCCGACAGTACCGACGTTGCGGCTGCCAGCGCCTCCTCAATCGGCCCCTCGCCCCGGATTTGCGATTCAATCGCGCGCTGTTCCTCAACCGATGGTGCCGCCGATTGCATCATGCCGTCGACGAATAAGCGCAGGCCGCTTTCGGTTGGCACCCGTCCAGCACTGGTATGGGGAGAGGCGAGATAGCCTGCTTCCTCTAGATCCTGCATGACATTGCGGATGGAGGCAGGCGACAGGTTTAACCCTGCAAATTTGGAAACGGTCCGCGACCCAACCGGCGCGCCATTATCCAGATAGCTTTCAACCACCATCCGGAAAATCATGCGTGTCCGGTCATTCAGTTCATGGATGGGCGTTTGGCTCACCATGACAGTGTAGCGCACCGCGCACTTGCAAAGCAAGCGGGGCAGGCTAAGGCCGTGAACTCATAAATATCACCTTCACGGTTTGAGGCCATATTGTTCAGTGCAAGGCGGCAAGCGCAGGGCTTAGTGGTTCTAAGTCCAAGCTTGCCAACGCAGCAATGGACAGTATGGGTCAAATCCGAAGGACGTCAAAATGGCTTCGATCTCGAGGCAAAATGCCCTTGCAGGCAGAGTGACTGCCTGCGGCGGACATTTTGCCTCGAGATCGAAGCCATTTTGACGCCGTGAAGGTGATATTTACGAATTCACGGCCTACTGCGGGCGGCAACTTGTTATCAGGAGATTATCATGCGTCCATCCGGCCGTGCGCCAGACGAAATGCGCGCCATTTCGATCGAAACCCATTTCACGAAGCATGCCGAAGGCAGCTGCCTTATCGGATTTGGCGACACCCGCGTGTTGGTAACCGCCAGCGTCGAAGATCGCATTCCACCATGGTTGCGCGGCAAGGGTGAAGGCTGGGTCACGGCGGAATATTCGATGCTGCCCCGCGCCACGCATACGCGCAGCCAACGCGAAGCGGCCAAGGGCAAGCAATCGGGCCGGACTCAGGAAATTCAACGTCTTATTGGCCGCTCGTTGCGCTCGGTCGTCGATTTGAAAAAGCTGGGCGAAAACCAAATCACTATCGATTGCGACGTGTTGCAAGCCGATGGCGGCACGCGCACCGCCGCCATTTCTGGCGCTTGGGTTGCGTTGCGGCTTGCCGTCAATGGTCTGATGGCCTCAGGCGCGATCAAGGAAGATCCGATCAGCGGACGGGTTGCAGCCGTGAGCTGCGGTATTTTCAAAGGCACGCCAGTTTTGGACCTTGATTATATCGAAGATTCCGACGCGGATGCCGATGCGAATTTCGTTTTGATCGAAGGTGGACAGATTGCCGAAGTGCAAGCCACCGCCGAAGGCGCAACCTATGACGAAGAAGGCCTTCTGCGCTTGCTCCGCCTCGCCCGCATGGGAACCGACCGGATTTTCGCCGCGCAGGCCGATGCGGTTAAGTAAAGAAGTCTTAGGGTCAGGACCACTTAAATTTCTGTGTCATTCCCGCGAAAGCGGGAACCCATGGCCCAACGGTTAGACCATGGATCCCCGATCAAGTCGGGGATGACACAATGACTTGAGGCGACGCTTATGATTCATTGCGAATTTTTATTACCCGTCACCCTGAACTCGTTTCAGGGTCTTACTTTTGAACAGCCCAGAATTAAGATGCTGAAACAAGTTCAGTATGACATGAGTTGGGCATTATGACTCACCGTAAACTCGAACCCGGCAAGTTGGTTATCGCCAGCCATAATGCGGGCAAGGTCCGTGAAATCCGCGCCTTGCTTGCGCCTTTTGGTATCGAACCAGTATCAGCAGGCGAACTTGGCCTGCCTGAGCCCGACGAGACCGGCACCAGCTTTGCCGAAAATGCGTTGCTGAAGGCCCATGCGTCGGCGCAAGGTTCCGGCCTTCCCGCGCTGGCCGATGACAGCGGCCTGTGCGTTGCCGCCTTAAGCGGTGCGCCGGGGGTCTACACCGCCGATTGGGCGGAAACCCAGGACTTCGAAGGCGGACCCGGGCGTGACTGGTATATGGCGATGGGCAAGGTTGAGGGCAAGTTAGCTGAACTTGGTCCCGCCACCGACCGGAGCGCTTATTTCATTTGCACTTTGGCGCTTGCATGGCCCGACGGACATCAGGAAATTTTCGAAGGCCGTGTGCAGGGCAGCCTGACTTGGCCGCCACGCGGGTTGCTAGGCTTTGGTTATGACCCTGTGTTCCTGCCCGAAGGCCGCAGCGAAACCTTTGCCGAGATTGATCCGCAAGAGAAACACGCCAAGAGCCATCGCGCGGACGCATTTCGCAAATTGGTTGCGGCAGTGTTTTGAACAAGCCCGCGCGCCTATACACCGCAGCCCTGAGCCGTCAGTGCGACAACGCTGACGAGAGTCTAAGGGCGCTTTTCAGAATAGCGTCTTGCCAGATGGCGACGCACCCTTCGACGGACGCAGCCGATCCTCGGCTGCTGCTCAGGGCTACGGTCGTTGTTGGCTGATGACGATGACACGCCAAACGCAGCCCGCCCCGCTCGCCCTGTACATCCATTGGCCATTTTGCGTTTCCAAATGCCCATATTGTGATTTCAACAGCCATGTCCGCGATACGGTGGACGATGCGGCATGGTGTGCGGCGTTGCTGGCGGATATGGCCTATGAGGCGGGGCTGACGGCGGATCGTAAGCTCACCTCCATCTTCTTCGGCGGCGGCACGCCATCGTTGATGCCCCCGTCCACCGTTGCCGCATTGATTGACGCGGCGCAGCGGCATTGGGATTTTGCCGAAGATATCGAGATCACTTTGGAAGCGAACCCGTCTTCGGTCGAGGCGGCGCGTTTCGCGGACCTAGCGGCAGCAGGGGTCAACCGCGTATCGCTTGGGCTTCAGTCATTGGATGATGCCGCGCTGACGTTTCTGGGACGCGCGCACTCGGTTGCCGAGAGCCTTGACGCGCTGGCCATTGCGCAGCGTCATTTTGGCCGCGTCAACATCGACCTGATTTACGCGCGCCCCGAACAAACCGCTGTCCAATGGGAGGCCGAGTTGCAACACGCCCTTTCCTTTAGCACCGACCATATCTCGCTATATCAACTGACCATTGAACCCGGCACGCGCTTTGAAACTTTGGTGCGCACCGGCCATTTCATCCCCGCCGATGATGATGATGCCGCGACATTATATGAACTGACCGGACAGATGACATCCGCCGCAGGCATTCCCGCCTATGAAATCAGCAACCATGCCCGCCCCGGCAGCGAAAGCCGCCATAATTTAAGCTATTGGCGTTATGATGATTATATCGGCATTGGCCCCGGCGCGCATGGACGGCGGCTTGAAGCCGCAACACAGCGGCATAAAAAGCCGGAGAATTTCTTGTCCGCTGTCGAACGTAACGCCCATGGCATCAGCAGCGAAGACCATCTTGATGCTGCGACACGCGCGACCGAAAGCTTGCTGATGGGATTGCGGCTGGCGGAAGGGATTGACCTCAGCCGCCTGTCGCAACGGACGGGCATCGCCGCTGCTTACTTATTGGACATGGATGCAGTGGACAAAATTGCACAGCTTGGCCTGATCACCCGCGATGCAGACCATATCACTGTCACGCCGCAGGGAATGCCGTTGCTCGACGCGATCCTGCCCCAGATAGTAAACGTTGAGGCGGATGCCGCCGCCTGATAGCATAAAGCTTATGCCGTCTTTGCTAACCGAATATTTAGCGTTCCTGACCGACAACCGCCGGATGTCGCCGCACAGCGTGCGCGCTTATCATGCGACGGCGGACCGGCTGGCAGGATTTCTGCAACTTTATTGGGGCGGCGATGTCACCCGCGTGACGCTGCGCAATATTTCATCGGCAGATATGCGCGCCTTTTTGGCCGACCGGCGCGGCGATGGCCTGACCAATCGTTCCACGGCGCGTGAACTGTCCGCCGCGCGCCATTTCTTGCGCTTTGCCTTAGGCGATGATGTGACTTTGCCTGTGATGAGAGGGCCGCGTGTGCAGCGCAGCCTGCCGCGCCCAGTGAACCCCGATGATGTTCTGGCACTCGCCGATGACGTCGCCGAAAATGCAAAAGACGGTTGGATCGGCGCGCGCGATTGGGCGTTGCTGTTGCTGCTTTATGGCAGCGGCCTGCGCGTCAGCGAGGCGACGGGCCTGATGGGCGACATATTGCCAATGGGCAGCACGTTAAGGGTTACCGGCAAGCGCAACAAGACACGCATCGTGCCCTTGCTGGAGCAAGTCAGGGCGGCCATTCAAGAATATCTCGCGCTCTGCCCTTATGCCGCCGATGCCGACCAGCCATTGTTTCGCGGCGCGCAAGGTGGGCCATTATCCCCCGCATTGGTGCGCCGCGCGGTTCAGGGCGCACGCACGCGATTGGGCCTGTCCGACCGGACAACGCCGCACGCGCTGCGCCACAGCTTTGCCACGCATTTGTTAGCAGGCGGCGCGGACTTGCGCAGCCTGCAGGAATTATTGGGCCATGCCAGCCTGTCGTCGACTCAAGTTTATACGGCTGTTGATACCGCTATGCTTTTGGATGAATATCAGAACGCGCATCCCCGGGCTTAAGCGCGGGTTTAGGTTTCCAGCGCAATAATCGCCACACATAAGTCAGAACGATGCCTGCGATCACTATGGTCGACACTGGCCCAAGCCATTTTTCCACATCGTCGAACTGCGATCCCAAGAAATAGCCTGCGCAGGCCAAGGCCGCGGTCCATCCGGCGGTCCCAATGGTCGAGAATATCATGAAGCGGCGAAGGGTCATGCCGAACAAGCCCGCCGGTATCGAAATCAGCGACCGTAATGTAGGCAACATGCGCGCCACCAATACAATGATCGATCCATGCTTGCGAAACAGGCTTTGGCCGCGCTCCACCTCATCCCAGTCGAGCGTCAACCAACGGCTGTAGCGGTCGATGAAGATTTGCATCCGTTTTTCACCAAATTTGACCGCTACCCAATACCATATCCAATTGCCCAGCATCGCGCCCGCCGTCCCCGCCGCAATGGTGCCAGCAAGGCTCATAGTGCCGCGCGCCGATGATAGGCCAGCCACGGTCATGATGATTTCGGACGGGATCGGCGGGAAGATGGTTTCGAGCAGCATGAGCACAGCGACGCCCCAATAATGGCCCCACTCAACCAAGCGAATGATCCAATCTTCCATTATTTCTGCTCCGACAATCTGCGTTCAATCGCGTCGAGAATGCGCGAAGGTGTGTCCGTTCCATTAAAGCGATCAATCGCGACAATGCCCGTGGGCGAGGTCACGTTTATTTCAGTCAAATATTGACCGCCGATAACATCAATGCCGACAAATATCAGGCCAAGTTGCTTCAAACGCGGGCCCATCGCGGCGCAGATTTCGCGTTCGCGCGCTGTCAGCTCAGTCGGCTCCGCGCTACCGCCAACGGCCAAGTTAGAACGGAATTCGCCTTCGCCCGGACGGCGGTTGATCGCGCCGGTTACTTCACCGTCGATCATGACAATACGTTTGTCACCCAATGCGACATCAGGCAGAAATGGCTGCACCATATGCGGTTCGGGCCATGTGTTGTTGAACACCTCAAACAAGGCGCCCAGATTGCTGCCGTCGGCGTCAATGCGGAAAATGGCTTTGCCACCATTGCCGTGCAATGGTTTCACGACGACTGCGCCATGTATTTTTTGGAAGTCGCGCACTTCGTCTGCGGAACGGGTGATGATCGTTGGCGGCATATATTGCCGATAATCGAGCACCATGACTTTTTCGGGCGCGTTGCGCACACTGGCGGGGTTGTTGACCACCAATGTCTCATGCGCGATGCGTTCCAGCAAATGGGTCGCGGTGATATAGCCGACATGAAAGGGCGGGTCCTGCCGCATCAAAACTACGTCAATGTCTGCGCCCAAGTCGATTTTCTTCGGTGCGCCAAAACGATAATGCGCGCCGTCCACCCTTTGCACATCATGCACCGGATGCGCCCAAGCCGTCAGCCGGTCATGGGCATCAAGTGTCAGCGTGCCGACATCATAATGCCAGATATCATATCCGCGCGATTGCCCCGCCAGCATCAGTGCAAAGCTGGAATCGCCATTGATGTTGATACCGTCCATAGGGTCCATCTGGACCGCCATTTTGATTGCCATTTCGCGAGTTCCTATCCGTGCCAGACATTTGGCAAATGCTGAGGGAAGCGCCACGGCGCAACCATAATCACATCAATCTGCATATTTTCACATTCTTTACCATATTTGGGCAAGAGAATTTCCGCCGCTGCGGCCACACGGCGCAACCGACTGGCATCAATCGCGGTGGCAAGGTCAGCGGCTTTCGTCCGCGCCTTCACCTCAACAAAGGCGATGCTTTTGCCGCGCCGTGCGATTAAATCCACCTCGCCGCGCGGGGTTTTCACGCGCGCGGCCAAGATACGCCATCCTTTCAGGCGCAGAAACCAAGCGGCAATCGCCTCCCCGCGCCGTCCGCGTTTTTCGGCGGCAAGGCGGCTCACTTTGCCTTCAATTCCGTGGCGCGGGCGTAGACGGCATTGCGTTCCAGCCCGAACCGCTTGGCAATAGCGCCAGCGGCCTTGGCAGCGGACATGATTTCCAACGCCGCTTGCAACGCCGCATCGACATCCCCCGTTTCCGTCACCACATCGTCGGCTGGCGGGCCAATGATGAGGACGATTTCGCCCTTGGGTTCCTGTTCGGCATAGCGCGCCGCCAGCTCTGCGGCTGTTCCAGTCACCACCTCTTCAAACTTTTTGGTCAACTCGCGGGCCACAGCAACTTCGCGGTCGCCATAGGTTTCTGCGATGGCAGCCAAGCTTGCGGCCAGACGCGGGCCGGCCTCGTAAAACACCAATGTCGCCTTGACCTGCCCCAGCTCGGTCAATGTCTCAACCCGCGCTTTGGCTTTATTGGGCAAAAAGCCTGCAAACAAAAAACGGTCTGTAGGAAGGCCGCAAATCGACAAAGCTGCTGTCACCGCACTTGCACCCGGAATGGTAAACACCGGCACGCCAGCGTCACGGGCGGCGCGGACAAGCTTATATCCTGGGTCGGAGATTAACGGCGTGCCAGCGTCCGACACCAAGGCGACAACGCCATTACGCGCGGCAGCGACCAAGGACTCGCGCTCAACGCCGCCGCTATGGTCGTTGTAGCGGCGCATTTTCTTTTTAATGCCCAAATGATGCAATAATTTGCCTGTCACACGGCTGTCTTCAACCGCGACTATTTCGGCGGCGGTCAGGAGGTCGATTGCCCTTTGCGATATATCTGCAAGGTTGCCGATGGGGGTCGCAACGACATATAAGCCTGATTCGAAAGTCATCGGAATATGCAGCTTCTTCCCAAGGAACCCAAAATGAGCGCAACCATTGCCGCAACGCGCGCGCAGCCGCAAGCTTTAGCAGGCCAATTCAAAAAGCTGCTAATATTAGCATCGGTCATCCTGCTAGCGGCCTGTAGCACAGTCCCGCGCAGCAAAGCACCGATTGTCGTCGCCGAACCGTCCGATGGCATGCACCGTGTCGCGCTTTTGCTGCCCGTGACTGGCCCTGACGCTGAAGTGGGGCAATCGATTGCCAATGCAACGGCACTGGCACTTGCCGATACCAAAGTCACCAACATCCGCATGGTCACTTATGACACGGGCCTTGGCGCGGCCGCCGCGACACAACGCGCGATTGCAGATGGCAACAAGTTGATCTTGGGCCCGCTACGCGCCGACAATGTCATTGAGGTCGCAGAAATTGCACGTCCAGCAGCCGTGCCCATCATCAGCTTCTCCAATGATGTCGGCGTTGCTGGACAGAATGTGTTCTTGCTTGGCCATTTACCGAACCAATCGATTGAACGCGTGGTGCTATATGCCAAATCGAAAGGCATGAACCGCTTTGCTGGCGTGGTTGCATCCAATGTCTATGGACAGCGTGCGCAATCCAATATCACGACAGCGGTGCGCGCAGCCGGCGGCGTTTTGGTGGGCATTCAAGAATCAAACGGAACAGCCGCATCAGCCGAAGCCGCCGCGCGTCGTCTGGCACAGATGGGCGCTATTGACGCCATCTTGGTTGCCGACAGCGGCCGCGCAGCCATCACAACAGTGCCTGCCTTGCGCCGTGGCGGGCTACGCACGGCCAAAATCTTAGGCACTGATTTGTGGAATATCGATGGCACGCTGGCGGGCAGTCCGCCCATGTATGGCGCGTGGTTCGCAAGTGTGTCGGACACGCTCTACACGCAATATGCGACCAAATATCGTGCCCGTTTTGGCAAGGCCCCCTTGCGCCTGTCGAGCCTTGGTTATGACTCGGTGTTACTGGTGGCCCGCGTCGCCCGCGACTGGCGTCCCGGGACACGCTTTCCCGTGGGGCAATTGACTGATCCGCAAGGTTTCATCGGCGTTGACGGCGCGTTCCGGTTCAACGCCAATGGCCTGACCGACCGTATGCTTGAGGTACAGGAAATTCAGGCCGGCAAGTTTGTAACGGTTAGCGCCGCCCCGTCACAGTTCGCAAAATAACGACACCCCGCCTAGAACGGGGTTTCAAACTACCGCATCAGTGGCGGCAATCCGGCCCATGCACATGACCGCCGCCCATTTTGCGGGCCTTCTCAATCTTCTTCAACACCATCTGACGCTTTAGCCGCGACAGATGGTCGATGAACAATATGCCTTCCAGATGGTCCATTTCATGCTGCAAACATGTCGCCATCAGGCCAGTCATCGTCTCTTCATGCACCTTGCCGTCTAAATCCTGCCAACGGGCGCGGATTTGGGCTGGGCGCTCCACCTCGGCATATTGGTCGGGGACAGACAGGCAACCTTCATTATACAGGCTATGTTCGTTGGACGGGTCCAAAATTTCGGGGTTCACAAAAACGCGCGGGTTGCGGACGGGTTCTTCGCCTTCGGCTTCCTCTTCCTGCAAGTCGATCACCAACAGGCGCTTTGGCACACCCACTTGAATGGCGGCCAAGCCAATGCCGGGCGCGTCATACATCGTCTCGATCATGTCATGGACGAGCGTTTTCAACTCGCCATCGAAGCTCTCAACAGGTTTCGAGATGGTTTTCAGCCGCGGATCGGGCACTTCAAGAATAGGTAATATAGCCATGGGTCGCAAATAGGGACGGTCTTTGGATAAATCAACCGACGGGTCGTCGCGCGCGCAATGCTTGCGCCAAAGTGCCGTCGTCGAGATAGTCCAGTTCCCCGCCCACCGGCACGCCATGCGCCAATTGGGTCAGGCGAATGGGGAATTGTTCCAACCGTTCGGCCAGATAATGGGCCGTTGTCTGCCCCTCAAGCGTTGCGTTCATCGCCAGCACCACTTCGTCAATGCCGCCTTCGGCAATGCGGCTGACCAATCCGTCGATGTTCAAATCCTCTGGCCGGACACCGTCCAACGCGGACAAGCGTCCGCCCAGAACATGATATTTGCCCGGAAAAAGCCGCGAGCGGTCAAGTGCCCACAGGTCCGATACATCCTCCACCACGCAAATGGACCGGATGTCGCGGCGCGGGTCGACGCAAATGCCACATGGATTGCCAGTGTCGATATTGCCACAGGTGCTGCAAACAACGAGCCGCTGCTCCACATTCTGCAACGCACGCAATAACGGCTGCAACACGCTCTCACGCTTTTTCATGAGGTGCAGCACGACGCGGCGCGCCGACCGTGGGCCAAGCCCCGGTAGCTTCGACAATGCTTGTGCCAATGCGTCTATTTCTTGCGATGCCATGCTTCGGGTCTTAGGGGGCTTTTGAACAAAGGAAAAGTGACGATGCGTCTTGCCTTCATGGGAACCCCGGAATTTGCCGTACCGACGCTCGATGCGTTGGTGGCGGCTGGGCATGATGTGGTCGCTGTCTATACGCAGCCGCCGCGCCCCGCCAATCGCGGCAAGAAGCTGACCCCGTCCGCTGTGCAACAACGCGCCGAAGAACTAGGGCTGCGCGTGCGATGCCCCCTGTCGCTGCGTCAGGCGGAGGCACAGGCTGATTTCGCTGCCCTGGGCGTCGATGTGGCTATCGTTGCGGCCTATGGTCTCATATTGCCGCCAGCGGTCTTGGACGCGCCTCTGCATGGCTGCCTGAATGTCCACGGATCCTTGCTGCCCCGCTGGCGGGGCGCCGCGCCTGTGCAGCGTGCGATATTGGCCGGCGATACCAATAGTGGCGTCATGGTCATGCAGATGGAGGCGGGCCTTGATACGGGCCCCGTCCGCGCGACAACGGAAATCGAAATCGGGCACAAAACAACGGGCCAGCTTACTATGGCGCTGGCGGAGCTTGGCGCGGAACTGATGGTCCGGGTTTTGGCGGATGTGGAGGCATTTCCCTGCGTGGCGCAGCCGGACGAAGGCGTTACTTATGCCGCCAAGATCGACAAGGCCGAAACGAAGCTGGATTTTTCCCAGTCTGCCGAAGCCGTCGAACGCCAAATCCGCGCCTTTAACCCCGCACCGGGCGCATGGTTCGAATTTGAAGGCGAACGTTACCGTGTATTGGCCGCTGACATCGTCGCAGCCCACGGCGCGGCAGGCAGGATTATCGACGACCAACTTACCATCGCCTGCGGCGTTCATGCCATCCGTCCAACACTTATCCAACGCGCTGGCAAGCCCGCTATGCCAACCGCCGACCTGCTGCGCGGCAAGGCCATTCCTGCTGGCACGATCCTAACATGACACCGCTCACTCTCAAATTCGTCACACCACAACAGGCTGGTGGGTATGGGGGGGAAGATTTACCTCTTACCCCTTCGGTCTTTGCGGCACGATGGATGCTGAAACAAGTTCAGTATGACGCGGCGAAAAGCATTCCTCTGCGCCTCTGCGTGAACCCAAATAACCGTCGCCCCAGCGTAGGCTGGAGCGACGGAGAAGTTGCCGCTTGCACGAAAGCGACCCGCAGTTGACTCGCTTCGCGCTCACCATCGAATTTGACGGCGGTCCCTATATGGGCTGGCAATGGCAGGACCATGGCCCCTCAGTCCAAGGGGCGATCGAAGAGGCCATATTCAAAACCACCGGCGAAAAAACTTTGGTCTACAGCGCTGGTCGCACCGATGCAGGGGTCCATGCGCTTGGTATGCGGGCGCATGTCGATGTGGAAAAAGGCCTTTCCGCCTTTCGCTTGATGGAGGCCATCAACGCCCATTTGCGCCCGCACCCCATCGCGATATTGGCATGCGAAGAGGTCGCTGATGACTGGCATGCGCGTTATAGCTGCATTGGCCGGTCTTATGCATATCGCATCCTCAACCGCCGCGCCTCGCTGACTTTAGAAAAGGGTCGCGTCTGGCGCGTCGGACCGGAACTGGACGCCGAGGCAATGCATGATGCCGCGCAGATACTTGTCGGCCTGCATGATTTCACCACCTTCCGTTCGACCGCGTGCCAATCTGCCAGCCCCATAAAAACACTCGACCGCCTCAACGTGCGGCGGGAAGGGCAGCATGTGATTATCGAGGCAGCGGCCTTGTCCTTCTTGCATCATCAAGTGCGGTCCATGGTCGGATGCCTTGTCGCCGTTGGGCTTGGGCGTTGGACAGCGGCAGACCTAAAGGCCGCGTTAGATGCGGCCGACCGCTCGGCTCTGGCGGAAAATGCCCCCCCTGAAGGGCTCTATTTCGTACGGGCGCTTTATCCTTAAAAATTGGCGACTGCGCGCCTGCCCGATTTCAGTGGTCCTGACCCTAAGCTAAAAACAGACCGCCCTGCCCGCTTTCCCACGCCAGCAAACGGCGCTTGCGTTCCAGCCCATAAGCATAGCCGCCAAGGCCGCCATCGGACCGGATGACGCGGTGGCAGGGTATGAGCACCGACACCGGGTTTGCGCCGTTGGCCGAACCTGTCGCGCGCACCGCATCGGGCTTTCCAACTGCCGCAGCGATTTCGGCATAATTGCGCGTTTCGCCCGCAGCTATTTGCAGCAACGCCTGCCATACGGCCATTTGGAAATCCGTGCCGCCGATATCCAGGGGTAATTGGGGCATCTGCCTTGGGTTTTGAATCGCAAAGACGGCGCCATCGATCAGGGCCGCGAGCGATCCGCCTTCACTCAACAGGGTCGCGTTTGGAAAGCGGCGCTTTAGCGTGCTTTCATTTTCGTCAAACGACAGGCGGCAAATCCCTTTGTCTGTCGCGGCCAGTAGCATCGAGCCAAGCGCGGTTTCAGCCACCGCCCAATAGATGGAAACGCCTGCACCGCCGTCGTTCCAGACGCTTTTTGTCATCGCCGCCGTCATCCACCACAGGCGCGAAAGAGCGCCAAGGTGCGCTCGCGTGCCAGATCGGCGCTGGCTTCATGATAATCCTTGCGTCGGTCGGAATTGAAACCGTGATTGGCATCGTAGACAAATATTTGCGCGGTCGGGTGCGCCTTTTCAATAAGTGCTTCGACGCCCTCCATCGGTATGCCCGCGTCATAACGGCCGAAATGGGCAATAGTCGCGCATTTGGGGGTATTGTCAGCGTACAGCGTTGGAACGAGACTGCCATAATAGCAGCTGGCTGCGGCAAGATCATCGCTGATCCCCGCCATTGCCCAAGCGACTGAGCCGCCATAGCAATAGCCGGTTATAAACACTGGCCCCTTGTCTTTGAGCGCATTTACGCAAACCTGCGCATCATCGAGCGATTGCGCGAACGGATGCAGGTCCCGGGCCAACTCGACAGCGCGGTGATAATCGGGCCCAGTATAAGCCGCCTCAAATCCCGGATGCTCGCGGTCAAAAATGGCCGGCGACAATATTTCATATCCATCGGCGGCATATTCGTCGCACAATTCGCGGATATGGTCAGTCACCCCAAATATCTCTTGAACAAGGACAAGCCCGCCGCGACGTTCACCCAATGCTTCGGCATGGTAAACCGCGATTTCCGCGCCATCCGACATCGTCATGCGAATCATTTTGCCCATTTCACTCTCCGTCATATCAACCTAAACTTGCTTCAGGAAAACGTCCTAAGGCAGTTTGTTATATTGAAACAAGTTCAGGATCACGATTCCATTTAAACAAGCGACAATCGCCATCTTGCATCGCAGCAAAACCCCTGCTAGGCGCGGCGCGACGCCAGCAAGGGGCAACCCTTCGGTGCGCTCGAATAGTTTTTCAGTCTCACATTTTAGGAATTCGACGCGTGGATCATTCCGGCGGCACAAGCGCTAATATTCAAGCCAGTCTTGCTGGCCGTTACGCGACGGCATTGTTTGAACTGGCCCGCGATGCGAAGGCGATCGATGCAGTTGAAAAGAGCATGCAGGCGATAGCCCAAGCCGTGCGCGAATCGGCTGATCTAAAAGCACTCACCAGCAATCCGGTGCTGAGCCGTAGTGATGCGAAAAAAGCCATCGCCGCTGTGGCAAAAGCCATGAAGCTTGATGCGTTGACTGCAAAGACATTGGGCGTGCTCGCCGACAACCGCCGCTTGAACGAAACAGCTGCCGTTGCCCGTGCATTTTCAACGCTTGCTGCGGCCCATCGCGGCGAAGTCACTGCCGAAGTGACCTCCGCCCACGCGCTCAGCGCAGCACAGACCAAGGCATTATTGGCCTCACTTAAAACACGCGTCGGCAGGACCGTCGCCATACAGACCAAAGTCGATCCATCACTTCTTGGTGGGCTGACCGTTAAAATCGGTAGCCAGATGATCGACAACTCCATCAAAACCCGTTTGAACACCCTCGCTAACGCGATGAAAGGCTAAGTAGCAACATGGATATCCGCGCCGCAGAAATTTCCAAGGTCATTAAGGACCAGATCGCCAATTTCGGCACCGAAGCTCAGGTTTCGGAAGTCGGCAGCGTATTGTCAGTTGGTGACGGCATCGCCCGTATTCACGGCCTCGACAATGTGCAGGCGGGTGAAATGGTCGAATTCGCCAATGGTATTCAGGGCATGGCGCTGAACTTGGAAGCGGACAATGTCGGTGTTGTTATCTTCGGTTCCGACAGCGAAATCCGTGAAGGCGACGTTGTAAAGCGTACCGGCACGATTGTGGACGTTCCTGTCGGCAAGGAATTGCTTGGTCGCGTTGTTGACGGCCTTGGCAACCCCATTGATGGCAAGGGCCCGTTGAAGACCACACAGCGCAGCCGCGTTGAAGTCAAGGCACCGGGCATCATCCCGCGCCAATCGGTTTCGGAACCTGTGCAAACTGGCCTTAAGGCGCTCGACGCACTTGTTCCCGTTGGCCGTGGCCAGCGCGAATTGATCATTGGCGACCGTCAGACGGGTAAGACCGCTGTCGCCATCGACACCTTCATCAACCAGAAGGAAGTGAACAAGGGCACCGACGAATCGAAGAAGCTATATTGCATCTACGTCGCCGTGGGTCAGAAGCGTTCAACCGTTGCGCAAATCGTCCGCGCATTGGAAGAACAAGGCGCGATGGAATATTCCATCGTCGTCGCTGCAACGGCTTCCGAGCCTGCACCGCTTCAGTATCTCGCGCCTTACACCGGCGTTGCGATGGGTGAATTTTTCCGCGACAACGGCATGCACGCTGTCATCGTCTATGACGATTTGTCGAAGCAAGCTGTGGCCTATCGCCAAATGTCCTTGCTCTTGCGTCGTCCTCCAGGCCGCGAAGCCTATCCCGGCGACGTTTTCTATCTGCACAGCCGCTTGTTGGAGCGCGCCGCCAAGATGTCCGACGCCAATGGCGGTGGTTCATTGACGGCATTGCCGATCATTGAAACACAGGCTGGCGACGTTTCGGCCTATATTCCAACCAACGTGATTTCGATCACCGATGGGCAGATTTTCTTGGAAACCGACCTGTTCTTCCAGGGTATCCGCCCTGCAATTAACGTCGGTCTGTCGGTTAGCCGCGTGGGTTCGGCGGCACAGACAAAGGCGATGAAGAAGGTTTCGGGCTCGATTAAGCTTGAGCTGGCACAATATCGTGAAATGGCTGCCTTCGCGCAGTTCGGTTCAGACCTTGATGCCTCAACGCAGAAGCTTTTGAACCGTGGTGCACGCTTGACCGAATTGTTGAAGCAGAAGCAATTCTCGCCGCTTCCTTTCGAAGAGCAAACCGCGTCGATCTTTGCAGGCACCAACGGTTATCTCGATGGCATTCCTGTCTCCGACGTGACCCGCTACGAAGAATCGATGCTTGCCGACTTGCGCGCCAATCATGCGGGCGTTCTGAAGACCATTCGCGACAGCCGCGACTTCAGCGACGACAGCAAGAAAGCGCTGATGGCCGCACTCGACACGTTCACGAAGAATTTTGCTTAACAATCACCCGTCATGCTGAACTTGTTTCAGCATCTTAATAAAGACTCTGAAACAAGTTCAGAGTGACGGTAAAGGGAAGAATAGATGGCGTCTCTTAAGGCCCTCAAAATGCGGATCAACTCGGTCAAGTCGACCCAGAAGATCACCAAGGCGATGAAAATGGTCGCCGCTGCAAAGCTGCGTCGGGCAACCGAAGCAGCCGAAGCATCGCGCCCTTATGCCGAGCGGCTTGAGGCAGTGGTGTCAAGCATCGCGTCCAAGGTTTCGGTTGGCCCGCAATCGCCAAAGCTGCTTGCAGGTAGCGGCAAGAATGACGTGCATTTGTTCGTTGTCGCGACCAGCGACAAGGGCCTTGCCGGTGCGTTCAACACCAATATCGTCCGCCTCGCCCGCCGTCAGGCCGAAGCATTGAAGGCCGAAGGCAAGACCGTCAAATTCTACACCATCGGGAAAAAGGGCCGCGATCAGCTGAGCCGCACTTTCCGTGGTGATATCATCCACAGCATTGAACCTGGCGATCTGGGCAAGCTGACCTTTGCCGATGTGCAAAATTGGGGCGAAGATTTGACCGCGCGGTTTGAAGCGGATGAATTTGACGTCGCACATTTATTCTTCAGCAAATTTGAAAATGTGCTGACACAAACACCAACCCAGATTCAGCTGATGCCCGTTGCAGTGACCGCTGATGAAGGTGACATGGTTGGCCTGTCGGCTACAGTCGAATATGAACCCGACGAAGAAGAAATTCTCGCCGAATTGCTGCCGCGCAATGTGGCCGTGCAGCTGCTGCGCGCAAACCGCGAAAATGCGGCGTCGGAGCAAGGTTCGAAAATGACGGCCATGGACAACGCAACGCGCAACGCGGGCGACATGATCAACAAGCTGACCATTCAATATAACCGCACGCGTCAGGCGGCGATTACGACTGAACTCATCGAAATTATTGCGGGCGCCGAAGCGCTCTAACGACATCCAAAGGCAAGGAAGAAACACATGGCTACCGCCCCTAAAAAGACCGCCGCTTCGAAGGCTGCTGCTGCCCCTAAGGCGAAAGCGCCTGCAACCAAGGCTCCCGCTCCAAAGGCAGGTGCAGGCCAAACCGTGATTAACGTCGCTGGCGCAACTGGCCGTATCAGCCAAGTCATCGGCGCTGTTGTCGACGTCACCTTCACTGGCCAATTGCCATCGATTTTGTCGGCACTTGAAACCGACAATAATGGCAACCGCTTGGTCCTCGAAGTTGCGCAGCATTTGGGCGAAAACACCGTTCGCACCATCGCCATGGACGCGACCGAAGGTCTTACCCGTGGTCAGCCAGTGCGTGACACCGGCGCGCAGATTTCGGTTCCAGTTGGCCCGATGACCCTTGGCCGCATCATGAACGTGATTGGTGAGCCAATTGACGAACGTGGCCCTGTTGGCGCGGCAAAGTCCAACCCGATCCACGCAGAAGCGCCATTGTTCACCGACCAGTCGACCGAAGCAGAAATTCTCGTCACCGGTATTAAGGTTATCGACTTGCTCGCGCCATATGCAAAGGGCGGTAAGATCGGCCTGTTCGGCGGCGCTGGCGTTGGCAAGACCGTTCTCATTCAGGAACTGATCAACAACATCGCAAAGGGCCATGGCGGCGTTTCGGTGTTTGCTGGCGTGGGTGAGCGTACCCGCGAAGGTAACGATCTCTATCACGAATTCCTCGACGCAGGCGTTATCGCTAAGGACGCCGATGGCAACCCAACCCCAGAAGGTTCGAAGGTTGCGTTGGTCTTCGGCCAGATGAACGAGCCTCCCGGCGCCCGTGCACGCGTTGCGCTGTCGGGCCTGACCATGGCGGAATATTTCCGCGATGAAGAAGGCCAGGACGTTCTGTTCTTCGTCGACAACATCTTCCGCTTCACGCAGGCGGGTTCCGAAGTGTCCGCACTTTTGGGCCGTATTCCTTCGGCTGTGGGTTATCAGCCAACTTTGGCAACCGACATGGGTCAGTTGCAGGAGCGCATTACGTCCACCACCAAGGGTTCGATTACCTCGGTTCAGGCCATTTACGTTCCCGCAGATGACTTGACTGACCCTGCACCAGCCACGTCATTCGCTCACTTGGACGCAACGACCACGTTGAACCGTGCGATTTCGGAACTGGGCATTTATCCAGCAGTTGACCCGCTTGACTCGGTCAGCCGCGTTTTGACACCTGCCGTTGTTGGCCAAGAGCATTATGACACGGCACGCCGTGTTCAGGAAACTTTGCAGAAGTATAAGTCGCTGCAAGACATCATCGCGATTTTGGGCATGGACGAATTGTCGGAAGACGATAAATTGACCGTAACCCGCGCACGTAAGATTCAGCGTTTCTTGTCACAGCCTTTCCATGTTGCGGAAGTCTTCACCGGCATCTCCGGCAAGTTCGTTCAAGTCGAAGACACTGTGAAGTCATTCAAGGCAGTCGTGGATGGCGAATATGACCATCTTCCAGAGGCAGCCTTCTACATGGTTGGCGGCATCGAAGAAGCGGTTGCAAAGGCAGCCAAAATGGCTGCGGAAGCGGCGTAAGCCATTATGCCGCTCCACTTCGAACTGGTAACCCCTGAGAAGCTCTATCGCTCGGACGACGTCTATATGGTCGTCGTTCCGGGCACTGAGGGCGATTTCGGCGTGTTGGAGGGCCATAGCCCAATGATGAGCACGCTACGCAATGATGCGGCGCTGGAGATTTACAAGACGCAAGGCGCAACGCCAGAGCGCTTGATGATCGCGGGTGGTTTTGCCGAAGTGAATGCAGGCGGCCTGACTGTGCTGGCGGAACGCGTCGAAGCTTAAGCTTCGCGCGTTTGTAGCGCTTATTTACAGCGCCTCATCGCCCCAAATACGCGCCGTTTCGATATAGCCGTACCGACCATTGGTTTCAAAACGGCAATAACCCTTTTCGCATTCATCAATGACCCCGACCACACCGGGTTGAACGCGCCATGAAATATGCGCGTTGGCTTGCGGCAAGTCCCGCAATGCGCCATTTTCTTTTCCAATAACGATGGCGGTCCGCTCGGGACTTAGCAACCGAACGTGCAGCCAGCCTTGCGCCCCATCGGGGTCTTGGACCTTGCGCCAGACGCTGTGGACGGCGACGACTTTCACCGGCAGATTCTGCCTTTTATACACCCAACTAACTGGAAATTCAGTACTCGGCCCTGAACGCATGCGGGCTTCAGACTTCTGAATAGACGCCCAATAAGGCGGCTTGCGCTGCGTCTGTCCAACGGCCGACGCCGCCCCGAAAAGCGCAAGCGCAACTGCGCCGTAGCGCAGGATCGATTTGTTCTGATGAGCCATATTCTTTACCATCGTTTGCATCTTATACGGCAAGCGTTGTGGCGAGCGCAACCATCCTGTCTTGACCTTATCGCAAATTCGGCTTTAGTCAGTCTATGCCAGAACTTAGCCGCATCGAACGTCCATCCATCCGCGTCACCCGCAGCTTGCTACCTGCGGTTGAAAAACGCATGGCGGAGTTGTTCGACGCAAGTTTCAACGCCGACGACACCCCATTAAGCCGTGACGCATTGGTCGCCGCAATGGCCGATTGCGACGTGCTTGTACCTACGGTCACAGACAGTATCGATGCAGAGATTATCGCGGCCGCCCCGCCGCGGCTCAAGCTCATCGCCAGCTATGGCGCAGGCGTCAACCATATCAACCTTGCCGCTGCCAAGGCGAAGGGCATCATGGTCACGAACACGCCCGGGGTGTTTACGGACGATACCGCTGACCTCACCATGGCCCTCATCCTCAACGTCCCCCGCCGCCTTGGCGAAGGCCAGCAAGTCATGCGCAACGGCGAATGGCGTGGCTGGAGCCCAACGGGCATGCTTGGCCACCGAATTGGCGGCAAGACCTTGGGCATCATCGGGCTGGGCCGTATTGGTGAGGCCGTAGCGGTGCGCGCCAAGGCCTTTGGCCTCAACATCCTCTACAATAAACGCCATCGCTTGCCGGCCAGTGTCGAGGATGAATTGGGTATCGTCTTTGAACCTGACATTGACCGGATCATGGCGCGGTCAGACATCATCAGCCTGCATTGCCCGTTAACCGCAGAAACCGACAAGATCATCAATGCCAACCGCATCGCGCAGATGAAAGCGGACGCTTATATCATCAACAGCTCGCGCGGTGAGCTGATCGACGAGGACGCGTTGATTGATGCGTTGGAAACGGGCCGCATCGCGGGCGCCGGATTGGACGTATATACGCATGAACCAGCGGTGGATTCGCGGCTGTTCAACATTCCCAATGTCGTATTACTGCCCCATCTGGGCAGCGCGACCTTTGAGGGCAGAGAAGCTTCGGGCGAACGCGTGATTACCAACATCCGCATGTGGGCAGACGGCCACAGACCGCCAGACCAAGTCTTGGAAGGCTGGCAATAAACGAAGCGCCGCCTTCTATGAAACCAGCGGCGGTGCATCTGCCATCACGCGGTTTGCGTATGACGGGGATAAGGTGATTTTCACGGTAATTCGTCCGTAATTCGTCGCCCCAGCGCAGGCTGGGGCCTATCGCGCCTGTCGATCTAGCCAGACACACGTGATAGGCACCAGCCTTCGCTGGTGCGACGACGTTTTTTGCTAAGCGGGTTAGTTTAGGGGATGATGCAATGGTCACGGTAATTGCGTATTTTTGCAGTCCCTAAGTTTACAAACTTATACGCAAAACGCGGTATTTCTGTAAACTTACCGCAACCTTGCGAAGTTGGTTTGCCGGGCCCAAAAGCCGGACTGGGGTTCAACAGGTTCAAAGAGCCGGTCGCCCAAATATTGCGGACGTAGCGCACAGAATCTCAAACCAAATCCTACATTACAAGCGAAAGCTATTTCGGGGATGTCGCAATTGTCACCGGAATTCCGAAGTCCGAATTCCACCGTAATTCGCCACCCTTTCGTCATCCTGGGGCCGTAGGCGTGCAGAGCACAACTTGTTTCAGGATAACGAACCACGGTCGCATGTTATCCTGAAACAAGTTCAGGATGACGAAAGAGTGGGCTATTCCTGAAACAGGAATTACGGTGACAGCGCACTAAATTAGATTCCGCCAACAGGCCCGTCATCTCCAAAACAGCCCTGCGCTATGAGACCCATTGGGCCTCACATCACCAACATCAATCGCCCGTTAAAATACGGTCCATCAATTGCTGCACCGTCGGTACAAAGCCGTTTGAATAAAACGGGTCTTTCCCGAACAGATAGGCGCTGTGTCCGGCGAACATCAGATTTTCGTCAATGGGCGCGCCATGGGCGATGTTCTGCAGCGCCTTTTGAATGCAAAAGCTGCGCGGGTCGGCAAGGCGGCCTGTGGAGTTATTGTCATGGTCCTTCCACGACGAAAAACCGCAATGCGACAAACAACCCATGCAGTCCTTTTGGTCTTTCCGGATAACATCACCCGATGATGGCGTGACGAACACAAGCGAATTGTCCGGCGTTTTCAGCGCCACGGTAAACCCGCGGGCATCCCATTCGCGTGCCTTCATTAGGTCAGCTTGGGTAACCCAGAAATTCTTACCCTTCACGCCCACATCCAATTGCGCGGTATGTTCCGCGTCGGCGGCCTGCACAAAGGAAATTTGACGTTCCGAACGCGCCTGAAGCTCCAAAAGAAATGGATTGATGACCGCGCTGGAATAAAAGCCCGTTGGCGAAAATTGATGCAACAAAACGCCGTCTTCCGGAATTTTCGTAAGCGCGTCTTTCCAACCCGCAGGAATGGGGCTTTCTTGCGTCAACAGCGGGCGTGTGCCCAATTGGAACGCAATCTGCCCCAGTTCGGGGTTATCAATCCAGTTGTTCCAGTCGCGCAAGAACCAGACGCCGCCTGCCATGACAATCGGCACATCGTCCGAAATGCCTTCAACGCGCATGACATCACGCAGTGCCTTTACGCGGGGATAGGGGTCTTCGGGGCTACGCGGGTCTTCGGCATTGGACAGGCCGTTATGGCCACCGGCGAGCCATGGATCTTCATAGACAACCGCACCAAGCCATTCAGGCACCTTATGATAGGCACGCTTCCACAAAGCGCGGAACGCGCGGGCGGAACTGACGATGGGAAGATAATAGACGCCATATTGCGCCGCAATTTCGGACAGCTTGTACGGCATGCCAGCGCCGCAGGTGACGCCCGTGACCATGCCCTTGGTAGCTTCAAGGATGCCGTGCAAGATGCGTTGGGCACCGCCCATTTCCCACAGCACGTTGATATTGATGGCGCCGCGTCCATTGGAGATTTCATGCGCAAGCTTCACCTGCGCAATACCGCCGCGAATGCCATATTCGACAAGTTCTTCGTGCCGTTCGGCGCGCGTTTTGCCCAGAAAGACTTGCGGGATCATGTCCCCATTTTCGTCGTAACTGTCGGCATTTACGGCTGATACTGTGCCGATGCCGCCAGCCGCAGCCCATGCGCCGGAGCTTGCATGATTAGTCGCCGCAACGCCCTTGCCGCCTTCGACCAATGGCCATACTTCACGGCCACCATAGATAATGGGTTTGAGACCCTTGAACACAAATACCACCCCTAAAAATTCTTGTCTAAAGCACCGTGGGGGGCGCTTATAGCGGTCGGCGCTATCGGAAATGTTCAGCTTTGTCGCGCAAAATCGGCACGTTTCATGGCAGAACCATAAAGCTGCCGATAGCGCGCGAACATCGTCTCCTCATCATATTGAGAACAGGCCAATAAGCGGTTTGCAGCAGCCAATGTTTCACGAAGTGCCGCATCCTTTGCCAGGCTCGCGATAGCCAAAGCCAGCGCATCCTCATCAGAGCGGGCAACGATAAATGGGCGATTCTCTCGCGATACGATGTTACGGACATCCCCCACATCCGTGGACAATATGGGCAGCGCGCTGGTCATCGCTTCAACCAATGAAATGGGATATTGTTCGCTATCCGACGACAAAGCAAAAATGTCGAACAGCCGAATATAGCGGGCCGGGTCTCGCAAATGGCCGGGCATCATCACGCGGTCGGCGATGCCAAGCCGCGTCGCCTCTGATAGGATGACGTCACGGTCCGGCCCTTCGCCAACAATAGCCAGCCGGACATTCGGGCCAGCCGCTGCGACCGCACGCAATAACCGCGGTAAATTCTTTACCTTATTCAGCCCAGCAATCGTGCCAACGACAATTTCTCCATCGCGTTTCTGGAACCCGGGAAAAGAGCCGCGTTGCGGGCGGCGGTTATAATGTTTGGTATCAATGCCGTTGGGAAAGCGCGCAATTTTCTCCAGCGGTTGATGCCAGACGGTTCGGGCAATGTGCTCGAGCGTTTTGGAGGGGACGACAAGCGCGTTAGACCGTTGCAGTGCGATCGTGCGGAACCAATTACGGTGCCATTTCAGCCGATCAACCTCATCATGTTCAAACCCGTCCTCATGATGGATCAACGGCGGCAATTTCATGCTGCGCGTGAACAAGGTATGCGCCATGACGCCATCCATCGCGCCGAAATTATAACTGAGCACAAGGTGAAATTTCTTCATATATCCCGCCAAGCGCCGATAACGGCCCATGCTGGGCATTCCGCTGAGCGAAGGTGCTGCGTCTTTGGGGAAGCTGACCTTCACGCGCCGATCTAAGTCATGCGACGCGCCAAAGGCATCGGGAATGGCCGACAAAACCGTATGTTCAGCCTGATCGCCAAAATGATTCATCAGGCGAACCGTGCGCGCTTGCGGATCACCTAAATCAAAGCTGCTATGCAAATGCAGGATGCGAACCGCCGCCATACTTGTGTTTACCCCATGCACCGTCCAGATGCGTTAGATGAATATGAAACCGTCTCATTCCTCCTACCGCCCTGATCCGCAAATCGCCAGTCTTGGTGCAAAAATCGGCGATGTCGTCCGGCCTGCACATTTTCCGGAGACGATCTTGCGCTTTCGTAATGATCGCTGGGCGGCGACCGTCGGCCTAGCAGATTATGATGATACTGCATGGATCCGCCATTTTGGCCGCTTCGAACCGCTGCCCGACAATATGCCTGAGCCAGTTGCCTTGCGCTATCATGGCCACCAGTTTCGCGTCTATAATCCTAACATTGGCGATGGTCGGGGTTTCCTGTTTGCGCAGATGCGCGATGGCGCCGGCCGCTTGCTTGACCTTGCCACCAAAGGATCGGGCACCACGCCTTATAGCCGCCGTGGCGACGGCCGCCTGACGCTAAAAGGTGGGGTGCGCGAGATATTGGCGACCGAAATGCTAGAGGCGTTGGGCGTCAACACCTCCAAAACATTTTCGATTATTGAAACCGGCGAAGAATTGATGCGCGGTGATGAACCCTCACCCACAAGGTCGGCGGTGATGGTCCGGTTGAGCCATAGCCATATTCGCATTGGCAGTTTTCAACGCGTCGCCGCAGAGGGTGATGCCGAATTCATGCAGCAGCTTATCACTTACTGCCTGACGCAGCTTTATGATGTCGCCCCGGCGGAAAATCCTGCGGCGCAATTGCTTGGGCTAGCGGTCGAACGGGTCGCTGATCTTGCGGCGTCCTATATGGTCGCGGGCTTTGTCCATGGCGTCCTTAATACCGACAATATCAATATTACCGGCGAAAGCTTCGATTATGGGCCGTGGCGCTTCACCGAATATTGGGACCCGCAATTCACGGCGGCCTATTTCGACGAATCTGGGCTTTACGCCTTTGGCCGACAGGCCGAAGCGCTGCATTGGAATTTGGGGCAATTGGCGATTGCGCTGCGCTTGGTATCGGATGCGCCCCCGTTGATTGCGGCGCTGGAGCGTTTTCCCCTTCTGTATCAGCAAGCCGTCATCCGGCGCTTTCTCTGGCGTTTGGGCGTTGCGTCACGCGGAGAGGCATTGGACCGGCAATTGGTTGAAGCCGCAGAACGCAGTATGTCGCGCGAAAAAATTGCAATCGATCAATTCTTCTATCGCTATCGCCACGGCAATGCTGATGCGGGCGAAGCCCCCGGCGAATATGAGGCGGCATTTGCCGCTTTGCTGCGCGATTACGCGCCAGTGGCCGGTGATCGCCACGATTATTGGGCAAAAGGCGCGATCTGTTCGATGTTGATCAACGAAGTCGAAGATATCTGGCAGGCCATATCGCAAAAGGATGACTGGCAAGCGTTACAGCGCAAAATTTGTGATATTCGGGAGATGGGACAAGCCCATATTTCGCTTGTAATTTAGGGACAAAACGACCGGCTAAAGTTCTTCTAAGCCTTGGCCAACTTATCCTGATTTGATGCTGGCGACGATATTGTCCATCTCAGCAAGATGGAAAAAGCACGCGTATATTTGGTGGGCGCTGGCCCCGGCGACCCCGAACTGCTGACGGTGAAGGCCGTGCGGTTGATTTCGACCGCGGATATTGTGGTGCATGACGGCCTCGTCGATGACGCGATTATGGCGCTCATCAATCCCGCCGCACGGCTCATTTCCGTCGCCAAAAGCCGCTCACGCCATTCAGTGCCGCAAGACGGCATCAACGATATCCTCGTGCGTGAGGCACAAGCGGGCCATATGGTCGTGCGTTTGAAAGGCGGCGATCCATTCATTTTCGGACGCGGCGGCGAAGAGGCGGAAGCCTGCCGCGACGCTGGCATCGATGTGGAAGTTGTTCCTGGCATCTCTGCCGCGATGGGCGGTGCAGCAGCGACAATGTTGCCGTTGACCCACCGCGATGCCGCAAGCGCCGTGACCTTCGTCGCTGGCCAGTGCAAGGGCCTGACCGATCAGAATTGGGCGGGCCTTGCGGGCAAAGGCCGCACATTGGTCATTTATATGGGCATTGCGACGGCGGCGGACATTACCGAAAAGCTTATCTGCGATGGCCTATCACCCGATACACCGGTCGCAGTGTTGGAGCGCGCGACCCGGCCCGATGCCCGCGCCATGCGCACCATATTAACCGACCTTGGCGACATGATCGCGCGCGAAGGCGTTATGTCGCCCGCCATCATCATTGTCGGCGATGTCGTCCTGAAATCCGATGCCGAAGACCGGTTGTTCCATTTTGCCAAGCAGGCGGAGAAAATTGCGTGAAATTACTGACGGGAAATGATTTGGTTTCTGGCGCCGTGACCTGGTGGACGGGCAATGGTTGGTCCATCCATGTCGAAGATGCCGCCGATGTTGGCGAACATGGTGAGGCGATACTCCACGCCGAGGAAGGCGCACGCCGTGTTAACGCACCTTATATCATTGACGCGCTGCCAACCAAAGGCGGCCCGCGCCCTGCGCATATTAAGGACCGCATCCGCGCGCTGGGACCAACCGTGCGCACCGACCTCACACTCAAGCCTGCCGACCCTGCGGCCGGTGACTGGATAATCTGATATGTATAAATATGACAATTATGACCAAGCGATGGTGGACGCGCGCGTCGCCGAATTTCGTGACCAGATAAACCGCCGCATCGCAGGTGAGATCACCGAGGATCAGTTCAAACCTCTGCGATTGATGAACGGCCTTTATCTCCAATTACACGCCTATATGCTGCGCGTTGCCATTCCTTATGGCACGCTCGATTCACGGCAAATGCGGATGCTGGCGCATATCGCGCGCAAATATGACCGCGATTATGGCCATTTCACCACGCGCCAGAATATTCAGTATAATTGGATCAAGCTGGAAGATTGTGCCGATATCCTAGAAGAGCTGGCCACGGTCGAAATGCATGCCATTCAAACGAGCGGCAATTGCATCCGCAACATTTCGTCTGACCAATATGCGGGCGCTGCGGCTGACGAAGTCACGGACCCGCGCCCTTGGGCCGAATTGCTGCGCCAATGGTCCACCTTCCATCCGGAATTCAGCTACCTACCCCGCAAGTTCAAAATTGCGGTGATTGCCTCGTCCGAGGACCGCGCAGCCATGCGTTTACACGACATCGGGCTTGAGCTGGTCCGCCAAGATGGCGAATTGGGCGCGCGGGTCTTTGTCGGCGGCGGCATGGGCCGCACGCCGATGATTGCGCCCGAAATCAATCCCTTTGTGAAAGCGGACGATCTGCTGAGCTATTTGGAGGCGTGCCTGCGCGTGTACAACCGCTACGGACGGCGCGATAATATCTATAAGGCGCGGATCAAGATCCTGATCCATGAAATCGGCGCGGACGCATATCGTCGTCAGGTCGCAGAAGAATTCGCGCATGTAAAAACATTGGGGATCGACCCGCCTTTGGCCGAGCTGGAACGAATCAGCGCCTTTTTTGCGCCTCCGGCTTATGATGCTGCAAATGTAGAACCGGACCGCAATGATCCCGATTTTGCCCTGTGGCTTGACCAAAATGTAAAGCCGCACAAGCAAGCGGGCTATGCCATCGTCAACATCAGCCTGAAGCCTATTGGCGGCATTCCGGGCGATGCGACATCCGCGCAAATTGATGTTATGGCTGACCTCGCGGAAAAATATAGCTTTGACGAATTGCGCGTCACCCATGCACAGAATATCGTTCTGCCTTATGTGGCAAAGCGCGACCTTTATGCCGTGTGGCAGGGCTTGCGTGATGCCGAGCTGGCCGACGCCAATCTTGACCTGATCAGCGATATCATCGCCTGCCCCGGCCTTGATTATTGCAGCCTTGCCAATGCCCGTTCGATCCCTGTCGCGCAGAAAATTGCGACACGTTTTGCCGACATGGACCGGCAGCGCGATTTGGGCGAGTTGAAGCTTAAAATTTCCGGCTGCATCAACGCCTGCGGACATCATCACGCAGGGCATATCGGCATATTGGGCGTCGATAAAAAAGGCGTGGAAAATTACCAACTGACCTTTGGCGGTTCTGGCGCGGAAGACGTCAGCATCGGGAAAATCATTGGCCCCGGCTTTGACGAAGACGGCGTTGTCGACGCGGTGGAAAAGGCGACAGAGGTCTACAAAGCATTGCGGGAGGGCGATGAACGTTTCGTCGACACCTATCGCCGTGTCGGCCTCGAACCCTTTAAGGAGGCGATTTATGGTTGAGTTTCGTTATCGCACCGATGAGGTCACCGAACAGCCCTCGGTCACGCTAGATGCGTTTCTGGACCAGTCCAACGCGACCGCTGTCCGGTTGGAACCCGACGATGATGCACGGGCTTTAATCCCTTTCCTTGACCGGCTGACATTGATCGAAGTGGCCTTCCCCAAATTTCGCGATGGCAGGGGCTATAGCCCCGCACGCATATTGCGCGAGGCGGGATATAAAGGCGAATTGCGCGCGCAAGGCGACGTATTGGTTGACCAGATGGCATATATGCGCCGCTGCGGCTTTGACAGCTTCGCCCCAGAAGCTTCGCTGAACCCCGATGCGGTGGCACGTGCGCTGGCCAATTATGACCATGCCTATCAAGGGGCCGCCGATAGCGCCGTGCCTATTTGGAAGCTACGGCATGGTTAGCAAGGTCCGCATCGCAGATCGTATCAACTCCGCCCCGTTTTATACAGATGGCGACGCGGTTCGCCTGAATAATATGTTCCGGGGCCGCGATACATTTGAGATGCTGACCATCTTATTGCGCGAGAATATGTTGGGCGATGCGGCTGTGGTCTCTAGCTTCGGCGCGGAAAGCGCGGTTTTGCTGCACCTCATCGCAAGCATCGATCCGACGATACCGGTCTTGTTTTTGGACACGGGCAAGCATTTTCCAGAGACGATATATTATCGGGAGGAGCTCCGGTCCAAGCTCGGTTTGTTGGACCTACGCATCCTGACCCCCGACCCAATTTTGCTCCAGCAAAAGGACACAACTGGCCTGCGTTGGTCCTATGACCCTGATGGTTGCTGCGAAATCCGCAAAGTGCTGCCGCTAAATGCTGCTTTGGCTGGCTTTGATGCACAGTTTACGGGGCGCAAAGCGTTTCAATCATCCACGCGCCGCGCACTGCCCCGCTTTGAAATCGAAAATGGCCGTTTGAAGATCAATCCGCTCGCCGATTGGGACCAAGCCAAAATCGACGCTTATATGGCCGAACATGCTTTGCCTGCGCATCCTTTAGTGGAACTGGGCTATCCCTCGATTGGCTGCTCCCCTTGCACCACCAAAGTTGCACCAGGCGAAGACCCGCGTTCGGGTCGTTGGAAGGGTTGGGACAAGGTGGAATGTGGGATACACAATGCCGTGACGCCCATTGGCGATGGCGCAGACGACCCTATTTTCTGAGGCGACACAGCTGGTTTCGTCGGATGCGGACCTATGAACATCATACGCTTCATATCGTCACCCTGAACGCACCCCCTTCGTCATCCTGAACTTGTTTCAGGATAACAGGCAGCCGTAGCGTGTTATCCTGAAACAAGTTCAGGATGACGGGGCAGCAGCCGTAGCGTGTTATTCTGAAGCAAGTTCAGGATGACACGGCTTTGGCAAAACGCTTCAGCCAAAACGCCGCGCGGCCAATCCCAAATCAATCCCTACTGAAAAAATACGCCTGAACATCGGCCGCAATCCGCGCAGGCCGCAGTGTTTTTGCATCAATGCAACACCAGCTCGACTTTACCTCGGCAAGAACGTCCTCGCCACGCTTGATCACCGTATCGTAAAATGACCGCGCGCCTTGCACCTTTTCAAGCACAACCGATGCAATCACCTCATCATTGAGGAATGCGGGCCTGCGGTAGGTGATCTCATGCTTAAGCGCGACCCAAAGATATTTCGCCGCGGTTTCTGGCGGGGCAAGCTTGTTCCAATGCGCCAGCACCGCCTCTTGCACCCAGTTCAGATAACGTGCGTTGTTCACATGCCCCATGAAGTCGATGTCAGACGGCACAACGCCGATAAGGTGCAAATGGGAGAGGGCTTTTGTCATGAGACTTTCATCATAAGAGATCAGACAGGCTGTTGCAGCCTTATTGCGGTGAAATGATGAATAAATGCTGACGATAACGGACAAAGCTACAGATTATGTATTTCTGCGAAAACGGCTTGGTGCCGACATGAACTTGCAACATCCGCTCCTTCATCCCACATGACGCTTATGCACCGCTCGAAACGAAAAAATTGGAGCGATACGCCTGCCTATCGCTGGTCGATGGTCATTTTGGGTTGGGCGATAATCGTTGCGGCGCCGCTGGTCAGCTGGCTTCCGGGACCAGGCGGACTATTGCTGTTTATCATCGGACTCGGCGTGATCCTCAAACATTCGCGTTGGGCAAAGAAACGATATTCGCGGCTTTCAAAGCAACATCCCGAATATGCCCGCTGGGCAAATTGGGCACTGCGGCGCAACAAGATCTCAGGTCGCCCGCCATTTCCCGACGTCAAAGGCGATTTCCTGCACCTCTTTCGCCGCGACGACGTTGACATGAAAATGCCCTAGGGTCAGGACCACTTAAATCCTGACCCTAACCCATGTTGACTTTTCGCCTCCCTGACCGTATCGGCCACTGCAACAGAAAGGGTCGCTGCGCAGATTCGGCGACCATTTTCATTTCAAGACGCAAAAAATTTAAGGATTATAGTCATGAAGCGCACTTTTCAGCCGAGCAATCTCGTGCGTGCCCGTCGCCACGGTTTTCGTCTCCGTATGTCAACCGCTGCAGGCCGCAACATCCTGAACGCACGTCGCGCACGCGGCCGCAAGAAGCTGTCGGCTTAATAAGCGAGCAGGCGGACCGCGACATGCGCGGTTATAGCGTCATCAAAAAAAGGCCAGATTTCTTGGCCGCTAACCGGGGGAAGCGATATGCAACTCCCGGTTTTGTTTTGCTTGTGAAGGACAGGCAGGACGAAACCGCCGAGATTCGGCTGGGCATCACCATCACCAAGAAAGTCGGCAACGCCGTCGTCCGCAACCGCATGCGTCGCCGCTTTCGCGCCTTGGCGCAGGAAATGCTGGCGGACAAAGGCAAGGCAGGCGCGGATCATATCCTGATTGGCCGCGACAGCGGGATCGCGCGAGACTTTGACGCATTGCGCAGCGACATGGTCAAGGCGCTGGGGAAGTTATGTCAAAACCGCAGTGCTGAGCCTGTCGAAGCACGCCCAGACGATAAGCGCCCTTCGACAGGCTCAGGGCTTCGGTCGACATGATCGCGCGCATCTTCATCCTTGTCGCACGGGCGTGGCAGATCGGGCCATCGCGCATTTTGCCGCCGACATGCAGATATAGCCCAAGCTGTTCGGCTTATGCGATTCATGCGCTGCAAAAATATGGCGCAATTAAGGGTGGCTGGCTGGCCATCAAACGGCTATTGCGCTGCCAACCTTGGGGTGGGCACGGATATGATCCCGTGCCATGACGCTTCATTTACGGATTAACGGGGAATTTTAGACGTGGACGATAAACGCAACCTGATATTTGCAGTATTGCTGACGGGCCTCATCCTGTTCGGCTGGCCCTATGTCGCCAGCTATTTCTTCCCCACGCCTCCTCCAGTTGCCAGCACAGCAGCATCCGTCGCCAACCCCGCAGGCGCGGCGACGTCTGACGTGTCTGTCGAAGCGGCCCCCGCTGCGGTTCAGGCCATTCCACTCAGCACTGCGCTGAAATCTTCGGCCCGCATCATGGTCGAAACGCCAAAGCTGAAAGGCTCAATCAATCTTGAGGGCGCGAAAATCGACGACCTCGTGTTGCTCACCCACCGTACGGAGTTGGCCAAGGATTCGGCGCCGGTTCGCCTTTTTGCGCCATCTGGAACCAAAAACGCCTATTTCGCCCGCTTTGGTTGGGCTGGCACGGGCATCACAGCGCCAGATGACAAGACCGTGTGGACGCCCAGCAGCAATAAGCTGACGCCGTCCACGCCTGTGACCTTAAGCTGGACCAATGCCCAAAGTCAGACGTTTGAAATCGCATTGTCGATTGACGACAATTTCATGATCACATCAAAGCAGCGATTCGTTAATAATGGCACAACTGCCGTTGAAGTCGCTAACTTCGCGTTGCTTAGCCGCACCGGTAAGCCCGCCGACGCAACGTCCGGTGGCTCAATATTCACGCACATCCACATCGGCCCCATGGGCGTTTTTGATGACAAGCCCAATTATGATTGGGGCTATGTCGATGTGGTCGAAAACAAAGGCGAGGCTGCGTTCACCAGCACGGGCGGCTGGCTGGGCTTTACCGATAAATATTGGCTCGGCGCGCTGATTCCCGATCAAAAAACGCCTGTCTCGGCCAAGTTCCGCGCGAGCGGGGACGTCTATCAGGCGCAGGTTATCCCAACGCGTTATAATAATGTCGCCGCAGGGGCCACATATGACAGCAGCTCTCGTCTGTTTGCAGGCGCCAAGGAAATGGCTGTCCTCAACGCGTATTCGCAAGATTTGGGCATTCCCTATTTGGACTATGCCATTGACTGGGGTTGGTTCTGGTTCATCGCCATTCCGTTCTTCTGGATCCTCCATTGGCTGTTTGGCGTATTCGGCAACTTCGGCGTTGCGATTATTGGTCTGACCGTCATTGTCCGTCTGATCATGTATCCGGTCGCGCAAAAGCAATTTGCGTCGATGGCGCAAATGCGTGCGGTGCAGCCAAAGCTAAAGGCGCTGCAGGAACGCTGGAAAGACGACAAGCCGCGTCTGCAGCAGGAAATGATGTCTTTGTACAAGGAAGAAAAGGTAAATCCGCTCGCGGGCTGCCTGCCGATCTTGCTACAAATTCCAATCTTCTTCGCGCTGTATAAGATTCTCTTGCTGTCGATTGAAATGCGTCATCAGCCCTTTGTCTTATGGCTGAAAGATTTGTCCGCGCCCGACCCGTTGACGCCGATCAACCTGTTTGGATTGTTGCCGTTCGATCCGCCCTCTTTCATCGCGATTGGCATCTTGCCGATCTTGTTGGGCGTGACGATGTGGCTGATGCAACGGCTCAATCCGCAGCCGATGGACGAAATCCAAAAGCAGGTCTTTGCGGTCATGCCATGGTTCTTGATGTTCATCATGGCGCCATTTGCCGCGGGTCTTCAGCTCTATTGGGTGATGTCCAACATCGTGTCGATTGCACAGCAAAAATGGCTATATTCGCGCCACCCCATTTTGCGCGAGCAAATGGCCCGTGAAGCCCAAGAAAAGGCGCAGGCGAAAGCGAATGCCAAGGCGTGACACATAAAATGCAAAGGCGTGACACATAATCTGTTCGTCATCCCGAATTAAACCCATCGTCATCCCGAACTTGTTTCGGGATAACATGGGGCCGTCGCCTGTTATCCTGAACCAAGTTCAGGATAACGATTTTGGAATTAGTGACCAATAATGGACCATGTTAAAATCTTTTCAGGGCCCATAAGCTTCCTGAAATCCGCGCCGAAGCTTGAATTTCTGCCCGAACCAACGGTGCCAGAAATCGCGTTTGCGGGCCGGTCGAATGTCGGCAAATCGAGCCTGATCAACGCGCTCGTCAACCGCAACAATTTGGCGCGCGCGTCAAATACGCCGGGCCGCACACAGGAATTGAACTTTTTCGATGTGGGCGACCCTGCGGTATTTCGGATCGTCGATATGCCAGGCTATGGTTATGCCAAAGCACCGATCAAGACCGTGCAGCAATGGCGTTATCTGATTAACGATTATTTGCGTGGCCGCGTGGTGTTGAAACGTGTGTTCGTCCTGATCGACAGTCGCCACGGCATTAAAGAGGTTGATCATGACATCATGTCGATGCTCGATAGCGCAGCCATCAGTTACCGCATCGTGCTGACCAAGACCGACAAGATCAAGGCCAGCGACTTGGCCGCAGTTGAAACCGACACTATGGCAAAGCTGCGTAAGCATGTTGCGGCTTATCCTGACCTATCGGTGACCTCCGCCGAAAAGCGCGGCGGAATTGAAGAGCTGCGGACTGCCGTGTTGGAAGCCGTGGCCTCGTAAAAAATGTGTAAATTTTGCTTTTCTGCCCCCTCGACAGAAAAGCAAACAGCGGCGATGTAAGGTCATATGAGCCTGAAACTGATCATTGGAAACAAAGCCTATTCAAGCTGGTCGCTGCGCGGCTGGCTCGCGGCGAAACAATCCGGCCTGCATTTTGAAGAAGTCATTGTTCCTTTATTTGACCAGAACTGGGACGAACGCAAACGCGCGGCAGACCTTGCGCCATCGTCGGGCAAGGTGCCGATCTTGTGGGATGGAGAGGCGGTGGTCTGGGACAGCCTTGCGATCATCGATTATCTCGCCGATAAGGTTGGGCGTGACCGTTATTGGCCCAAGGACGCAGTCGCGCGCGGCATGGCGCGGTCGATGGCTGCCGAAATGCATTCGGGTTACATGTCCTTACGCCGCGAATGCCCGATGAACACGCGCAGGACGGTTACCGACATAAGCTTATCCGAAGAAACCCAGGCCGACGCGATCCGCATCTTGCAAAACTGGGCAGAGGCACGTTCGCGCTTTGGCAAGGACGGGCCATATTTGTTCGGCACCTTCAGCGCGGCGGATATCATGCTCGCGCCGGTGGTTACGCGCTTTGTGACCTATGGCTTCCCCTTACCGGGTTTCGCCCAAGCCTATGCCGACGCGATCATGGCGCATCCGTGGATGGAACATTGGTATGCCGCCGCAGCGCAAGAGCCGTGGACGATAGAGCGCATTGAGAGTGTTTTTACTTAGAACGGATTGAGCGCGCGGTTGCTTAGAACGGATTACGTTAAACCACGCGTTCGTCATCCCGAACTACGCGTTCGTCATCCCGAACTTGTTTCGGGATAACGTGCGACGCGGCTTGTTATCCCGAAACAAGTTCGGGATGACGATTCTGTTGGGGAGTGTTATCCCGAAAGTAGTTCGGGACGACGATGGTTTAAGCGAACGCGCTTTTACCTAATCCACCTCTAACCGCATTGCGCGCGGTGCAGCAGCTTTTGATCCGCTAGCACCAACGCCATCATTGCCGCGACAACGGGCGTGCCTCTGATGCCCACGCAAGGGTCATGGCGGCCCTTGGTGACGATGTCGGTGGCGTCCCCGTCGCGTGTGACAGTTTCAACGGGCGTAAGAATGGATGACGTTGGCTTGAACGCGACGCGCACCAATATCGGTTGCCCCGTTGAAATGCCGCCCGCGATGCCGCCTGCATTATTCGCCAGAAATTCAGGGTGGTTTGATCCTGCGCTGGCTGGCCGCATCCGGTCGGCATTTTCCTCACCGCGCAACCGTGCTGCGCCAAAGCCTGCGCCAATCTCCACGCCTTTGACGGCGTTGATGCTCATCATCGCCGACGCAAGCTCGCTGTCGAGTTTTGCGTAAAGCGGCGCGCCCCAACCCGGGGGAACGCCCGTGGCCACGCATTCGATGACCGCGCCGAGCGAGGAACCAGCCTTGCGCGCTTCATCCACCAATTTTTCCCAGCGACCCGCCGCCGCTTCATCAGGGCAGAAAAACGGGTTTTTATCAATTTGTGATGCTTCGAAATTGTCGCGATTAATCGCATCGCCCCCGATTTCGGCGACATAGGCCATGATGCCCACATCAGGAATGACGGCGCGCGCCACTGCACCCGCCGCAACCCGCGCCGCAGTTTCACGGGCGCTCGACCGGCCACCGCCGCGATAGTCGCGAAAGCCATATTTGGCGTCATAGCTATAATCGGCATGGCCGGGACGATAAGCCTTGGCGACGTCGGTATAATCCTTCGACCGTTGGTCGACATTTTCGATCATCAATGAAATTGGCGTGCCTGTCGTCCGGCCTTCAAATACGCCGGACAATATCCGCACCGCATCGGGTTCCTGCCGCTGCGTCGTGAAGCGCGACGTGCCGGGACGCCTTTGGTCCAGAAATGGCTGAATATCCGCCTCAGACAAAGCAAGGCCCGGAGGACAGCCATCGACCAACGCGCCCAGCGCCGGACCATGCGATTCGCCCCAAGTCGAAAAACGAAAGACGCGGCCAAAGGTATTAAAGCTCATTTATTGTTTCCGTTTTCTGCCCATTGCCCGAACGATAGCGGACTTGCTCCTTGCCCAACCAAGTCCGGATTGCACGGAAAATGATGAGTGCGATTGCGACACCCAGCACACGGGCGGCGTTGGGATAACCGTATATCATGCCAATACGACCGGCCCATACAAACGCGCCAATGATGACTAAAAAACCTGCCATCGAGACAAAGGCGTCCAACAAAGGCGGCAAACCCTCCCAATAGCGACGCGCGTGCAAATAGCCGTGGACGCCAACCAGCATGGCACAGCCTGCCAGAAGAAGAACCAACGCGTCGCTATGCCCCTCAAACATTAGGAGATAGCAATATCAGGAGCATCCTCCTGTTTCATGCCGACGGTGTGATAGCCTGCGTCAACATGGTGGATTTCGCCCGTTACCCCTGCGGCAAGATCGGACAGGAAATACAGCGCCGAGGAACCGACATCATCAATCGTGACATTACGGCGCAGCGGCGTGTTCAGCTCATTCCATTTCAATATATAGCGGAAATCGCCAATGCCCGACGCGGCCAGCGTCTTGATGGGGCCAGCCGAAATGGCGTTCACGCGAATGCCCTGCGGCCCCACGTCATTGGCCAGATATTTAACCGACGTTTCCAGCGCAGCCTTTGCCACGCCCATGACATTATAATGCGGCATAACCTTTTCCGCGCCATAATAGCTCAATGTCAGCAACGACCCGCCGCCTTCGCCCGTTTCGGGATCGAGCGGCTTCATCAACGCAGCGGCACGCTTGGCGACAGCGGTAAAGCTGTAAACGCTGATGTTCATGGTCATCAGGAAGTCTTCCAAACCGACCTCAAAATATTTGCCGCGCAACGCCTCTTTATTGGTGAAACCAATGGCATGAACGACAAAGTCGATAGTTGGCCATTTGTCCGCCAGCGTTTCAAACGCGCGGTCGAGATTGGCCATATCGGCGACATCGCAGTCGATCAGGAAATCGCAACCAAGCTGCGTCGCCAATGGCCGCACCCGTTTTTCCATCACTTCGCCTTGATAGCTGAAGGCCAGTTCGGCACCTTCGGCATGCAAACGCTTTGCGATACCCCATGCGAGCGACTTGTCATTGGCAAGCCCCATAATCAGCCCGCGTTTACCAGCCATCAATCCGGTCATAATATCCTCATTCATCAGCTAAATTTGCTTTGGCTTGCCTTAGTCCATTTTCATGGGCGTTGGCCAGCGCCGCGTTCAACTGCGCCCCTGTTACCAAGCCAAGGCCGATCAAGTAAAAGAAAATCAGCGCCAGCATCACCCCTGCTAGGCTGCCATACGCCAGATCATAATTGCTCACACTGGATAGGAACATGGGCAGCAACGCGGTTAGCCCCAGCCACCAAATGCTTACAAAGGCGGCCCCAGGCCATTTTGGAAAATCGGCAGAGCGATATTTAGACGGTGTGAGGCCTGCGAAAATGACGTAAATCGCCGCACATAAAACGATAAAAGGAATGATACGACCCCAGGCAAAATAGCTCGCCACCGTCTGCGCCGTGGGGATGTAGCGATAGACCAAATCTTCCGCCGCAGTGACCATCACCTGCGCGGAAAACGCGACCATCGCCAGAACAACCGAAGCGATAATCGCACCCAGCGAGCCCAAACGGTAATGCCAAAACGCGCGGCTGGGCGTTGCGCCATAAGCGCGATGCAAAACGTCGCGAAAGGTTTCGATAAGACTGGCCGCCGTCCACAAGCTGACCCCAGCGCTGAGCCACAATAAGGGGCCCGAACGCGCGGTCATGGCCGACTGAATGGGTTCGTGAAGGGCGTTGGCGACGCTGGGCGGCACAGTTTTAAAAAATGCGTCGATTAACGCAAGGCCAGACTCGGTTTGGCCAAAACCCCCCGCGATCGCAGCGGCCACGACGCAAAAGGCGAATAAGGACAGCAAGGACAGATAGGCAAAATTGCCGGCATGAATGAAGCCGTCACTATACACGCCCATGCCAACGCGCTTAGTCACTTCCATAACCTGCCCCGGAAGGCCAAGCCGCGCAAACCATGTGGCTTCGCTTATCTCGGCATGCGTTGTCGCCGGAAGATGCGCCCGCGCCTCCGGTGACAGAGGCGAAATTTCAGACACCCATATTCTCCCGGACAGGGCTGTCCGAAACAACATCACTTATCCGCGCAAGTTCCGCCGGGTCTGTCGGCAAATATATCATGAGCGCCACAAGCTGATCGCCCCGCGCGCCGGTCTTAGCGGTAAAGCCGCGCCCCTTGATCCGCAGGACAGCGCCAGAATTGGTGCGCGGCGGTACGGTCAACATCACGGCGCCATCAACCGTCGGCACTTTGACCTTACCGCCTGCCACCGCCTCTTTCAGTGAAATCGGCAGATCAATGCGGATATTGTCACCATCGCGCACCAAATGCGGATGCCTGCCAATTTTCAACGTTACTATCGCGTCGCCATGGCCGCCGGGGCCGGGCTGTCCCTTGCCAGGAATACGGATTTGCTGTCCCGCAACGATGCCAGCGGGCAGTTTGAATTCCACCGTCTTGCCATCGCCCAGTGTGATGCGTTGTGGCGCAAGCGTCGCGGCGTCCGTGAATGACACCAGATGCGCATAGGCGATATTCGCGCCCTTGGGCGGCGGTGCGTGCTGCGGACGTGGGCCGGGTCCAGCGCCGGGACGTGCACCGGCCCCGCCGCCAAACAGGCCATCAAAGATGTCGCCCAAGTCAATGCCGCCACTGCCAAAGTCGAAATTGCCACCTGCTGGGCCACCTTGGCTATAGCCGCCACCGCCGCCGCCAAAAGGATTGCCCGCAAAGCGCGGCTGCCCGTTTTCGTCAATCTCCCCGCGATCATATTGACCGCGTTTTTTGGCGTCGGACAATAGATCATAGGCCTGCGTCACTTCGCTGAACCGGTCCGACGCTTTGGGATTGTCCTTGTTCTTGTCGGGGTGCAATTCCTTCGCCAGCTTGCGATAGGCGACCTTAATCGCCTTGTCGTCCGCGCCCTTGGACACACCTAATATGGAATAAGGATCTGCCATTCTTGTCCCTGTTATCTTAATACCCGTTCTAGATTGGCATTAAAGCCCCGGGATTCAACTTGGAAGCACTGCATTATTGGGTTTTTCACCCTTTAATTGGCGTAGCAGAAGATAGAGCAGCAAGCCAATCGGCCCTGCCATCAAGGTAAAAAACAATATCGGGGCCTGCAGCCAGCGTGATATTTTATGCGCGTCGGCGTTACGCGCAATCCAGATGCCGACGAACAGGTCAAAGGCCAAATAATGGATCCAGCCAATCGTTGCGCCGCCAGGCGAGTCGAACAGCGCCATTATGCCCGCCAAAGTCGTAAAATCTGCTGGCGGACGGCCCAAAGGCCCACCATCCGAAATCCAGCCTGCCATCAACGGGATTATCAGGCCCGCATAAAGGCATGCCAGAAAGACCGAGCCTGCAAAAAACACTAAAGGCACAATAATCTCGCGTTTCGGCGCAAACGCCAAAATCACCCAGCCAAGCAAAGCCCATGCATTGGCGAACCCAAATATCATGTCCCAGTTCATTTTACCGTCTAGCCCCTTTTAACCCGCATCAGTCTAGCCTATCGGTGGATTATGGAAAGTCCTGATCCCTATAGCCTGTTCGACGACTGGTTTGCCGAAGCGCGGACGAGCGAAATAAATGACTCCAATGCCATGGCATTGGCCACCACAGGGGCCAATGGCCAGCCGTCGGTGCGGATGGTGCTGTTAAAAGGCCATGGCCGCGATCTTGGCACGCATGGCGGATTTGTGTTCTACACCAATTTCGAAAGCCGCAAGGCCATGCAATTGTTCGATAATAAGAATGTCGCTTTGCTGTTTCATTGGAAATCCTTGCGACGGCAAATCCGGATTGAGGGTGCGGCCAGTCCGGTCGATGATGCGACCGCTGATGCCTATTTCGCCACCCGCTCACGCAATTCCCAACTTGGCGCATGGGCATCTGACCAATCCCGCCCGCTTGCCGACCGCGCGACCTTTGAAGCACGATTTGCCGAAATAGAGGCCCGTTTTGAAGGTCAAGACGTCCCGCGCCCGCCGCATTGGTCGGGATGGATGGTCAGCCCGAACCGTATCGAATTTTGGCAAGACCGCGAATTCCGCCTGCACGAACGCTGGCTGTATGAACGGGATGACAATGGCTGGACCACTGGCATGCTGTACCCATGACATTAGGCCATGGGCATAATCACCATCATATTGCGCATGGCGATTTAACCAAGCGCGCGGCCATAGCCAGCGTATCGGTAGCGCTGTTTCTGTTGGCGCTGAAGATATTTGCGGCAACCGAAACCGGCTCAGTCGCCTTATTGGCCTCATTGGCGGATACCGGCTTTGACGTTTTGGCATCGGTGCTGACATTATTCAGCGTCCGTTATGCCGCCATGCCCGCCGATGATGATCACCGGTTCGGCCATGGCAAAGCAGAGGCGCTTTCTGCGCTGCTTCAGGTCGTGTTGATTACCGTATCGGCCATATTGATAGCATGGCGCGCCATCGTGCGCTTAGGCGCGCAGGAACAGACCGCCCACCCCGAATATGGCATTGGCGTTTCGGTCATTGCCATCGTCGCAACTCTGGCCTTGCTGGCCTATCAACGGCAAGTGGTCCGCAAAACCGGATCGGTGGCGATTCAAGCCGACCATGTGCATTATCAAAGCGACTTGTTGCTCAACGTGGCGGTGATCGTGGCGATACTGCTCGACACTATGCTGAATGTGCGCGGGGCAGATCCCTTATTCGGCATTGCGATTGCCTTATGGCTATCATGGGGCGCCTATCGCGCCGCACGTTTGGCGCTCGACCAATTGCTGGACCGCGAATGGCCGGAGGAGAAACGCCAGCGTTTCATTGATGTCGCGCTGCGCCATCCTGAATTGCGCGGCATTCACGATATGCGCACCCGTTCCAGCGGCGCACATGATTTCTGCCAATTCCATGTCTGGGTCGACCCGAATATGACCGTAGCAGCGGCACACCGCATCATGGATGAGGTGGAACAAGCATTGATGGACGCATTTCCGGGCGTCGAAGTCCTGATTCACCCTGACCCCGAAGGGCATAAGGATGAAATGGGTTATATCCCGGCGCAAACCATAGAACGTGGCGAGAAACATGACGACTGAACTGCCTTATTACCATGTAGATGCTTTCGCGGACCGTCCCTTCACGGGCAATCAGGCCGCCGTTATGCCGCTGACTGAATATTTGGATGACGCAGTGCTTCAGGCAATTGCGGAGGAAAATAATTTCGCAGAAACCGCCTTTTATGTGCCCGACGCAACGGGCGCGGCGGATTATGAACTGCGCTGGTTTACACCAGCCGTTGAAATTCGCCTGTGCGGTCATGCGACATTGGCAAGCGGCTATGTCATTTTAAGCCAAAACCCTGCGCTCGACCGCGTAACATTCCGCACGCGCAAGGCGGGGATATTGGAAGTGCGCCGCCAAGGCGATGCTTATGCCGTCGCCCTGCCCGCCATTCCCACACGGCAAGTCGACAATGCGGAGATGATGGCGGCGATGGGTGGCAAGCCTTTGTCGATGCGCAGCAACCCCGACAGCTATAATATGTTCGTCTATGCCACCGCAGCCGAAATATTGGCGCTAAAGCCAGATATGAAGGCGCTGGCGACCTTGGGCGATGACAGCTTCACCGCCACGGCACGCGGCGACGACACCGACATCGTCAGCCGCGTATTCGTACCCGGTGCAGGCGTAGATGAAGACAGCGTCACCGGCAGCGCCCATGCGGTCATCGCGCCTTATTGGGCATCAGTGCTCGGCCGCGACAGCTTCACCGCCTATCAGGCATCGGCGCGCGGCGGCTATTTGGGTTGCCAGCTAGAGAATGACAAAGTTTGGTTGTCAGGCCATTGTTTTACGGTAGTAAAGGGCATGTTCAGCTTGCGCTGACCATCAACGACATTCCATAGTTCAAAGGATAAAATATGCTCAAATCATTCGCCGCTTTGTCGGCACTCCTGCTTTCACCCGCTTTGATGGCGCAAGATGCACCACCGCCTCCGCCAAGCAGTGGCGGACCACAGGCAGAGCAGATTTTCGCGTTTCTCGATGCCAATAAGGACGGCTTCATTGCCAGAGACGAGGCGCAAGGCCCGTTGGTGCAATATTTCGCGAATATCGATGCCGATAAGGACGACAAGATTTCAATGGACGAATTGAAAGCCGCAATGGCCGCGATGCGTCCGCCTGAGGCCGCACAGGGCGGCAACGACTAATCACTGCCCCATTTGTAAGCAAATAAAACGCGCGGGAAGCCAATAAGCCTCCCGCGCGTTTTTGATTCCAAGCTTATTGTTAAGCTACGGTCGCCTTGCGGATTACGCCAGGGTTCGCAGGTGGCTCACCCTTTGGCAAGGCGTCAATATGCTCCATACCGCTGATCACTTGACCCCAGACGGTGTATTGACGGTCCAAAAAGCTGGCATCGTCAAAGCAGATGAAAAACTGGCTATTGGCAGTGTTCGGATCATTGGTCCGCGCCATGGAGCAAACGCCGCGCACATGCGGTTCTGCGTTAAATTCCTGCTTCAGATTTGGCTTCGACGATCCGCCCATGCCGGTGCCATTGGGGCAACCGCCCTGCGCCATGAAGCCAGGGATGACGCGGTGAAACTTCACGCCGTCGTAAAAGCCTTCACCGGCAAGTTCGGTGATGCGGGCTACGTGGTTGGGCGCCAGATCAGGGCGCAGCTTGATAACAACGTCGCCGTTGTCGAGCGAAAGGGTAAGTGTTTCATCGGCCATATTGATATTCCTTCAGGCTTTTAAAATGGATGATGGCCGCCCTAGGGGATGCATCGCATAGGTGCAAAGCCAAAATCATTGCTTTTTGACACCGCCTGCTTAGGAGGGGCGAATTCTTACTATAACGTCTCAGATGGAAAAACGGGAGGCCCGCAATTGACCAGCGACATCGCCAACCCGGCCATCATTGACCCCGAAATCATGGAAACGCTGGACGAAGACAATCGCCTGACGCGCGATTATGTCGACCGCGTTCTCGACGCTGTTGACGACGGCGACCTCGACGAAGTTTACCGGCTTGTTGAACCCCTGCACGAAGCCGACATTGCCGACCTTCTCGAACTGACGCCATCCGAACGGCGCGGCGTACTCGCCATCAGTCTTGGCGACCTGATGAGCGCCGAAGTGCTGGCCGAAGTGAATGATTATGTCCGTGAGGATATTATCGACGCCCTGCCTGCGTCCCAAGTGGCGGGGCTTGCCGGACAGTTGGATACCGATGACGCGGTTGCGATTATCGAGGATATGGAGGAAGAGGACCAGCAAGCCGTTTTGGCCGAGCTGGCCCCCGAAGACCGCGCCGTCATTGAAGATGCGTTGTCATATCCCGACGAATCCGCAGGCCGTATCATGCAGCGCGAATTGGTCGCGGTGCCGGAACATATGACCGTGGGTCAGCTCATCGACTATCTGCGCGATCGCCAAGACCTGACCACCGAATTCTGGGAAGTTTTCGTCGTCGATCCGCAGCATAAGCCCGTTGGCACATGCAAATTGAGCTGGATCATGCGCAGCCAGCGCAAGGTGCCGGTCAGCGAAATCATGATGCATGAACAAACGCTCATTCCGGTCGATATGGATCAGGAAGAGGTCGCGTTACGTTTCCAGAAATATGCCCTGATTTCCGCGGCTGTTGTCGATGGTTCTGGCCGGTTGGTGGGTGTCATCACCGCCGATGACATTGTCCATATTGTGCAGGAAGAGGCCGACGAAGATATCCTGCGGCTGTCGGGTGCAGGCGAAGGCGACATTAACGAGCCGATTTCGGACAGCTATAAGGCGCGCGTCCGCTGGCTGATTGCCAATTTGGGCACGGCGATGGTCGCAAGTTTCATCATTGCGCAATTTGGCGCGGCGATTGAAACGATGGTCGCGCTCGCGGTTCTGATGCCCATCGTCGCGTCGATAGGCGGCAATGCAGGGACGCAGACTTTGGCCGTGACGGTACGCGCGCTCGCCACCAATCAGCTGACCCAATCCAACACTATGCGCTCGATTTGGCGCGAAATCCGCGTGGCGCTGCTCATTGGTGCTACTGTTGCGGTTATTGCCGGTCTTGGCGCTGGCCTGATTTTCAGCAACTGGTTGCTCGCGAGTGTCATTGCGGCGGCAATATTGTGCAACATTTCGCTGGCTGGATTGTCCGGCGTCGCCATTCCGGTGCTGCTGGACCGGCTCGATCAGGACCCGGCGGTTTCAAGCTCCATCTTTGTCACCATGATTACCGATTCGATGGGTTTTCTCATCTTTCTGGGCCTTGCGGTCTTCAGCGGCCTTGCTGGTTAGCCGCGCAGGTCGCACATAATCCTTATGCCCTTGAACATGACCAAAATCGCCTTTGGCGCGCAAAGCCCGCAGCATCTGCGCGAACGGCTTGCGGCATATGCCCAAGACGGCGAAGTGCGGATTACCACCCGCTATTTGCCCAAGCGCGTCGCAGAAATGGCGGGTGGTTCGCTCTATTGGATTCACACGCACACGATCATCGGTAGAAGCCCGATCATCGGCTTTATGGAAAATGGTGCTGGTCGGCATTGGATCCGCATTCACCCCCAGCTCATCACCGTCCGCTCGACACCCAAGCGCGCACATCAGGGCTGGCGCTATCTCGAAGAAGCCAACGCCCCGCCGGATCTCGGCTCAGTAGAAACCGATGGCCGCGACGAAATGTCGCCGAAGATGTTGAATGAATTGATGAAAATGGGTTTGGTTTAGGGTCAGGACCACTTAACCCGCCGCCCGCTTCGCCAACACCTTGTTAATCACATCGGCAAAGGTCTCGGCGCTTTGGGCGCCGGGGACCATATATTTTTGGTCGAAGATGATTGCAGGAACGCCAGTGATATTCTGGTCGGCCCAATGCGCCATTTCTGCCCGTACGCTGGTCGTGAGCGCGGCATCATTGATCCATGCCAAAGCCACATCGCGGTCCATGCCTTGCGCCTCGGCAATGTCGCACAAGACGTCGGTGTCGCTGACATCGCGGCGGCCCTGAAAATAGGCCGTGAACAACGCCATTTTCAACGCGGTCTGCGCGCGCCATCCGCGCTCGCTGCCAAATATGGTCAACAATTTATGCGCGTTGAACGTGTTATAAATGCGCATGCCGTCGCCATAATTAAACGCAAAGCCGACATTGTTGCCGATGTCGGACAGCCTGTTCCGGTTCGCACGGCTTTGTTCGGGCGTGCTGCCATATTTGCGCGCGATATGCTCGGCAGTATCTTCGCCTTCGGGCGGCATGTTCGGGTTCAGTTCGAACGGATGCCAGTAAGTTTCGGCAGCAATGTCTTGGCTGACAAGCGTCAGCGCCTGCTCCACTTGCTTCAGGCCAATGATGCACCATGGGCATACCACGTCGGAGACGATGTCGATGCGTAGCGGCACGGCCTCAGCCATTATTGCGACACCCAATGGCGCAGCAGGCTATGCGCGATGGCAAAGGGTGGCGGCGCGTTGAAACGGCGGTCGGCGTCGCCCTTCAAAGCGGCAATCGCCTCCTCTTTGGTCACCCACATCGCATCTTCAATCTCGTCCGTGTCGAGCGTGAGTGCGTCCCCAAGGGCATCGGCGGTGCACGCAATCATCAATTGCGATCCGCCAAAGGGCCAGGGCTGGCTGGTGACATAACGCACCGCGCCGCAGGTTACGCCGGCTTCTTCATGGATTTCACGGCGGACCGCCTCTTCAATGCATTCGCCGGGCTCCAAAAAGCCCGCCAGCGCCGAATAATTGCCGGGCGGGAAACGGTTCTGCCGCCCGACCAAAGCCTTGCCTTCAAATTCGGCGAGCATGATGACCACAGGGTCAGTGCGCGGAAAATGTTCCTTTTGGCAATTGCCGCATTTGCGGCCCCAGCCTGCGCGAAACAGCACCGTCGCCGCGCCGCAGCGTCCGCAGAAACGATGGCCATTATGCCATTCGATCAGGCTGCGCGCCGTGCCATAGATCGCAGCATCCCCCGCAGGCAGCGTCGACAAAGCGCGCCAGATAGCAGGCGAACGAAACGCATCGCCCGTCGCATCAACCACGGCCACAAAATGCGGCTTACCGTCGGACAGGCCAAGCAGGATAAGCTCCTCCGACCCATCCAGCTCCGCCAAAGAATGCCAGTGCAATTCGCCTGCATCGGTGACGCGCGGATCAAGCCCGTCAAGGCCCAACACCCGCGCGCGCCAGTCGCCCAGCAGCAGGCCATAAGCCTCTATATCATTGCGGATGCGGTCCGCGCGGTCGAGCGGGGAGCCTGTAAAACCTGGAGCCATCATCGGATCAGCACCGCATCAAGCTGGCAGGCCCAAGTCCTTCAGGACCCATTTGGCGAAGTCTTGATGGAACGGATAGGCACTGCTTGGCATATATTGCGCCATGCAAACGGCGCGCAATTTGCGTCTTGGGTCGACAAAAGCCACAGTGCCAGCCGCGCCGCCCCAGCCGAACACACCGTCATTCGCGCCCTTACCGACGCGGCCACCCGCACCAAAGCCAGCGCCGTCGGCATAGGTGCCGTCGGTTGAAACCGCCGATGGTAGTAAATCGGACATGGCAAGTTTGGCGGTCGCCGTTGACATCACACGGACGCCATCCAACTCACCATAATTGGCGAGCATGTTGAGGAACCGGTCATAATCGCGCGCCGACGTCACCATGCCAGCACCGCCAAAGGCAAAGGCTGGCTTGTCGAGATAAATGCTCGTCGATGCGGGATCGATGGGGAACAAGATGCCGTTCACAGGCGCGTAATTGGATACAAAGCGCTTGGTTTCCGACTTAGGCACTTGGAAATAGCTGCTCGTCATCTTCAGCGGTTCAAAAATGCGCGTTTGCAAAAACGCCTCAAAATCCATGCCGCTCGCGACTTCAATCACACGGCCCAGCAAATCGAGCGAGATGGAATAGCTCCATTTCGTGCCCGGCTCGGCAATCAACGGTTGCTTTGCAAGCCGTTCGGAAAATGTCTTGAGATCAGGGGTCGGCGCGCTTGTCGGCTGGCCCGGAATGGGAAAGCGGCTGACGATGCCCGGCGTAATGCCATTATCCAGATAGGCCTTCAGCAATGGGCCTTTGGTGACAATCGAATAGCCTAAGCCAGCCGTATGGGTCAGCAAATGCCGCAATGTGATCTGCGTCTTGGCTGGCACCGCGTCCAGGCTTTTGTCTGGGTCGGTCAGCACGGTCATATTGGCAAATTCCGGTAAGAAGTCGGCAATCGGCTGATCCAGCTTCATCTTGCCTTCGTCGACAAGGATCATCGCGGCAATGCCGGTGACAGGCTTTGTCATCGAATAAATGCGCCACAATGTGTCGATATTCACCGGCGTCGTTTCGCCCAGCCCTTGCGTGCCTATGGCGACGACATCGGGCATCCCGGCCGCACGACCAATGGTGGCGAGAACACCGGGGAGCTTGCCCGACGAGACATAGCTTTCAAACTGCGTCCGGATGGTCGGATATAAATCGGCCGCTTGTGCCCAAGCGCGCGCAGGCACAAATGCGCTTATGGCGCCTGCTGCTGCCAATTGGCCGCCCCATGTCAAAAACCCGCGCCGACCAATCATGGCCTGACCGCTATCCTGCGTGTTCATATTCTCTCTCCTGCGTGCATCGCCGCCTCTGATGCTTTTCTGAATAGGGTCGGCAGACCAGCCTTGTCGAGCGATTTTAATGGCCACCATTCGCCGTCTTCGGGGTCGTCTGCGCCTGCTGGCCATGACGTAACGGCAATGTCGAGCAGAAGCGAAAAATGCGTGAAAACATGTGACACTTGCAGTGACAATTTTTGCCAATTGGCAGGTGCAGGGGGCGTCCCATGGCCATCCAGTCGCGCCGTCCATTGGTCATCTGGCAAAGCGCGCATGCCCGCCAAAAGGCCTTTGTCGCTGCGGCGCACCAGCCAGACATGTCCATCCCGCTCGATCCAATACACATTCCCTGTGCGCTGTGCTTTGGCGGCCTTGGGCGTTTTGGCAGGGTAAACTTCGGGATTGCCCAAATATTTGGCATCGCAGGCAAAGGCAAGGGGGCAAGCCGGACAAGATGGCGCGCGCACCGAACATATGCCCGCCCCTAAATCCATCATCGCTTGTGCAAAGTCGCCAGCGCGGCCATCGGGCGTAATGCTGTCCGTCGCCGCGCGAATAAGGGGTTTTGACTGCGGCAAAGGCGTCGAAATCGCAAACAACCGCGACACGACCCGTTCGACATTGGCATCGACGACAACCGCCCTTTGCCCGAACGCAATCGCGGCGATCGCGGCGGCCGTATAAGGGCCAATACCGGGCAACTTCAGTAATTCCGCCTCGGTCTGCGGCAAACGACCGTCATATTCCGCCACGACCACGCGCGCACATTTCAGCAAATTGCGCGCACGGGCATAATAGCCAAGGCCAGCCCATGCCGCCATGACATCCGCATCCTGCGCCGCCGCCAGCGCCGCAAAGTCGGGCCAGATGTGCGTAAACTTTTGGAAATAGGCCCCCACCGCAGCGACCGTTGTCTGCTGCAACATGATTTCGGACAGCCACACATGATACGGGTTGGCAAATCCCTGATCCGGCGGCGCGCGCCACGGCAGCGTCCGCGCGTGCACGTCATAATGCGCCAGCAAGCGCGCGGCGATATCCCCAGATTTATGGGTGGCGTGTTGGACGGCGGACATGAAAAATGGCATGGATGAGGGGATGGACAAAGGCAAGTCACCACCACCGCCAAAAGGCACCAAAAAGGCGCTGACGCCCAAAACATTTCAGCGCCCGCGCGGTGGCGAGGCAAAATCGGTATCGTCGCTCATGCCCGATATCGGCCGCGCCGCATTTCGAAAATTTGGCTTCGTGCAAAGCTCTGTCGTAAGCCGTTGGGATGAAATCGTCGGCGCACGTTATGCCGCTGTGTCCGCGCCGGAGGCGATCCGCTTTCCGATTGGTAAGAAATCCGACGGCACGCTGGAACTCACGGTGGAAGGCGCGCACGCGACTATGATCCAGCATGTGCTTCCCGAAATCATCGAACGTGTGAACCGCTTTTTTGGTTATGGGGCCGTGGCGCGGATCAAGGTCCGCCAAGGCCCCGTCGCCAAGCCAAAGCTACGCCAGCCAACCGCCGCGCCCATGCTGAAACCTGTGCCGATGGAATTGGGCGATTCCTTGCGCGAGATTGGCGATCCTGAACTGTTCGCCGTGCTCGAAAGCCTCGCAAAAAGCCTTGCCAAAGGCGGCGAGTGACAGCAAATGCGCAAGTGAAATTTCGAAATATAAGGTCCAACCATATGTCGCATATGAAAAAATATCTCGGCGCAGTTTTGGTGGGCGTAATGGCGCTGTCGACCGCGACCGTTGCCGCGCCTGCGCCAAGCAAATGGCTGTCGACGGTTACGGTCACCGACAAGGGCGCGCATATTCTTGGCAACCCGGCTGCACCAAACAAAGTCGTCGAATATTTGAGCTATACCTGCGGCCATTGTGCAGATTTTGAAATGAAAGAAGCACCCGCGTTCAAAACGCAATTTGTAGCCACGGGCAAGGCCAGCCTCGAAATTCGCAACATGGTACTCAATCCCGTCGATCTGACTGCGGCCATGCTGGCGCGCTGCGGCGGTAAGGCAAAGTTCTTCGGTAATCAGCGGCACTTGCTGGCGACTCAGGCCATCTGGTCTGGCAAAACCAAAAACATCAGCGCCGCCACGCGCGACAAATTGAAAGCGCAAGATTATACAGGGTTCATGGTCAGCACCTTTGATGAAATCGGCCTTGGCCCCATCATGCAACAACGCGGGATCACGCCAGCGCAGGCCAAAACTTGCCTGGCCGACAAAGCGGCGTTGAATTTCATCATTGGTATGACAGAAGCAGGCTCCGCGCTTGGTGTGCGCGGCACGCCAGCATTTTTGGTCAATGGCGTTTTGCAGGACCATATTCATAACGTTGCTGAATTACAGGCGGCAATGAAGTAAGCCGAGATTCCAGACAGAAGGATATCCTATGCGTATCAAGACATTCATTTTGACAACTGCCGCCGCCATGGCCCTTGCTGCTTGTGGCGGGGCAGATACGGCTGGCGCACCCAAGGGTGAACCGCTTGCCAAGGTTGCGGCCCCTGCCGATCAAGCGTGGGTCGATGTTGTCACCAAAACCGACTTTGGTGGCTATCAAATGGGCAACCCCAATGCAAAATTGAAGCTGGTGGAATATGGTTCAATCACCTGCCCCGGCTGCGCGCAATTTTCGATGCAGTCGACCGAGGAATTGCACAAGCTGGTTAATGACGGCACTGTCTCGATGGAGTTCCGGCCATTTCTCGTGCGCGGTATTCAAGACATTCCCGGCTTCCTTTTGGCGCAGTGCAGCGGGCCAGAGGCGTTCTTCCCGCTGACCGACCAGCTGTATGCCGAACAGGCGTCATGGCTTAGCAAAATTAGCACGGTGACTGAGGCGGACCAGCAAGCGATGCAGAAAATGTCGCCTGAACAAATCTCGACTTTGCTTGCCACGCGATTGGGCCTGATCGAATTTGTAAAATCACGGGGCATTAGCGAAGACCAAGCCAAAGCGTGTTTGACGGACAGGGCCGCGATTGATGCGCTGATCAAAACAACCGAGCGCGGGACGAAGGAAGACAATGTGTCTGGCACGCCATTCTTCTTGCTGAACGGTGCGAAGCTGGACGCCAGTTCATGGGTGCAAGTGAAGGGCAAGCTGGTCGAGGCCGGCGCACGCTAAACATGGCTTGGGGGAGCCATGACATTGCTTTAGCCGCAACGGGGTTCGCCCCTTGCGGATAAAGAAGCTGAAACTTGTCGGCTTCAAAAGCTTTGTCGAGCCTGCTGAACTGCGGATTGAGAGCGGGCTGACCGGCATTGTCGGGCCAAATGGCTGCGGCAAATCCAACTTGTTGGAAGCCATCCGTTGGGTGATGGGCGAAAGCAGCGCCAAATCGATGCGCGGCGCTGGCATGGAAGATGTGATCTTTGCCGGAACCGCATCACGCCCGCCGCGCGATTTTGCTGAGGTCACGATTATGGCCGAACGCAGCGACGAAGGCGGCGACAGTGACGCAGACGAAGAATTGGAAGTCACCCGCCGGATTGAGCGCGGAGCGGGCTCCGCTTATCGGTCCAATGGCCGCGATGTGCGCGCCAAGGATGTCGCGCTGATCTTCGCCGACGCCGCAACGGGCGCACATTCCCCTGCTTTGGTGAGCCAAGGGCGTATTGGCGCAATCATCTCGGCCAAACCGCAGGAACGCCGGCAGATGCTGGAGGAGGCGGCTGGCATCGCTGGCCTGCACGTCCGGCGCAAAGATGCCGAGCAAAAGCTGCGCGCGGCAGAGAGCAATTTGGCGCGGCTGGCGACCATCCTTGCCGATATGGACGCCCGCGCGAGCCAGTTACGCCGCCAAGCAAAGCAAGCCGAACGTTATCGCACATTGACCAAAGACATTTTGCAGGCAGAAGCCCGATTGATCTTTGTCCGCTGGCTTGAGGCCAAGGCAGCAGCAGATGCCGCACGCGCCGAGGCCAATATAGCGGCAAAGACGGTCGAGGACGCCGCCGTCGCTCAGCGCGTCCTGACCGAAAAGCAACAAGAGGCTGTGCAACAGCTTGCCGATGCGCGGGCACTGGCGATGGCGGCGCGCGATGCGGCCAGTGATCTGTCGAACAAGCTCGTGCAACTAACGGGCGAACATGAACGGATAATCCAGCGCCAATCCGACCTTGCAGCGCAAGCGGCGCGCATGGCCGAAGATGGCGCACGTGAAGGCAAGCTGACGCATGATGCGGCAGATGCGCTTGCCCGATTGCAGGCAGAAAGCTTCAAGCTGGCCGAGCAGATTAAAACGCAAGAGGAGGAGCGCCCTGCTTTGCTGCGCACGGCGGAAAATGCCGAACGGCAAGCGCGGGAGAGCGAAATAGCATTGGCCAATGCGTCGGCCGAACAAGCGCGCGCGGACGCCGAATTGCGCGTGGCCAATGCCGCGCTGGCGGCAGCAACAACGCGCGTAGTTCGGGCCGAACAGGCTTGCGCGCGGATGACATCGGAACGAGATGCTTTGGGGAATGAGGCGGAATATGCCGCATCCAAAAACCAAGCCGATGCGGACGTCCAAAGCTTGCAGACACAATTGCAAGCAGACAGCTATGCGCATGAAGCCGCCGAAGCGCAGCGCGCTGCTTTAATCTCCGCCCGCGACCTTGCCCAAGTCGCAATCGCAAGTGCCAAGGCTGAACTCGCCGCGTTATTGACCGAACAGAGCGCGCTGCAACGTTCCTTAACCAAAGGGCAAGGCAATAAGGCCATCGACCGCATATCGGTGAAGCCAGGCTATGAACGCGCTTTGGCCGCTGCACTGGGTGAAGATGCGGACGCGCGCATTGGCGGCGAGACGGGTCGCCGCTGGCTGGGCGGGGCGGCTGCGCTTGGCACCGTCGCCGACACCGCCCTCATTCATTTTGTCGACGCACCGCCGGAGCTTGCGGCGCGATTGTCTATGGTGCGCGTGACCGAAACGGATGATGGCCAAGCACTCGCGCCCGGCGAACGTCTGGTGACGCTGGCAGGCGGGCTGCGCCGCTGGGACGGCTTTGCAACCGATGGCGACGGCGCGACGATTGCAGAACAATTGGTCCGCGGCAACCGTTTGGCCGAATTGGATATGCTCATCGCACCTGCCCAAGCCGCGCTCGATGCGCAGGCACAAAGCATTTTGCAGATGACGGATAAGATTGAAGCGGCGCAGGACGCAGTCCGCACGGCTGCGGCGGCGCGTGTCGCCAAAGAAGGCCAGTTGCGCCAAGCATTGCGCGCAGTCGATCAAGCCGAAGACGCGTTGACGCGCCTAAAATCTGCAAAGGCCGCGCTTGGCGACCGAATGGCAGCCGCCGAGCAAGATCTGGCCGAGGCGCAAGCGGAGCGCACAACCGCCGACGCAGCACTTCATGCCCTGCCCGACGGGTCGCATCATGCCGCCCGCGTCCAAAATCTCGCTGCGGCACATGAGGCCACCCGCGACCTGTTGGCGCGCAATCAGGCGGACCTGTCGGGGCTGGAACAACGCATAGCGCAAAGCCGCGAGCACCGCGCCGTGACGATGGTCGAGATTCGCAGCTGGCAGGAACGCGCCGGCGAAGCCGAACGCCGGATCGCCGAAATGAACACGCGCAGCGCCGCCATCTCTAATGAGCAAGCAGAAATGGCGGGAAGGCCGGAAATACTGGCCCGCGACATCGCTACTTTGCGGGCAGACAAAGAGCAATTGGCCGAGAAGCTCACTGGCCTGCAAACCGCCGAAACGGCGCATGAAACAACGTTGCGCGCACTTGAACGCGAATTGTCGGTCGCCGCCGAGATGCTATCTGTTGCCCGCGAAGCCCGCGCAGGCGCGGAAGCCCGTGCCGAAAATCAGGAACAGCGCCGCGTCGAAATGGGCCGGATTTCGGGCGAAAGGTTCGAATGCCCGCCACCTGTCCTGCCCGAAAAACTGAACTTTGATGAAGATGCGATGGACGATGCGGGCTTGGAATCAAACCGCCTCGACCGCCTACAAAACGAACGCGAGCGCATTGGACCCGTCAACCTGATTGCCGCCGACGAACTGGCCGAACTGGAATTGCAGCAAGGCAGTGGCCTTGCCGAAAGCGAAGAGCTTACCCTCGCCATCAACCGCTTGCGCGGTTCCATCGGCAGTCTAAATCGCGAGGGCCGCGCGCGGCTGCTGACGGCTTTTGAGGCCGTTGACGGCCATTTCCGTCGCCTGTTTTCGACCCTGTTCAATGGCGGCCAAGCACATCTGGCGTTGATCGACAGCGATGATCCGTTGGAGGCTGGTCTTGAAATTTTCGCGCAACCGCCAGGCAAGAAATTGCAGTCGCTGACTTTGTTGTCGGGCGGCGAACAGGCGCTGACGGCTGTTGCGCTTATCTTTGGTTTGTTCCTCACCAACCCCGCCCCGATTTGCGTCCTCGACGAAGTCGACGCGCCTTTGGATGACGCCAATATCGAACGCTTTTGCGACTTGCTGGACGCGATGACGCAAGAGACCGAGACGCGATACCTCATCGTCACCCACAATGCCGTGACGATGAGCCGGATGCACCGTTTGTTTGGCGTGACGATGATTGAACAGGGTATCAGCCGACTGGTATCGGTTGACCTTGGGGGCGCAGAACAATTACTAGCCGCAGAATGACTTTGCATGGCCCCATCACCAACAGCTTTATTTCCCAACGCCTTCGGCTAAATTATGTCGACTGGGGCAACCCCGACGCACCGCCCTTGCTCTTGGTCCATGGTGGCCGCGATCATGCACGTAGCTGGGATTGGGTGGCCGAGGAATTGCGCCACGACTGGCATATCATTGCACCCGACTTGAGAGGCCATGGCGATAGCGCTTGGTCGCCCGATGGCAATTATGAAATGTCTGCGTTCGTGTACGACTTGGCGCAGTTGATCCATCAATTGAACCTTGCCCCCGTCAGCATCATCGCGCATTCCATGGGCGGCAATATCACGACCCGCTATGCTGGCCTCTTTCCAGATAATGTCCGCAAGATGGTAAATATTGAAGGACTGGGCCTGTCGCCAAAGATGCAGGCTGAGCGCGATGCCATCGGTATTCAAACCCGTTTCCGCCAGTGGATAGAGGATAAACGCAACGCCGCCGGTCGCACGCCAAAGCGTTACCCCAATATCGAAGCCGCGTATGAACGGATGAAGGCCGAAAACAGCTATCTGACCGACGAACAAGCGCGGCATTTGACGGTGCATGGCATCAGCCGCAACGAGGATGGCAGCTGGAGCTGGAAATTTGACAATTACCTCAATATCTGGGCGATCTTCGATATGCCGCGTGAGGATTTGTTGGCCATTTGGCAGTCGATCACCTGCCCGATGTTGATGATGTATGGCGCCAATAGCTGGGCCTCCAACCCCGAAAAGGACGGCCGCATCGCGCATTTCCCGACGGCAAAGGTCGTGGAATATGAAAATGCCGGCCATTGGTTGCACCATGACCAGTTCGACCGCTTCATGGCCGATGTCAGGGCATTCCTCTAACCAATCATAGCGCGTAAGGCGGCAATAGTGTCTGCCTCATCCGCTGGCTTATCACGGCGCAGGCGGGATATGCGCGGAAAACGCATCGCTATGCCCGATTTATGCCGCTTGGATTCGTGCACCGCGTCAAACGCGACCTCAAGCACCAATGACTTCTCCACCTCGCGCACGGGGCCAAAGCGCGCAACCGTGTTGTTGCGCACGAAACGGTCCAGCCATTTCAGTTCCGCATCGCTGAACCCGGAATAGGCCTTGCCCACGGGCAATAAGGTGCCGTCGGGCGTCCAGCAGCCAAAGGTATAATCCGAATAAAAAGACGAGCGTTTCCCGCTCCCGCGCTGCGCATACATCATCACGCAATCGGCGACGAGCGGTTCGCGTTTCCATTTGTACCAAAGGCCGACCTTGCGGCCTGCCAAATAAGGCGAATCGCGCCGCTTGAGCATGACGCCTTCAATCGCAGCTTCACGCGCACCTGCGCGTATTTCCGCAAGATGGTCAAAATCGCGCGCCGCGATGGTCGCGGACAGGTCGAACCGAACCGGCTCGAGACTAGCCGCGAAATATTCCAGCCGCTCCCGCCGCGCGCTCCAAGGCTGGCTGCGTAGATCCTCCGCCCCGTCGAACAAAATGTCGTATAGCCGCACGAACACTGGATATTCTGCCTGCATCGCGGCGGTCACATTTTTGCGTCCAAGGCGCTGTTGCAGCGCATTGAAACTGGCCGCCTCCCCCCCTTGCACATCGCCGCGCACCAATAATTCGCCATCGACCACGCCAATGCCGGTGAAGGCGGCGGCGATTTCCGGAAAGGCTGCCGTCACTTCATCGCCGCCCCGGCTGAATAACCGCGTCTCACCGCCGGTTGACGCAATCTGGATACGGATGCCATCCCATTTCCATTCGGCCACGAAATCTTCCAGATCCACATTTCCATCTTCCAACGGATGCGCGAGCATGAAGGGCCGGAAAAACGCGCTGTCGGCAGGGTCGGGACGCGCGGACTTGCCCTCGCCCCACGCAAACAACTCGGCATAAGGCGGACGAAGCGCGTGCCAGACCTCTTCAACATCATCCACGGACAGGCCAAAGGCCTGCCCAAAGGCGGTTTTGGCCAGCCGCGCCGATATGCCAACGCGCATGCCGCCTGTTGCCAGTTTCAGCAGCGCATAACGGCCATTGGCATCCAGCCTGTCCATCAGTTCCGCCAGCAATATCGGCGCACGCGCGCGGCTTGCGCTGTTGAGCAGGTCAATAACCTCCGAAACCGTTGGCGCGGCAACATCAGCATGAACGTCCGGCCACATCAACGCGACTGTCTCTGCCGTATCCCCCACATAATCGCGGCTCATGCGGAACAGCATGGGGTCAAAGCGTTCCTCGGCCATATTGCGGATCGCCGCCGATTTCACTGTCGCAATGCTAAGCGTGCCAGCCAGCGCGGCCAATGCCCAGCCACGATCTGGATCCGGCGTATCGCGCAGATAATCGGCGATCAACCGGACCTTTTGGTCGCGCGAGCGTGTGTAGATCAGCCCGTCGATCAACCCGGAGAAAGCCTGCATCAGCTCTCATCCTCCTCTTCGCGGCCAACCAGATCGAGCGCGCGTGCCTTCAATTGGTGCAGTTCACACCAGCGCCCAAGCGCATCGGTGCGGCCATGGGTGATCCATGTTTCTGTGGGCCGAAGCTCCAACAATGTGTCGGTCAGCTCGTTCCAATCGGCATGATCCGAAATGACTAAAGGCAGTTCCACATTACGTTGTCGCGCACGTTGCCGCACCCGCATCCATCCCGATGCCATGGCGGTTATCGGGTCGGGCAGACGCTGGGCCCATCGATCATTCAACGCCGATGGCGGCGCAATGACAATCGCGCCTTTCATCTCTGCCTTGGCAAGGCCCGTCGCCAGTATGAGTTCACCCAAAGGGACATCATGCGCCGCATATAGGTCGCACATTTTCTGCATCGCGCCATGAATGTAAATCGGCGCGTAATAGCCCGCGCGCCGCAATTCCGCGATCACCCGCTGCGCCTTGCCCAAGGCATAGGCCCCCACAACAATACAGCCATCCAAATTGGCCTCACGCGCCGCCAGCAATTTGGCGATTTCCCCCGCAATGGGCGGATGCGTAAACACAGGCAGACCAAAAGTTGCTTCCGTGATCAGGACATCGCAAGCCACCGCTTCAAACGGCGCACAAGTGGGGTCAAAACGGCGTTTATAGTCGCCCGTGACAATCACGCGCTCGCCTGCATGCTCCAGCAGGATCTGCGCTGACCCCAGAACATGCCCAGCGGGGTGAAAGCTAATCTTCACCCCATTTGCCTCAAAACCATCGCCATAAGGCATTGGCGTGCCCATTTCGGTGCCATAACGCAGCGCCATGATTGCCAGCGTCTCTGGCGTCGCCCAGACCGCCTTATGCCCGCTGCGCGCATGGTCGGCATGGCCGTGCGTCACCAAAGCACGTTCGGCGGGGCGCGACGGGTCAATCCACATATCCGCTGGCTTGACATAAATGCCATGCGCATGTGGCTCTATCCAATGTTGGGCATCAGTTTGGGAGATCGTGGCGGTCCTTTTCTAGGGTCAGGACCACTTATGCCGGATATGGGGCGCAGTGCAATTACGGTGACAGCAATTACGGTCAATTACGGTGACAGTGCACTTGAGGCTGGCTTAAAACCGTGATGCGCAGCTTGCTATAATTGAGTGCACTGTCACCCTAATGAGACGATCAATTAGACTTGGAGCTTAATTCCAAACAAATTGACGGATTACATTTTAGCTTACGATCAACCAGCTTTTTAAAATACGCAACTTTTTTCGGTGAAACAGCCTCGTCATAGGAGAGGATGAATTGGTCCTGTGGAGACATTTTCTCCGCAAGTACTCGTAAAAGAGTATTTATACCAACCTGCATTGATCACAACTCACTGGCCCATTTACGATGGCCGATGGTCATAATGCGCCAAGGCTGATCTATGAGTTTGTTCCACGCCTCGCAGCAGAGGTCGACGATATTGTCGTGGGA
>NZ_JBIIBA010000058.1:0-3419 GCF_044239665.1 Sphingorhabdus sp.
GCAATGTCGCCGGCCTTAAAGCCTGGCAGTTGTTCGACAGCCCATTCAATGTCCTGCGGCCAATGGTTTTTGCCATTGATGATGATCATGTCCTTGGCACGGCCAACGATGTAGATATATCCGTTCGACAGATACCCCATGTCACCGGTGTCGAGCCATCCGTCGACCAAGCAAGCATCTGTGGATTCCTTGTCGCGGAAATATTCCTTCATCAAGGACGGGCCAGTGCACCACACTTTGCCAATTGTCCTGTCCGCAACTGCCGCACGGTTTTCGTCGCGGATCTCAATGGTCATGTCTTTTACGGCACGCCCACAATTGACGATTGCGCGATAGCGGACCGGACGGTCCGTCGCGCCAGGGTGGCCTGTAAGCTCGGTCTCTTCAACCAGTTCAACTTGAATGCCCTCACCCGGCGGCATGATCGATACCGCAAGTGTGGTTTCGGCAAGGCCGTAACTTGGCAAGAACGCCGATGCCTTGAACCCCGCATCCCCAAAGGTGTCCACAAATGCCTGCATCACATCAGGCCGGATCATGTCCGCACCATTGCCCGCCAAGCGCCATTTGGACAGGTCAAAGCGGTCGTTCACATTGCTCTGGCTGGAAATCCGCCGCGCGCAAATGTCATAGCCAAATGTCGGTGAGTAACTGATAACCGTGCCGTCAGCGGCACTGATAACGTCAAGCCACGCCAGAGGGCGACGGGCAAAATCCTCAGTCTTCATGTAATCGGTCGACACTTGGTTCGCCACTGGCGACAGAAAACAACCCACAAGCCCCATGTCATGATACCAAGGCAGCCACGACACGCAGCGGTCATTTTCGGTCACTTCCATGCCATGCGAATGCGCCGACAGATTGTTTAACAATGCCTTGTGCGTCACCGCGACACCATGCGGGAAGCGGGTCGATCCGCTCGAATATTGCAGATAGCAAATTTCGTCGGTGCCTGCCGCGGGCAATTCAGCTTTCACCGCAATCCGGTCGCCGAAGCTCTCCCAATCCAAGCCTTCGACACCGCATGCACCCGCGGCATCATTGGCCATGTCGGATAGTTCAGCGGGGAAGAACAATATCTTGGGATCACAGCTTTTCAACTGCACTGACAATTGTTCGACATAGCTTTCCTTACCGCCGAACGATGTCGGTAGCGGCAGTGGGACGGGCCATGCGCCGGCGTAGACGCATCCGAAGAACAACGCGGCAAAATCTGGCCCTGTTTCCGCGACTAAGGCAACGCGATCATCCTTAGTTATGCCATGGCTAATCAACCGATACGCCATTTTCAACGCATCTTCGCGCATTTCGCTATAGGGATAAGGCCGCGCCAATACGCCGCGCATGTCGTGGAAGTTTAACCCACGCTTACCCAATGCCGCATAATCAAGCGCAGCGCCAAGCGTTTCAAAATCGGAAAAACGGCGTTGCAAGCTGTCCTGCGTTGGCGTGGATGCGAGTGCGCTCATAGATTTTCCCATAGCATTTTGGGGCGACGGCCCATGTCATTTTTATCCGTATAGTCCTTTAGCCGAGGATAGCAGTTCAAATTTCGACCCGACTGTGGCAAGAATAGGGCGTGACCCAACCTCGTCCCGCCAAAAACCCCGCTCCACCGTTAAATGAGGAACGGATGCGTCAATTGGCGCTGCATTATGTCGGCAAATATGCGACCACACAGGCGAAATTGGCAGGCTATTTGGCGCGAAAGACGCGCGAACGCGGTTGGGATGGGGAACGGCCGGCGGATATCGCAGGCTTGACCGAACAATTCACGTCTTTGGGCTATATCAACGACGCCCAATTTGCCGAGGCCCGCAGCCGGTCCTTTGTCCGCAGGGGTTTTGGTGAGCGACGGTTGAGTGAGGATTTGCGCGCCAGCGGAATTGGTGACGCCGATGCCATCCATGCCAAAACGCATATGGAAGATAGCATCTTCACCGCTGCCGAAAACTTTGCCAGACGCAAACGTCTTGGTCCCTTTGCACAGGAACCCGCGCCACCGGAGAAACGGAATAAGCAGTTGAACGCTTTCCTGCGTGCGGGGCATAGTTTTGAATTGGCGAAACGGTTTGTATATGCCGAACCCGGCGATGAGATCAGCGACGACTGATTTTAATCATAGACTCGGTCTGCCGTCGCCACCGCCTCTGACGCCCTGAGCGCTGAGATGATGCGCATGAGGTGCTGCAGGTCATGAACTTCCAAATCCACCTCAAACGTATGGAATTCTAAATCGCGCGCGGTCATCCGCAGGTGGATGATATTGGCCTTGTGATAACCGAATATCCCGGCAATTTCGCCCAAGGTACCGGGCCTGTTGTGAATGATCACCCGGAGCCGAGCCGACGCGCCGTCGCTGCCTTGTCCCCAGCTTAAATCGACCCAGTCGGCGTCGGTCCCATTCGCCAATCGGTCGCATTCGATGGTGTGCACCTCAACCGGCTGCCCCGCCTGCCGCAGCCCAACAATCCGGTCACCAGGAATGGGATGACAGCATTCGCCAAGATGATATCCCACGCCCGGGGTCAAGCCACGGATAGAGATTGCTCTTTCCTGCCCCGGAAAATCGGCATAAATGCCATCGGCGTCAAAACCGGGGACCAGTGCCTCCATCAATGCGCGATCGTTGATTTTGCCCAAGCCAATGCGATGCATCAACTCGTCCTCGTCCTCCAGCTTTAAACGCGTCAGCGCCGCCGTTAGCGCCTTTTTGCCGATTTTTGCTGGCATACGCGCAGCGATTTCTTCGTAAAGCTTACGCCCAATCACAACCAGCTCATCACGTTCGCGATGTCGGACATGACGACGGATGGCGGCGCGTGCCTTGCCCGTGGTCACAAAGTTCATCCACGCCTGTTGCGGCTCTTGCGCCTTGGACTTCAATATTTCCACCATGTCACCATTGCGCAACTGCGCGCGCAACGGCACGTGACGGCCATTGACCTTGCCACCTACGGTCTTGTCTCCAAGATCGGTGTGCACGGCATACGCAAAATCAACGACCGTTGACCCCTTCGGCAACTGGTGCAGCGCGCCCTTGGGTGTAAAGGCAAAAATGCGGTCTTGATACATCGCCATCCGCGTGTTTTCGAGAATGTCCTCGGCATCTTGGCTTGTCTCGAGTATCTCGATCAGATCACGCAGCCAGCCTGCCTGCCCATCGGGCTTGTCCGCCTGCTTATACGCCCAATGGGCAGCATAACCATGCTCCGAGTTACGGTGCATATCCGCGCTCCTGATCTGCACCTCGACCCGCATATTTTTGGCGAACATAATCGTCGTATGGATTGATTTATAACCGTTGCGTTTTGGCGTGGAGATAAAATCTTTGAAACGTCCGGGCACCATCTGCCAACGCCGATGCAGCACGCCCAAGGCGCGGTAACAGTCTTCAGTCGTTTCGGTAATGACACGAA
>NZ_JBIIBA010000018.1:0-43776 GCF_044239665.1 Sphingorhabdus sp.
ACATCATTTACCCGCCATTTCCAAAAAACAAGGCTGGCTTTTGACGATAAAAGAAATGTCTCTATTGTAAATTACTGCATTGCCGTCAAAGAGCGCCCTGAATCATGGAGTGAATAATGGCTTTTTCGACTGTTAAGGTTTTGACCACGCATCATTGGAACAAGGGACTGTTTTCCTTTTCGGTGTCACGGCCCGCCTCATTTCGCTTTGTGAGCGGTCAATTCGTCATGATTGGCCTTATGGTCAATGATAAGCCATTGATGCGTGCCTATTCCATGGCCTCGCCCTTTTGGGATGAATCGCTTGAATTTCTAAGCATCATTGTTCCAGATGGTCCGCTGACCAGCATATTGTGCAAAATCCAACCCGGCGACGAAATCCTGCTGGGTGCCAAACCAACGGGCACGCTGACGCTGGACGCGTTGCTTCCCGGCAAGCGGCTGCATTTAATTGGCACGGGAACGGGATTGGCACCGTGGATGTCGATCATTCGCGATCCTGAAGCTTATGAGCGCTATGAAAAGATTACCGTTCAGCACACCGTGCGGCAGGTTGAAGATCTGGCGTTTCGCGATGCACTGGAATCGCAACTGGCAGACGACCCCTTGGTTGCAGCAGAAGCAAAGCAGCAGCTAATCTATGACGCGTCAGTCACCAAATGTCCGACGTGGACGGGCGAAAATCGTCGCATCACGCAGAGAATTGAAAGCGGGGATTATAAACTCGATCCAGAATTCGACCGCGTCATGCTGTGCGGCAGCATGGCGATGATTAAGGAGACAGGGGCGTTGTTGGAAAGCCTTGGTTTCACCGAAGGCGCACAATCGCAACCCGGCACTTATGTTCTGGAACGCGCTTTTGTTGGCTGACGATAGGCAAAAATGCTTAGGTGGCCGCCGGGTCTGCTAAGGGCAGTTCAATGGTGAAGCGCGCGCCGTTGCGGTTAGATTTAGCGCGCAGGACGCCGCCCAAATCCGACACGATGCCATAGCTGATCGATAGGCCAAGACCCGTTCCGTCTTTCGGAGCCTTTGTAGTGTAGAACGGATCAAATATTCTTAGGAGGACATTGGAAGGAATTCCAACGCCATTATCCTCTACATTAATGACCGCAAGCTTGTTGCGGCGCTTCACTGTGATTTTAATTCTACCTTCGGCAGCATTGCCCGTGCCATAGCGCGCCCGGATCGCGTCATTGGCGTTAAGCAGCAGGTTCAACAACACTTGCTCTAACAACACAGGCAGAGCTTGAACATGGACTGCTTCGCCCTTTTCAGTGACCTCGACTTGCGTGCCATCGAGTTCAAGCTGGGGCGCCACCATCATAACGACCGCATCCACAATGGTCTTAACATTTATTGGGTAAGGCGATTCCTTGGGTATGCGTCCAAAAATCCGCATTTGCAGCAAAATCGCCGACGCCCGTTCCACCTGTACCAATATATTTTCAAGCTTCGGCAGAAAACGGTCGGCCTCCATACGGTCGCGCACCGCATTTTCGCGCAAATTGGATGCCGCCATTTTGATGAAATTCAATGGCTGGTTCAATTCATGCGCCGTACCGGCAATCATCCGTCCTAAGCTTGCCATTTTATCGGCCTGCAAAAGCTGCTCTGCGGCCGCCTTGCGCTCGGATATGTCCATGATAACCCCGACCGCTTCAAGCGTGCCTGAATGTGGGTTGGCCTCCACGGACATGGTGTCATACACCCAAACATAATGACCGTCTTTGTGCAGCAACCGATATTCCACACTGACGACTTTGCCAGCTTCAAGTCCCGCAAACGCCTCGGCGCAAGCTTCATAGTCCTCAGGGTGGATCGCATGGGTCCACCATCCCGGATCCATTGCATCTGCGGGCGAATAACCCAGAATTTCTTCCAAGGACTCGCTGACATATACAAGCGATCCTTTCGCTTCATCTACGACGTCCAGCGCGTAAACAGCGACCGGCGCATGCTGCGCGATGCTTTTTAAGCGACGCTGATAGCTAGCGAGCGCGCCGCGCTCTCGACCGAATGTTTTGCCTGCAGAAGCAATCGTCCCGGAAATATCCTGCACTTCCTGGATAAGCCTTCCAACCTTGCGATCTTGGGGCAAGCCAGCATCGGCAAGATCGGCAGCAGATTGCAAGAGCCGCCCCATCGCCTGCGACATTTTTTGGCTGAGCACAGCGGCAACGAGGGTTGTCAAAAATACGAAGTACATCAGGGCAGTGAACAGTTGCAGTTGATGCATGCGCGCTTTGGCAGCCGCCGGCGCCAATGGGGCTGCCGCAAACACTTGCCATTCAGGTAACTCCGCCACCCTAGCTGAACGCAGAATATAGGCATTGTGCCAATTCGTCATAGCGAAATTGCTATATCCGGTGCCACGCAAAAGCACAGGCGATTGCAAAGAGTTCAGACGTTGTTCCTGCGATAGCGATTTAATCTGATCGCCCAGCAGTTCTGGGGCCTGCTTTAGCGGGAATGTCCCCTGCAGTGGACTGACAAGAAAAACACCATAGTTCGATTGCGTCCCGCGGCCAGCAATCAGTGTGTCCAATAATTTGTCGCGCAATTGGGCAATAATAATCCCAGCTTTACCATCGGCGCTGAATGGGACAATTATGGCGAATTGCCCACTCTGCCCTGCCCGTTGCGACGGCAATGTTACAAGGCGCACTCCGTATCTGCCCAATATGCTACTTTGGCTTGCGCTCTCGGCAACCAAGCGCATCTTTTCGCCGCCCGATCCGGCGGACCATTGCATTCTGCGCCCGTTACCAATGATCGTGATGTTTTCGAAATCCGGCGAAAGCTTATCAAAAAATGCCTGCTCCGGAGCGCGACCCTTTTGAAATTGTTCTTCCGCATGCATCCGCAGTACCAGGCTGCGCGACTGAACCCAGCTATTAAGCGCAACACTACTCACCAATAGCCGATTTTCGAGGGTTCCGCCAACATCCTTACGCGCCGTCTGTTCGGTGTCGGGCGCGGCGAGTACCATATAAAAAACTGTCGGAATCAGAATGATGGCCATTAGCACAGTGATAACCGCGCTTTCCAACTTCACCTTTGGCCAATTAACAAATTGACGCATCGGATTAACTCCGATGAGAGCCGCGTAAATCAGTTCGCCGATGACAACATTTAATATGCCATTTGCGGCCTGTTTAATCACCACCAGCGAGAGCGATAGCTCGTCTATCTTGACTATGTCGCTGGAGGTCAGAAGCAGCAATGGTGCAGCAAGAATGGTCCAGAAAATCACATCACTTTGAACCGGAGCGTTTCGCCGACAAATGACCGCGATAAAAATGGCCTCAAAGACCCAGAGCAGCCATGCCCAAGGGTGATTCCACAGAATCATCGTCCACAGGCCCGAAATGGATATAGCCAGCACTATCGACTGCGGCGCAAGTACGCGTATAAATGCAAAGATAATCGCGTTACCAAACACGAATTGCATGCCCCACCCGAGTGGCAACTCAAGGGTATTTAGAAGAAAACCAGCCAGCCCCAGCAGGATAGCCGCAAGCAGCTCATGCCGATGCATTTTGGGCCACGCCAGTTTCTTGAGCGCCAATTTCACGGAACTACCAGTGCAAAACGGATAGCGGCAATAAGCGCGTCGGTATCGGCGGGCTTTAGGAACACGGGTACATCCGCGATATCGGGTGGCAGTTGCGTGCTTGCGTCACCCGTCAGGATGATAAATCCGACATGGCGTTCGGCAGGAAGCGCAGCGCGCAAATTCCGTATCAGGCTAGCGCCATCAATCTTTGCCATACGCAGATCGGTAACAACAACGCCGATCTCCGGCGTGTTTAAAACGCGTTCATACGCTTCGGCTGGGTCAGCCGATGTGCAGGCACTAAAGCCGGCAAACTCTAAAAACTCTTGATACTCGGGGAGAACATCCTGCTCATCATCAATTAAAAAAACATGTGACTGAGGTATCTCAGAAGAGGTCCCTTCATTGTCACTCGTTAAATCCATGCGTTAGCCTGTACGATAGTTCTATATTAATTTACGGTCACATAACCGATTTAATATGCCTTTACACTACAAACCTTTGCACCCCCTTCATTGTCATTTTTCACGAGCGCTCCGGGCAGCGAACCGTTGCTTCCAGCAACGTCTGTTCCACACTGCATTAGGGTCAGGACTACATACGCCCATCGGTGATGTGGCGCGGTTACCGCGTAATATTCGCGCTATTGGGGCAGATGCTCATCTGCATTAGACGCAGCCGCGCCGAACTGCCAAATGATGATGTTTTCATACATCTGGTCAGGATGCAGCACCACCGACGCAAAAGAAGCTTGGTTCGGTGCATCCGGAAACATCTGCGGTTCCAAGGCGATGGCGTCACCAATCTGATAGCTTTTGCCAGCCTTGCCGACGGTGGAACCATCGAAAAAATTGCCGGAGTAGAACTGCAAGCCAGGTTGATTGGACAGCAACCGCATTGTCCGTCCCGAATGTGGATCTTTCAATATAGCGTGCAAGCGTGGCGCGCCCGCCACCGCCTCATCAATCACCCAATTATGGTCATACCCGCCCCCATGGCGTAATTGTTCATCGGAAAAATCGCGGACATGCGGGCGGATTGTTTTAGGTTTTCGGAAATCAAACGCAGTGCCCGCCACATGGCGGCGCTCGCTGGTCGGAATGCGCATGGCATCTACCGGCAAATAATGGTCAGCATTGATAGTCAGCAAATGGTCCATTGCGTCATAGGCCGACCCTTCGCCGCCTAAATTCCAATAAGCATGGTTGGACAGATTAACGATAGTTGGCGCATCTGTCGTCGCTTGGTATCGCACCGACAGAGCATTGTCGGCGTGCAATTGGTAGGCTGCGGTTACGGATAGGTTTCCGGGATAGCCTTGGTCGCCATCGGGGCTGATATGCGAAAGCGTGACGGACATCGCCTCTTCATCGCAGGATGTGACGGTCCAGTTGACCTTGTCAAATCCCAGTTCGCCGCCATGCAGCGCGTTACCCGCATCATTGGCAGGAACCAGATATTCTTTGCCCTCCAACGTGAAGCGCGCGCCGGCAATGCGATTGGCGACGCGCCCGACCGTAGAACCGAAATAATGCGGCTGCGCCACATAGGCGTCCAGCCTATCATAGCCCGTCGTAACATCCGCAAACCGGCCTTGCGCATCGGGCACGCAAACCGACTGTATGGCGGCACCATAGCCGATGATACGCACCCGCATGCCGTTGGCGTTGACGAGTGTAATCGCTTCAACGGTGTCCCCGTTGGTGAGCGTCCCGAAAAATTCTCTGCTAAGCTTGGGCCGCGTCAGAATGCATTCCTTTTCATCCAAGCGCCTTTACGCGTCACAAAAGCTCCTGATTTTGTAAGGCAACCCGCGTCGGTGGTCCTTTAAAACCAGTTTAGGCGTCCTACCCCGATACTTCGCTGTTATCGTAGCGCATTTCAAGATAACGCCCGCGCACCGCGAGCTTGTCTAGCTCTCCGCGCGAAATTTGCCCGGTCATGGTCTCTATTTCGCGATCTATGGTTTTCAGTCCGTCCACAAGCTGCTGCGCTGGTGTCTTGCCCGCATGCTCTTTGTGTTTCAGGCTGTCGGGGATTTTTTTATAGCCGTTAATGAGTTCGGGCAGATGTTCGCCCACAAGCTTACGCACTTCGCGCGCGGCCGGATCGTTTTCATCCAAAGTCTGCAATACCGGCGCAAGCTGGTCCAACCGCAAGCCGATATCTTGCATCAACGTTACTGCGGGTGCTGGCAGAGCCGGACGCTGCGCCTCCAACCAGATTTCAGTCTTGCCAGCCAAAGTTGCGAGATCCGTAACACGCAGGCTTTCCGCAGTGGGCATAGGCATTTCGGGGTAGCGCATCAGCACATATGCCGCCGCCGCGCCAAGTATGCCAGTTATCATCACGCCCCAAAAACCGATGCCATCGATAATCGCGCCAATTATACCCGCGCCGACTAACACCACCCCTACCGCGACCACAGCCTTGCTCAGCTTGCCCCAAAAATGCGCACGGCGCAGCGCCTGCGATTTGGAACCAATCGGCTTCATCCGCACATTGCGCAACGACCGCGCAGCCGCGTTCAGGGTGTCGTTTGAGTTGGATGCGGGGCTATTCACAGGCTTGCCTAAACTGTTTCAAACCAAGCATCACCCCTCCAAAGCCGCGAGCAAACCGCTATCCTGGGTATCCTTCACCGCCTGCGCCTGACCTTCGGCGCGGGCGATATAGCCCTTGGACTTTTCGACTTCTTTCTCAAGCGCGTCCGATGTCTGCTTCATGCTGTCCAACGCCTTCAGCTTGAACGTGTCGATAGCGTCCATCGTGTCATAGATATTCTGAAATGCGCGGCTTAATGTTTCCAGCGGAATGGTTGCACCTGCCGCTTGTTCATGAATGCGCCCCGTATTGTCGCGCAGTAATTTGCCCGTGCTATCTATGATATTGGCAGTCGTTGTGTTTAACGAAGTGATTTGGTCCAATACCAATTTTTGGTTGGTCATGGCTTGTGCCACCGTCACGGCTGTCCGTAATGCCCCGACAGTCGTCGTCGATGCGCGATCAACGCCCTTTACCAACTCGACATTATTCTTCTTCACCAAATCAAGCGCAAGATAACCCTGCACCGTCACAGCCATCTGGGTCAGTAAATCCTGCGTCCGCTGGCGCACATAGAATAGCGCACTTTCCTTAATCGCCCGCGATTTGGCTGGGTCGGATAGCTCAAGTTCAGCGGCCTTTTCCTCCAGCTTTGCATCAAGCTGCTTTGACATGACAATCATCTGTTCCAGCTTGCCCATGGCAACCCACAGATTTTGACGTTCCACATCAATGGCAGCATTGTCCATCAATAGCTCGTCTTTGCCGTTGCCGAGGCGCCCGAGGATCGAGCCGATATGCGTTTGCGAACTTTGATAGCTGTCGAAATAATTGCGTAATTTATTGCCAAAGGGAATGATGCCAAACAGCTTCTGCTTGGTCATCAAATTGCCCTTTTTGGAAGGGTCCAAATCTTCAACAACGCGTCGTAATTCGGCCAAATCCGCTCCAACGCCAGACTCAGCGTCCATGCGACGGATGGGTTTATCCAGAAAGCGGTTCGACTGCGCCGATGCCTCCATGATTTCCTTGCGGCCCATGTTGGTCAGTTGGTCAACCCGCTTGCCGAATTCAGGGCTGTTAACGTCCTGCGCAATCAGGTCAGCGACATAGGCATCAACCCGCTGTGCCAGCTTAGTTTGCTGCTCATCAGTTACGGGAACCAGACCCATCGCCTGTTGCGGGGTCACGGTCGGCACAGGGTCCGGCGGTGCCAGCTTCAGCTCTTGCACGGTCTGGGTTGCGGTTTCAGTCGACATGGCCAAAAATCCCTCTGTCATTGGATATCACAACAAATGGAACGAGTGCCTGACCATTTCAAGCACTTCCGTCCCTTGCTGTATTATTTTTCTAATACAGCCTCGCCTTGCTGCTTCAAAGCGGCTTCGACCAGCGGGGATAATCCTTCGACAACCCGAGACACGCCCTTAGCATTGGGATGGATGTTATCCGGTAGCATTAAGGCCGCATCCGTCACCACGCCATCGAGGAAAAAAGGATATAGCGCGGCACCATAACTGTTGGCCAGACCCGGAAAAATCCCGTTGAAAGCATTTACATAATCTGCACCTAGATTTGGCGCGGCCAACATACCCGTCAGCACCACCGGAATATCGCGGCGTTTCAATTCGTCCATCATTGCGGTCATATTCGCTTTGGTTTCTTCTGGTTTGATGCCGCGCAACATGTCATTGCCGCCAAGGCCAAGCACGACCAGGTCAGGTTTTCGGTCCAGATTATCAAGCACGAAGGCCAGCCGCGTTTTTCCGGCTGCTGTGGTGTCCCCCGACACACCGGCATTGTGCACCCGGGCGTTCATCCCTGCCGCTTGCAATGCTGCCTGTAATTGCGGGGCAAGCCCTTCATTAGGCGCAAGGCGATACCCTGCATAAAGGCTGTCGCCAAACGCAACAACCAATTGGTCATATTGTGCGACCTTTGCCGTTTGCTGAACTTCGGTCTTATTTTCCGCTACAGGATTAGACCCGCATCCCGACAACCCTTGGATTGCGACACATAACGCCCCATATAGCCAAAAACTTCTCATAAGGACTTTTCCTTGCACGCTCCGATCACTCACAAAGCGGATATGGCAATCCGCGCGGCAAATGTCACCCTTAGCCTTGGTAGCAACGAAGCATCCGTGTCGATTTTACGCGGCGTAGACCTTGAGGTGCCCTATGACAGCAGCGTCGCGTTGCTTGGGCCGTCGGGATCAGGCAAATCTTCTTTGATGGCGGTGCTGGCGGGGCTGGAGCAAGCGAGCGGCGGTACTGTCCTTGTCGATGGTCTGGATTTCACTAAGTTGGATGAAGACGAACTCGCCCGCGCACGGCGCGGTCGCATTGGTATTGTGTTGCAGGCATTTCACCTGTTACCCACCATGACCGCGCTTGAAAATGTCGCTATCCCTTTAGAACTAGCAGGTCTGCATGACCCGTTCGGCCGCGCGCAAAGCGAGCTTGAAGCCGTTGGCCTTGGGCATCGGCTGACGCATTATCCATCGCAGTTATCGGGCGGCGAACAACAACGCGTCGCCATTGCCCGCGCTATGGCCGCAGGGCCAAAGATTATATTTGCCGATGAACCAACTGGCAATTTGGATGGGTCCACAGGCACGGCGATTATCGACCTCTTGTTCGACCGCCGCGCCGCATTGGGCGCTACTTTGTTGATCATCACCCACGACCCCGAACTTGCGCGCAAATGCGACCGGGTAATTTCCATGCAAGACGGGCATGTCGTGGAGAGCGCGGCTTGAGCCTCTCCCTCGCCGCCATATGGCGCATTTCGCGCCGTGACCTGTCTGCGCGTATCCGTGGGCTCCGGTTGCTAGCGATTTGCCTTTTCTTGGGCGTTGCGACGCTCGCGGCTATTGGCAGTTTGACCGCTGGCATCGCTGATGAATTGTCAAAGCGTGGCCAGACCATCCTTGGCGGCGATGTCGAAATCGGCATTGCCCAGCGCGAAGCGACGCAGGCCGAAATGGCCGCGATGCGCAAGGCTGGCTTAGTCTCAGAGACTGTCCGCTTGCGCGCAATGGCAATTGGTCCAGCCGCTGATAGCAACAGCCTGCTCGCCGAGTTGAAGGCTATCGATGGTGCCTATCCGCATTATGGTGCGTTGACCCTGCGCGATGGCGCTACCGTAAAGGCTCCAGCAAAAGGCGACATTTACATCGGGCAAAGCTTGTCCGAACGGCTCGATATGCAGACGGGCGGCACCGTCCGTTTTGGGGAGGCGCGGTTTAAGATTGCAGGCATCATCGCCGTGGAACCCGATCGCTTGGGCGAGGGCTTCACGCTTGGCCCCGTCGCCATAATCAACATGAAATCTTTGCCGGATACCGGCCTTATCCAGCCGGGCAGCATGTATGAGTCGAAATACCGCATCAAGCTGGCCGCGAACGAAGACGCCGCTGCCGTCGCAAAGTCGCTTGAAGCGCAATTCCCTTCGGCGGGTTGGGACATTACCGATCGCTCCAACGGCGCACCCGGAACAAGGCGCTTCATTGAACGTATGGGCCAATTCCTAACCCTTGTCGGCCTTGCTGCCTTAGTCATCGCCGGCATTGGCGTTGGCAATGGCGTAAGCAGCTACCTCGCCAGCAAGCGCGCCAGCATTGCGACATTGAAGGTTACGGGCGCGGACAGCGGAACGATCTTCCGCATCTATATGCTGCAAATCCTAACCGTTGCCGCAGGCGCGATTTTGACGGGCCTTGTGGTGGGCAGTGTCATGCCTATGGTTATAGGTTGGGTGGCTGGTGACATATTGCCGGTTGCACCGGGCTTTAATCTGCATCCTTTGCCCTTGCTCGTCAGTGCGATCTACGGCCTGTTAATCGCCATTGCCTTTGCCCTACCGCCTCTGGCCCGTGCGCGCACTGTGCCCGCCGCTGGCCTGTTCCGCGCGATTGTGGAAGGCAACGCCCGCATCGACCGGCGCAGCACAATGTGGGTAGTTTCGGCGATACTCGCAATAATCGCTCTTGCGGTGGCGACAGCAAGAGAGCCTCTATTCTCGCTCGCCTTTATCGGCGCGGCCTTTGGCTTGCTGCTGCTGCTCACGGGCATTGCATGGCTGCTGCGTTTTATCGCGTTGCGCGTGCCGCGACCAAAGGCACCACTGCCGCGCCTTGCGCTCGCCAACCTGCACCGCCCGGGCGCGCAGACGCAGGCTTTGGTCGTCGCACTTGGCCTTGGCCTCACCTTGTTCGTGACGCTCGCGGCCATCCAAACCAGCATCAACAATGAAATCAAGAATAGCGTACCCGACCGAGCGCCAAGCTTCTTCGCCTTGGATATCCCGCGTGAGGGCGAAGCCCAATTCAGACAAATGGTCACAGAAGCTGACCCCAAAGCTACAATCAACATGATCCCTGCCTTGCGCGGGACTATTGTTGAATTTGGCGGCCAGCGTGTGGATCTGTTGGAAGAACTGCCCGAAGGCGCTTGGATCCTCAACGGCGACCGCGGGCTCACCTATAGCGGCGTCATGCCCAATGGCAGCGAGATTGTCGCAGGCGCTTGGTGGCCAGAGGACTATAAAGGCCCTGCCTTGGTCAGCCTTGAGGCAGAAGCCGCCGAAAGCTTAGGCGTCGGCGTTGGCGATAGCTTGACCATCAGCTTGCTTGGTGTCGAAATTCCCGCTAAAATTGCATCATTACGCACCGTCAAATGGGATAATTTTGGCCTAAATTATGTGATGGTGTTTTCGCCGGGAAGCCTTGACGCGGCGCCGCATAATATGGTGGCAACGTTGACGGTGTCCAAGCAAGCCGAGCGCATATTGGCAAAGTCGATCCCACCCGCATTCCCGTCATCTTCGTTAATTGAGGTCGGCGAAGTGACCGCACAGATCACGATATTGCTCACGCAAATGGCGCAAGCCATTGCCGCTGCGGCATCCATCGCCATTTTGGCCGGAATCGCCGTGCTCGTCGGCGCTATTGCCGCTGCCCGCCAGTCGCGAATCTATGACAGCGTCATCATGAAAATGTTGGGCAGCACAAGACGGCAAATCTTGGGCGCGCAGGCATTGGAATATGGCGTCTTGGCTGTGGTGCTTGGCTTGGTGTCGCTCTTACTCGGCATGTTTGCGGCTTATTATGTCGTGGTCGAGATATTCGACTTCAGCTTTGCGCCGGATTATTCGATCCTAGCGTTGACGCTCATTGGCGGCGCAGGATTGACCTTTGTACTGGGCATCGTAGGATCGCTTCCGATTTTGGCGGCGCGGCCTTCGGAAGCGTTGCGCTCACTATAAAACTGAATTTGTCATTCCCGCGAAAGCGGGAACCCATGGCCTGAGCCTTTGGCAGAAGCTGTCAGGGCGGACCATGGATCCCCGATCAAGTCGGGGATGACAATTCAGATTGTTCTGTTCCCGCCAAATGCGTGGCCAATGGCGCAGACAATATCAACTGCGCCATATGATATATCAGCGTTGGCAGCAGGACCATTCCGGCGATTGCGGGCAGGAATATCGTTGCAGCGAGCGGCGCGCCAATGGCGATGCTTTTCTGCCCCCCCGAAAACAGCATGGTAATCCGGTCACCGCGCGGCAGTCTCATCGCCCCACCCAACGCCCAAGCCCCACCAAAGCCAACCAGCAGCATTACCGACAAAGCCAATGCCAACCATGCAAGCTCATCGCCGCGCACCACGCTCCATATCCCCGCCACAACCGCGCCTGAAAACGCCACATAGACCGCAATCGCAATCGAAATGCGGTCCATCCAAGTCGCCAGATCCTTGTTGCGGTCTACCCATGGCTTGCACCAACGCTGCGCAATTTGGCCAAGCGTGAAGGGCAGAAGCAAGATGAGCGCAATACGCCCAACGGCTTCCCCTGAAATATTCGCTTCCCCCACATGCGCCAGGACCGCCAAGAGCAAAGGCGATAGCACCACGCCGATCAGATTGACCAAGGCTGCCGCGACAACCGATGCGGCCACATTGCCTTTGGCCAAAGCGCAATAAGCCGCAGCCGACTGCACAGTGGATGGTAAAATGCCTGTGAATAACAAACCTAAGGCAAGCGTTGGCGGCAAGATATTGTCGAAAATATATGACAGCGCCAATCCGGTGGCCGACATCACCCCAAATACAAAGAGGAAAATCGCCCCCTGCAACCGCCAATTGCGCACGCCATTTATCACTTCATGTCGCGGCAAGCGCACGCCATTGAGGAAAAACAGCAGGAAGATAGCGGCCAAGGATATGAACGACGCGACCTCCGCTGCTTGACCGCGCACGGGAAGGATGCTCGCCAACAATATCGTGGCAAGCAGCAGCATAACGAAGCGATCAGCAAAGATACGAGCGAACATCCAAGCGCTTTGACCGTTGCAATCGCGTATTGCAACACCAGCGATGTTGCGCTGCAGCGCATATTGCGTTAATGGCGCGCGAGAATCTGGTGGCGTGTGGCTGCTATGAAGACCTTCCAAAAGGCCCATTTCCAAATGTCATTGCGTAACATCGCCATCATCGCGCACGTCGATCACGGCAAAACCACTCTTGTTGACCAACTGTTTCGGCAGTCGGGCACCTTCCGCGACAATCAGCGCATCGAAGAGCGCGCGATGGATTCGAACGATCTTGAAAAAGAACGGGGCATCACCATTCTTGCCAAATGCACCTCGGTTGAGTGGAATGATACCCGCATTAACATCGTCGACACACCGGGCCACGCTGACTTTGGTGGCGAGGTTGAGCGTATCTTGTCGATGGTCGACGGCGTTATCCTGCTTGTCGATTCTTCCGAAGGCGCGATGCCGCAAACCAAGTTCGTAACCGGCAAGGCACTGGCTTTGGGCCTTCGTCCGATTGTTGTCGTCAACAAAGTCGACCGTCCTGACGAGCGTATTCAGGAAGTGCTGGACGAGGTGTTCGATCTGTTCGTGTCGCTCGATGCAACGGACGAGCAGCTTGATTTCCCTGTGCTTTATGCCTCGGGTCGTAATGGCTATGCCTCAATTGACCCAAGCGCGCGTGAAGGCACGCTCACGCCGATGTTTGAAACCATCGTCAGCCATGTGCCGGAGCCAAAGGCAGATGTTGACGGCGAATTCAAAATGCTAGTCACCTTGCTGGACCGCGACAACTTCCTGGGCCGTATTCTTACTGGCCTTGTATTGTCGGGGACCGTGAAGGTGAACCAGCAAATCCACGCGCTGAACCCGGACGGCAAGGTCGTCGAAAGCGGCCGTGCATCCAAGATCATGTCGTTCCGAGGCCTTGAGCGGGTTCCTGTCGAAGAAGCCAAGGCTGGCGACATTATCTCCATTGCCGGCATGACAACCGCTACTGTGGCTGACACCATTGCCGAGCCATCGGTCACTGAGCCGCTGCAGGCGCAGCCTATCGATCCGCCCACCTTGTCGATGCGCTTTTCGGTGAACGACAGCCCCATGGCTGGCCGTGAAGGCACCAAGGTTACCAGCCGCATGATCCGCGACCGCCTGATGCGCGAAGCGGAAAGCAACGTCGCCGTGCGCATCACAGAAGCCGAAGACAAGGATAGCTTTGAAGTCGCTGGCCGTGGTGAGCTTCAATTGGGCGTCCTTATCGAAACCATGCGCCGCGAAGGCTTTGAGCTGGGCATCAGCCGCCCACGCGTGCTGTTCCGCGAAGACGAAAAAGGCCAAAAGACTGAGCCTTATGAGACCGTCGTTATCGATGTGGATGATGAGTATTCAGGCACAGTCGTTGAGAAAATGGCGGTGCGTAAGGGCGACCTGACCGACATGCGTCCATCGGGTGGCGGCAAGACGCGTATCACCTTCAGCGCGCCATCACGCGGGTTGATTGGCTATCATGGCGAATTCCTGTCCGACACGCGCGGCACGGGCATCATGAACCGCCTGTTTGAAAAATATGGTCCACATCGTGGCATGATTGAAGGCCGCAAGAACGGCGTGCTGATTTCCAACGGTGCTGGTGAAGCCGTTGCTTACGCGCTTGGCCCATTGGAAGAACGCGGCATCTTGATGGTATCGCCAGGTGAAGCTTTGTACGAAGGCATGATCATCGGCGAAAACGCCAAGCCAGACGATTTGGAAGTGAACCCAATGAAGTCGAAGCAGCTGACGAACTTCCGTTCGACCGGCAAGGATGACGCCATCCGCCTCACCCCGCCTAAGCGCCTGACGCTTGAGCAAGCCATTGCCTATATCGATGATGATGAAATGGTTGAGGTTACGCCAAAGAATATCCGCCTGCGCAAGCGCTTGCTTGACCCCAATGAGCGGAAAAAAGCATCGCGCGCCAAACAGGCCGCATAATGAAAAGGGCGTCGATTTCGGCGCCCTTTTTCTTTGGGCCACGGCCCTAAGCTCGGAAACCTAAATGGCTTCGCCGGCCGCGACGCCGCTGGCCCACGCCCATTGGAAATTGTATCCGCCGAGCCAACCCGTGACATCCACAGCCTCGCCGACGCAATACAGACCTGCCATTTTCTTTGCTTCCATCGTCTTTTGCGACAGGCCATCGGTGCTAATTCCACCCAAAGTCACCTCCGCTTTGGCATAGCCCTCACTGCCATTGGGCACGAATGGCCAGTTGCCGAGTAGCGCGCCCGCACCCACCAATTTCCGGTCGTTTTGGTCGGCGAGGTTGCCGAGTAGACCAATTTTGGCGGCGAGCGCTTCAGCCAAGCGCGCAGGTAAGACGCGGTCCAATGTTGACCGCAAAGTCGCGCGCGGCCGTGCGCGTTTTTCCGATAGCAATAATTCGGTGGCATCCAATGATGGCAAGAAATCAATCTCAACCTGGTCCCCAGGGCGCCAATAGCTGCTGATTTGAAGCACTGCGGGGCCGCTGAGCCCCCGATGGGTGAACAATGCGGCCTCGCGGAATGCCGCCTTTCCATGCTTTGCGACAACTTCCGACGATACGCCCGAGAGTTCACGGAACAATACGTCATCACCGCCAAGCGTAAGCGGCACTAAGGCGGGGCGTGGCTCCACAATTTTCAACCCGAACTGTCGCGCAAGATCATAGGCAAAAGCAGTCGCACCCATTTTTGGAATGCTGGGGCCGCCGGTTGCAATCACCAATGCCGCACCTTGTGCGCGCACTCCATTATACGTGACAACATAGTCGCTGCCATCATGCGTCACTTCGCCCACAGGCGCATCGAACACGAAGTCGACCCGACCACCAAAAGCCACCGATTTATCGCATTCGGCCATCAGCATCGCGACAATCTGCCGCGCGGAACCGTCGCAGAATAATTGCCCCAGCGTTTTTTCATGAAAGGCGATGCCATGTGCATGCACCAGATCGATAAAATCCTGCGGCGTATATCGGCCAAGTGCCGACTTTGCGAAATGCGGGTTGGCCGACAAATAACGTTCTTGTGCATGCGTGGTGGTCGCATTCACATTGGTAAAATTACACCGCCCCCCGCCGGAAATGAGGATTTTCTTACCCGGCCCCGTGGCGTGGTCGATCACCAGAACGCGCTTTCCACGTTGCCCGGCGGTCAAAGCGCACATGAGGCCTGCGCCACCGGCACCAAGGATAATCGCGTCATAGATGTTTGAACTTGCCATTTCGTCCCCCTGCACTGCCCGCGCTGTATTGCCAAGTGCTATGCTTTGCGGCAAAGCGCGCGTCATGACTGAAGAAACGAAAACCGCGGGCCCAAGCACACCGCCCGATCACCTGTCGATTAACCCGATGAGCCCGCATTTCGACGGCGACCTGCTGTCGCGTGGTATTGGCATTCGCTTCAAAGGCGAAGTGCGCACCACAGTTGAGGAATATTGCATTTCCGAAGGCTGGATCAAGGTGCAGGCTGGCAAAGCGCGTGATCGCAAAGGCAATCCTTTGCTGATCAAGCTGAGCGGTCCGGTCGAGGCATGGTTTGAAGACCTTGGCGCCGACGCGCCCGTGGCGAAGCTTTAACCGCGCGGCGCTTTACCGCTTCGGAAAAACGGAAATCAGCTTGGCCAGTTGGTCGTTGACGGGATCAAGCTGATCATCCGGTGTGTTGCCGAGCCGTACAATCGTTAGCCGATGCTGCGGTGATACCACCACAAATTGCCCCAAATGTCCTAAGGCGGCAAAGACGTCCGATGGTGCCTTGCCGGGAAACAGGACTGGATCGCGGCCGTCATTGCGTGTCCGATTAAGCCACAGATGCCCGCCATAGCTTGCATCGGTTTGGCTTGGCGTCTTCATAAAGCGCATCCAGCTTGTCGGCATCATTTGCGCAGAGCGCACCGACCCATTGTTCCGCAAAAATTCGCCAAATTTTGCCCAATCACGCGCGGTGGCGTGGATAAGGCTTCCGCCGAGCATTGTACCGCTGCGGTCAAATTCAGGTACGGCGCTTGTCATGCCCAGCGGCTCAAACAACCGACCCCGCGCATATTCCAACATCGCATCCCGGCGCACAACGGGATCTTTACTATCCGTCAACGACCGCGTCATAATGTCGACGAGTATATGGCTGGTGGCGGTGCTATATTCATATTTCTTGCCGGGGATAGCTTCCAAAGGCCGCGTTTCGGCATAGCGCGCAACATTTTCACGACCATCGAGAAACAGCATGCGCGGCGTGTCCGCATCAAAAATCTCGACACTGCCTTGCGCCATTTCGGTGTGGTCCAACCCTGATGACATATGGAGCAAATGGCGCAGCGTGATTGCCGCACGGCCATCACGGGGCGTTTGCCATTCGGGCACGATTGCAGGTTCATCCAAGGCTATCCGCCCGTCCGCCACCATCATACCCACCAAAACGGCGGTTACACTTTTGGCCATGGACCAACTGATCAGCTTGGTATCTGGTCCATATCCCGGCGCGTAGCGTTCGGCAACAACACGCCCGCCATGCATGATGACCAAGGCGCGGGTTTCACCGATCGCAGGATTTTCAAAAAAGGGAGCTATCGCAGCGGCAAGCTTTGCTTCGCTGATGACCGCATCATCGACCACCATGCTAAAGCCCGGACCAGCAGGCTTGGCAGGCGGTTCAGCAGCGCACCCAAATAGGCTGAAGGCAGCGATTGCACAAAAAGCGGTTGCGGCGCGGTGAATTTTGTTTCTAGGCATAAGATGCTTCGATGCACCAAATGGAGGGCCCATGGCAACCGCAACTTCGACCCAAAGACCAAAAGCACCCGAACCGCGATACAAGAGATTGAAAATTGCCGGTGCGGTGATTGTCCTGCTTGGGGCCCTGTGGCTGTTGTGGAACTGGAACAGCATCAAGGGTCAGGCGCGCGTAGGTGCCGCTTATGGCGCGCATGTCACTTGCTCGTGCCGCTATATTCAAGGTCGCGATATGGCGTCATGCGAAACCGACAAGGAAAAAGGCATGGAGATTGTGCGCTTGAGCGACGATCCCGAAAACAAACGCGTCTACGCATCAGTGCCATTTCTGGCCGAAGCTGTGGCGGAACGGCGCGGGGCTTTTGGTTGCATCCAATTGAACGCGGCGGAAATCGAGGCGCTTTGATTGAGCTATAGGCTTGATTGAGCTCTAGGCCGCTAACGTTTTGCCGGCACAAGAATGAACGCCGAACATAGCAACTCTATTGTGCCCCCCGCGAAGGCGACAAAAGCCGGTGTGATACCCATCCATAAAGCGACGGTCGCGATAGCAATTAAGCCCATGCCGAGCACAAGATAAAAACTCATCCCGTAGACCGTCTGAAACACCAGATAACGCGCCCCGACCACCAACAAGGCAATGGCGAAGAACCAATCACCATAGGTCCCGCTGACCAGATAGGCGATGGCAAGGCCGATGATGAGGAAGGCCGTAGATTGCAGCGCGAGTATCGCCATAGGGTTCAGAGAGCGCGCCCTGCCGCGGTAAAATGCCCGCCGCGCAATGAATAGCGACAATGGATGGATCAGCATGCCGCCGAAAAACAACGCGGCCATGCCAAAAAACAGATTGGCATATAAAGTCACTGCCCCGGCAATCACCCAAACCAGTCCGGAAACGAAAATACCAACCCCGCCATTGACATAGGCCCGGCGCATGTCGCGTTGTGCTTCCCTCAAATGCATCCTGAACTCCCCCTTCAGTAAGCGTATGATTTTAGGCGGCTGAGGCCATCTCCACCGCAAGTGTTTCTTCGATCCAACCGCCACCCAGTACCCGGTCACCGTCATATAATACGGCCGCCTGCCCCGGCGCGACGCCATATTCGGGCGCATCAAAACGAAGCCATTCGCCATCCAGACGCGCAGGCACAGGGCGGGACATAGACCGCACCTTTGCCATGACCGGCCGGTTACCAATATCGCAGAGCCAGTTGGCATCAATGATCCGCGCGGCGGGAACGGCAAGCGCCGCCCGTGGCCCGACAATCACACGCTGCGTCGCGGCATCAAGGCGGATGACATATAAAGGTACAGGCTGTCCGCCAACCTCAAGCCCTTTGCGCTGCCCAACGGTATAATGGATGAGGCCCTTATGCTGGCCAAGGATGCGACCATCCAGGTGGACAATGTCTCCGCCGATTTCTGCATCAGGCCGAATTTTGCGGACAACGCTCGCATAATCACCATCGGGTACAAAACAAATATCTTGGCTGTCGGGCTTCATCGCCACGATCAACCCCATTTCCTGCGCAATGGCCCGAACATGCGGTTTGGGCATGCCGCCCAGCGGAAAGCGAAGATAATCCAGTTGAGCTTGCGTCGTCGCAAACAGAAAATAGCTTTGGTCCCGCGCTGGGTCGGCGGCGCGGTGCAGTTCGGCACCAGCGCCCCCTTCGACGCGGCGGACATAATGGCCAGTTGCAAGGCAATCCGCACCCAACTCCCGCGCGAGGCGGAACAGATCGGTGAATTTCACGCCCATATTGCACCGCACGCAAGGGATTGGCGTCCGGCCCGCCATATATTCATCGGCAAAATGGTCGATGACCGATTCGCGAAACCGGCTTTCATGGTCAAAAACATAATGCGCAATGCCAAGCTTGTCAGCGACGGCGCGCGCGTCGCGTATGTCTTGTCCGGCACAGCACGCCCCTGCCCGTTTTACGGCGCTACCATGATCATATAGTTGCAATGTGACGCCGATGGTTTCCGCGCCGGTACGCGCCGCGAGCGCCGCCACAACAGAGGAATCGACGCCGCCTGACATGGCAACGACGATCCGCTTACCTTTCAGGTCAGGGCCAAGTTGGAAATCAGAATGATAAATGTCGTCAGTCATCGGATTACCGCCATAGAAGCTTCATCCACGAATTGCCAGTTTTCTAAAGGGTTTCCAAGGACCGTTCCATGGGTCCTCCAGATCATAAGCGGAAGCGGGTTAATCTGCCTTAACAAGGATTGAACAGCGTCTTTACCACATGTTAAAATTTACCCAGCTAAGCCTGTTGCATGGAAATGATCTTTCTCCATCACGCGCAGCGTACACATGCAGAGACCGCAGCGGACAATGCCCTAAGCGTGCTCGACGCGGCGCGTGCGCGGCAGACGAATAGTCCGACCATGCGTAGTTTGCGTCGTGCCCAAAATGCCAACATTACCATTAGCGATCATCTGGCTGCGCGCATTCTTTGCTTCGCTGCAGAACCAAACACGCAAATAACAGCACGGGGGCCTTTCTGGCAAAAAGCGGAGATCGAAAAATGAATGAACAAGCTGTTTACCAATCCGCTTCATTCAATATCAAAAACCCAATGCTATTTCCTAACGGAACAGGAAAAACATTCACCTTTGTGGGGCATGGAGCAGAAAAAAAGTCATGATTGAAAATCAAAAATTCCGTCCGTCGCAAGTCATTGGTCCCTTGGGTGAACCACTCACGCTCGACAGCCTGCCACCGCCTGGCACGACCCGTTGGGTTGTGCGCCGCAAGGCGGAGGTCGTGGCTGCTGTCAATGGCGGGCTATTGTCCATTAACGACGTATGTGAACGCTATTGCCTAACGCTTGAGGAATTCGCATCATGGCAGCGCGCGGTCGACCGATCGGGCATGCCCGGCCTGCGCGTAACCCGCATCCAGCATTATCGTGGCCTATATGAACGGCAGCAAAAATACTGATGAAAACGTCGCGTCGGTAAAATATTCTCTTTGCCATTTTGTAAAAAGCCACGCAGTCGGCTCTGCGTGGCTTTTCTGTATGTTGTTTGTCGAAACATATGAGGCATCAGTCTGTATTGTTGCGCACCGGCATTGGCGATACTCTATGTGCGTTCAAAGCGTTTAACCCGCGCACCTTCTGCAGCTTGCGGACAGTGACTTATTAGGGTGATACAGCCATATTATGAACAAATTGGGGGCCTATGCCCTTGCTGAAGCTATTATTTGGAAAATCCGGTATGAATTACGAAACTACGATGAGCGCCACGATAAATGGTGAAATTCTGCAGGATAACCGTGATCGGAACCAGCGTCGGATTCGCATTGCAGGCATCATCTTGGCTATTCTGATTATAGCGGGGGCCGCTTATTATTTCTTCGGTGGCGGCAATAGCGCACCCACCGATGCGGATAAGGCTGGCCAAGCCCAGACCGTGACCGTCGTCGCTCCGGGCCGTGATAGCGTGATGCGCGCGATTAACGCGACCGGCACATTGGCCGCACGCCGCGAAATTCCCGTTGGCGTCGTTGGCGAAGGCGGACGCGTCCTTCAGGTGTATGTCGACGCAGGCGATTGGGTAACGCAAGGCCAGGTCTTGGTAAGCGTTGACCGTTCGGTACAAACACAGCAGGCCGCCGCGCTTGAGGCGCAGACCGGTGTCGCCCGCGCTGACCTGCAGCTTGCCCAAAACGAACTCGACCGCGCGATGCAGTTGGTTGATCGGGGCTTTATTTCCAAGGCAGACATGGATCGCAAGACCGCGACGCGTGACGCCGCCCGTGCACGGGTCAATGTCGCCAACGCACAGCTTGCCGAAACCCGTGCCCGCAATGCGCGGCTGGACGTCCGTGCGCCGGTGTCTGGATATGTGCTGGAACGCAATGTGGAGACTGGACAGACGGTGTCCGCAGGCAGCGGCATATTGTTCCGCATCGCCAAGGATGGCCAGTTGGAACTGCAAGCAAAGCTGAGCGAAGATGATCTCGCGCAAATCGCCGTCGGCATTCCTGCATCCGTAACCCCTGTTGGCGTTGATCGCGTATTTAACGGCAATATCTGGCAAATTTCGCCGATGATAGACGCGCAAAGCCGTCAGGGTATGGCGCGTATTGCCTTACCATTTGACCCGGCATTGCGCCCCGGTGGATTTGCTTCTGTTGAAATCAAATCCGGCGCAATGACCGCGCCGGTCCTGCCTGAATCCGCTGTTCAAACCGGCCGCGAAGGCAGCTTTGTGTATATCGTCGGCAAAAATAACAAGGCCCAGCAACGCTTAGTGAAGCTTGGACCAGTGACCGCCAATGGCTTGATTATTGAAGAGGGCTTGGACGGCACCGAACGCGTCGTTCTATATGCGGGCGGTTTCCTCAACCCGGACGAAACGATCAATCCCAAACTGTTGAAAAAACAGTAAGTCGTTGGGCCATTCGGGATATACATCATGAATTTTAACAACATTTCTGCATGGTCCATCCGCAATCCGGTGGTGCCGATCGTCTTGTTCGTCGCACTCACCCTTGCCGGAATCATGTCGTTCCGGAATATGGAAGTGCAGAATGAACCTGATATTGAATTCCCCTTGGTTGTCGTTTCGATTTCGCAACCCGGTGCTGCGCCAACCGAAATCACCACCCAGATAACGCAAAAGGTCGAATCCGCGATCCGCAGTGTGCAGGGCGTCCGCAATATCAATGCAACCTCGACTGAGGGCAACACCACGGTCAGCGTCGAATTCGAAATTGGCGATGATATTAACGCGGCGGTCAGCGAAGTGAAAAATGCCGTCGACCAAATCCGCAGCGACCTGCCCGATGGCATATTGGAGCCGCAGATTTTCAAGGTTGCTACATCCAGCGAACCAATCGCCTATTTCGCGGTCGAAGCCAGCGACATGACGTTGGAACAATTGAGCTGGTTCGTGGACGATAGTGTTGCGCGCCGTTTGCTCTCCGTCGAAGGCATGGCATCGGTTAGCCGCAATGGCGGCGTCAACCGCGAAATCCGCGTCGTGCTTGACCCTGCGAAGATGCAGTCACTGGGTGTGAGTGCGAGCCAGATTAACGCGGTCCTGCGCCAACAAAATGTCAACGCTTCGGGCGGCCAATCGCAAATTGCTGGATCACGCCAATCGGTCCGCGTGCTTGGCAACGCCACCGACGCCTTCGCGCTGAGCCAGACACAGATTAGCCTTGGCGGTGGACGCTCTATCAAACTGGCGGATGTGGCCGATATCAGTGATGGTTTTAGCGAGCAAAAAGCCATGGCCTTTGCGGGCGGCAAACAAGTCGTAACCTTCGCCATGTCGCGCGCCAAGGGTGCTTCCGACGTCACGGTCTTCGACGATGCGATGGTCAAAATCGGGGAAATTGAAAAAGAAAATCCCGGCGTAAAATTCATCACATTGTTCAACAGTGTCGATTACACCAAGGGCCAGTATAAAAGTTCCATGGCCGCGATGATAGAAGGCGCGGTGCTTGCCATCGTGGTCGTGTTCTTGTTCCTGCGCGATTGGCGGGCAACGATTATTTCGGCGATTGCCATTCCCTTGTCGGCCATTCCGACTTTCTGGTTTTTGGACCTTTTGGGCTTCACGCTGAACACCATGTCGCTGTTGGCGCTTGGCCTTGTGGCCGGGGTCTTGGTTGATGACGCCATTGTGGAAATTGAAAATATCGTCCGGCATATGCGGATGGGCAAATCCGCCTATCAGGCATCGATTGATGCCGCCGATGAGATCGGCCTTGCGGTGGTTGCCACCACATTTTCAATTGTTGCGGTGTTTTTGCCCGTTGCCCTGATGCCCGGCGTCGCCGGACAATTTTTCAAGAATTTCGGGTTCACGGTCGTTGGGTCGGTGCTGATGAGCTTGGCCGTCGCGCGTATGGTCACCCCAATGATTGCCGCTTATTTCCTGAAAGCCGACGGTATGGCCGACCATGGCGAGGCGGGCTGGATCAACAGATATATGAAAATCCTGCGCTGGTCGCTTGGCCATCGCCGTTGGATGATGGGCATTGGCGCAGTGGCGCTCGTGCTCACGGTTGCATTTCTTTTTGTCCTACCAAAGCAATTCTTTCCCGATGGCAATACCGATTTCAGCCGTATTCGGATCGAAATGGTTCCCGGAACCACGTTAGAGCGCACCCGTGAGATTAGCAGCGAGGCCGCCGCAATCGTCGAGCAGCAGCCCGAAGTAAGAACAGCATTGCAAAGCGTGCGCGAAGGCGGCGCCAGCATTTTCATCACCTTGCACAAGGACCGCGACCGGACCAGTCAGGAGTTTGAAGAAGATCTGACGCCTTTACTCACCAAAATCGCGGACGCACGCGTGACCTTTCAGGCCAATGGCCCGGACGGCGGCGGCGGCGGTTCTGGGCGTGACGTTTCCGTCATGCTGTCAGGATCAGACCCCGAAATGCTTGACCGGACAGCCGCAACTTTAGTCGAACAGATGAAGTCTCTGCCCGAATTGCGCGCGCCGCGTATTTCCGCAGATTTGCAGCGCCCCGAATTGATCATAAAACCGCGCAACGACCTTGCGTCACAACTTGGCGTATCGACTGTGGCACTTAGCCAGACAATCCGTGTGGCGACGCTGGGCGATATTGACCAGAATAGCGCAAAATTCTCGTTGTCGGATCGTCAAATACCGATCCGCGTGATGCTCGCCAAAGAATCGCGGGAGAATTTGGATGTTATCCGCAACCTGCCCGTCCCCTTGGCGACTGGCGGATCTGTCCCACTGTCCCGCGTGGCGGATATCAGCTTTGGCGCTGGCCCAACGTCGGTTCAGCGTCGCAACCAAAATTTCCGTATCTTCATCGGTGCGGATTTTGCGCCGGGCATCGTGTCGTCTGAGGCGGATAAGAAAATAAACAAGCTTCCGATCATGGAAAATCTGCCCACTGGCGTGTCCCGCGCGCCTTTCGGGGCCCAAGAATGGCAGCAAGAAATGCAGGAGGATTTCCAGGTCGCCTTGGTTTCCGGAACCTTGTTGGTGTTTGCAGTGCTGGTGCTTTTGTACCATCGTTTCATGTCGCCTTTGGTCAACATGGGATCATTGTTGCTTGCGCCTTTGGGCGGTTTGATGGCGCTTGCCTTGGTTGGCCAGCCAATATCGATGCCAGTCCTCATCGGTATCTTGATGCTCTTTGGCATCGTCGCGAAAAACTCGATTTTGTTAATCGACTTTGCGATTGAGGAAATGGCGCGCGGCGTGCCGAAGTTCGAAGCGATTATGGAGGCTGGGCATAAACGTGCACAGCCGATCGTCATGACCACCGTTGCCATGACCGCCGGTATGGTCCCCACCGCTTTGTCCTTGGGCGGTGACGGCCAATGGCGCTCGCCCATGGGCACGGTCGTGATCGGTGGACTTATCGTCTCGACCTTGCTGACGTTGCTCATCGTCCCTGCTGGTTTCAGCCTGGCCGACGGCTTTGAAAAACGTGTTGGACCTTGGCTGCGCACGCGATTGCTGACCTATGACCCCGACAAGCATGGCGAGAATATCGCCGAGCCAACCAAGCCGACCGACAACACAACCGGCAAAGGCGACTTGGGCGGTCTTCAACCAGCCGAGTGAAATGGTGGCAACGCCACCACAAAAGCGCGTCATCCTGAACACGTTTCAGGATGAAGCATCACCGTCGCTCCGTACATTCGTCATCCTGAACTTGTTTCAGGATGAAGCACCACCGTCGCTCCCTACATTCGTCATCCTGAACTTGTTTCAGGATGAAGCACCACCGTCGCTCCCTACATTCGTCATCCTGAACTTGTTTCAGGATAACGCACCACCGTCGCCTGTTATCCTGAAACAAGTTCAGGATGACGATATCATAGGAGACGGTACGCTGAACTACATTCAGCATGACGATCTGTTGGGATTGTTAGATGGGTGGCGTTTTTTACACATGCCGTTAAGGTTAGCCGCGTGAAAGATGTCAACCAACTGGGTCAGTCGGAAAAAGCGCGCTATGCGGCGCGGGATGCCGAGCTGCGGCAGATGCGGATTATCGCAACTGGGTTGTTGTTGTGCATGGCGGCCCTGTTCGTTTTCGGCAAATATATGGAAACCCGTTATGAGGGCTATTGGGGCTTTTTAAGGGCCTTTGCCGAAGCGGGGATGGTTGGTGGCTTGGCCGACTGGTTTGCCGTCACAGCGCTCTTCAGGCACCCTTTGGGCATACCCATTCCGCACACGGCGATCATTCCGAATAATAAGGAGCGGCTTGGTCGCACATTGGCCAGCTTTCTTCGGACAAATTTCCTGACCACTAAGGTCGTGGCCCGCCGCGTGCAGCGTATGGATGTGGCAGGTGCGATGGGCAAGTTTCTAAGCGCCCCATCGGGCGGCGAAGGCCGGATGCGCATGGGGGCATCGCGGCTGATGGGGGATATCATTGCCGCGCTCGACGATGAACGATTGGGCGGCATCGCCAAAGGTGCAATTCGCAAACAACTCGATAAGCTCGACATCGCGCCTTTGCTGGGCCAACTGCTGACGGCGATGATCCGTGAGCGGCGGCATATTCCGGTGCTCGACAGCATCATCAAATGGGCCTCGGCAACGTTGGAGGCCAATGAACATCTCATCCGCGAAATGGTGGAGGAACGCGCCAACACCCTCATGCGTTGGACGGGCCTTGATGACAAATTGGCCAATGCCATCGTCAACGGCCTTAACAAATTGCTCCACGACATGGCCGAAGACCCCGACCATCCTTTGCGCGAAAAGGGCGAAGAGGGGCTCGCCAAGCTGGCCCATGATCTACGTCATGATAAGGAACTGCAAGCCAAGGTCGCGCATTGGAAGGGCCAATTGTTGGAAAACCCCGCAATGGGCAAATGGATCAACAGCCTATGGGACCAAGGGCGCGATGGCCTGTTAAAAGCGGCGCGTAACCCCGATGCCGCCTTGGCCGGCAGCTTTGGTGATGCGCTCATCAAGCTGGGCGGCAATTTGCAGGCCGACACAAAGCTGAAACACCAAATCAACCGCTTCGCCCGCCGCGCCATTGTCGGCACGACCGAAAATTACGGCGATAACATCGTCCGGCTTGTCTCCGACACCGTTTCCCGCTGGGACGCATCCACAATCACCGACCGCGTCGAAAATGCCGTGGGCAGCGACTTGCAATTCATCCGCATCAACGGCACTTTGGTGGGAGGCTTGGCGGGGATCATCATCCACGCCGTCGGCCTGTTGATTTAACCGCGCGGCAAGTCCGAAATCATCCGTTCGGTGGCGTCTGCGGCCAAGCGGGCAGCGCGCTTCAGATTGGCCTGAAAATCGCCCGCGCTGTCGCCATTGGCATCATCGCTGGTCGCCTTGATCGCGGCCCATGGCACGTCCATGCGCGCGGCGGCTTGTGCGACGGCGGCGGTTTCCATGTCGACGATATCGCCGCTGAGCGCCTGATGCAGCCTTTGGCCATGGTCCGCGCTTTCGACAAAACAATCGCTGGTGATGATACGCACCTTGGGCAAGCCAGTGTCGGGCATGACCGCAGCGCGAAAAGGTTCGGCATGCGCCTCCCCTATGGGCCAGGCCCCTGCCCTGTAATGCACAAAGCCATCGGCGCGCGAGGCGCCATAGTCGCCCTGCACGGCCTCGACGATTTGGAAGCAACTCCCCTCTCGCCCGTTCAGCTTTCCAGCGGTCCCAACAACCAGCAGCAAGTCGGCTTGATAATGCTCCACCAGCATCATGGCTGCCATCGCGGCGTTCACTTTGCCAATGCCGCTACAGGTGATGACGATGTTGCGGCCTGCAAAAGGCACCTGCCGCACCATGAAGCCGTGCAGCGCCTCGCTACTGGCGCTCTGGCCGGGAAACAATGCCGCTGCTTCGGCATCTACGCCAGTTATAATTCCAACAGTTTTGAACATAAGCAGCCAGCCTTTTATGCGAACACAAACGCCAGTCTAACCTGTGAATAGCGTAATTATGATGACAATTTTTGACGCTTCGCAGAAAAACCCCTGATTTATCTTCAACAGTCAATGGCTTAGGCCGCTTTACGTAACGTATCCGCATTGCGATCCAGAAAGGCGCGGATCGCCGATATGCTTTGCTCAACATGGCTTAACAGGAACAAATGCCCGCCATTTTCGACCACGAACAATTCGCTGTTCGGGATAAGGAAGTTCAAAAACTTGCCATTGGCCAGCGGCACAATCTGGTCATCATCGCCCATCATGATCAGCGTTTCGGTTTTCATAAACGGCAGGAACGGCGCACTGGTCCAACCCATCATCGCCATCAATTGATAGAAATATCCGGTTTTCGACGGCGGCGTAATGCGGCCAATATGCTCCGACTTATTGCCGACCATCCCGCCATATAGCGTCTTGAAATGCTTCGCCATGAAATCAGGGTCGATATAGCGGCGCGGGTCCGCCATTTTGACGAGCGCAGCCGGATTGCCGGGGACCATCAACATGCCCGCACTGGTCGCGGCCAAGATAAGCTTATTGGTGCGCGCTCCATTTTGCAGCGCAAATTGCTGCGCCATCGCCCCGCCCCAGCTTACGCCCATGACGTCGACAAGTGGCATGTCGAACCGATCCAGCAACAGCGCCGCAATCCGGGCCATCAGGATCGCGTTATAGGGCACCACAGGGTCAGGCGATCCCCCGATACCGGGCATGTCAAAAGTGATGAAGTCGCGGTCATCGAGCAATTCGGCCATCGGCGCCATCGCCTCAATATTCGCGCCAATGCCGTTGAAGAACAATATCGGCGGCTTCGTCGTCGCCTTGCGCGCCCGCCAAACCGCCACCCGCAATGTGCGACCGTCAACGGTCTCCATGCTAAACTTGGGCGCGCGGTTTTTGGTCATATGCATTCCTTTGGCCCTGTTTTGGGCTGGTGTTAAAGCTTAACCGAAAGGTTAGGTGGCGCAAGCCAATTTCTATCCCCCTCACTCCAAAACGTACAGCCCCGGCGCGGCTTCCATGGCTGGGTGCTTTTTGCTCCCCTGCGTTTTCGGCGCGGCAATCTCGGCACCTGACCGTGCGTGCAGCCATTGCATCCAATGTGGCCACCAGCTTCCGGCGACTTCTTCGCTGGCTTTCATCCATTCGGTGACATCGGCGGGCGCCTTGCTGTTGCTATGCTTCCAATATTTCGCCTTGGGGTTGCCCGGCGGGTTCAGGATCGCTTGCATATGCCCTGCTTGGCTCAGGATGAATTCGACATTTTTGCTGCCGAACAATTGCGTTGAGCGATAGCATGCGCGCCATGGCGTGATATGGTCGGTGGTTCCGCCCAGAACGAACAGGTCACCCGTCACCTTGGTCAGGTCAAGGCTGTGCCCCGCAATGTCGAACGTCCCGGGCTTAGCATAAGCATTGGCCTCAAACAGCTCCAAGAAATCCCCCATCAATGCCGATGACAGGTTGGTCGCATCGGCATTCCAGAATAGGATATCAAAGGCAGGTGGATCATCCCCAAGCAGATAATTGTTGATGACATAATTCCAGATCAGGTCATTCGGCCGCAACCATGCAAAGCCGCGGGCAAGGCTGCTGCCCTCAATCACGCCTTTCTTCGCGGCGCGTTGGCGGGCCAGCGCGATGCCATTGTGCGACACAAGGCTCGACGCCTCAGTATCACCGGGCTTGGGTTCCAACACGCATACCATCATGGTGACCGCATTGGCGCGGGTGTCGCCCATTGATGCCAGTTTGGAGAGCAAGACCGACATGGTCTGCCCGCCCGAACAGCCGCCCGAAATATTGACCTTGTCGCTGCCGGTAATTTCACACACCACATCCAACGCCTTGATGCAGCTTTCAATATATTCGGCCATGCCCCACACGCCCATGTCATCGGTGGGGTTCCGCCAGGAAATCATGAATGGCTGAATGCCATGGTCGGTCTGCCATTTGATGATCGATTTTTCAGGGGACAGATCATTGATATACATTTTGTTGATCTGCGGCGGGATGGTCAGTTGCGGCGTTGCGAACACCTTGTCGGTCGTCGGCGCATATTGAATGAGTTCAAAACGTTCGTCGCGATAGACAACCGCGCCCTTTGCCGTTGCGACATTCTCGCCAAGCTTGAACGGCTTTTTGTTCACTTGGCTCACCATCATGTCATTGTGAACCATGTCATTATAGGCGTTTTTCAAGCCCTTCACGAGGCTAAGCCCGCCCGAATCCACCAGCCGCTTTTGCGCGGTTGGGTTCCCAATCAGGGTGTTGGTCGGTGACATCGCATCAATGATGATTTGCGAAATGAAGTTTGCACGGTCGCGTTCGAGCGCGTCGAGTTCCAAATCCTCAATATAGCTTTTAACGCCCTTTTGCACCGCGAGATAATATTGCGCCCCCGCCTTAAAAAACGGGTTGAACGTCCATGCCGGGTCCATGAAGCGCTTATCCTTGGGGTCGGGCGCAAGGTCGGATTTTCCAGTCATGATTTTCACGACATCTTCCGAAAAGTTGGTCGTTGCCTGCCACGCCTTATCGGGATTACTCGCGGTCTGGCGCAACATCAGGCCAATCGCGCCAATAAAATCCTCCCGCGCCAATCCGGCCAGCGGACCCAGCGCCATGGTGGCGTCATTGGCGGCGTCAAAAGCGCCTGCGATGCCTGAAAACGGCGCGCCTTTCTTTTGCGATTTCTTTTTGCCAGCCTTCGCGCTGCCAGCGGTGTCCGACTTGCTCGCCATAGTCCCCTCCTCTTTTCCCATCGCAAAGATTGCACGACATGCGACCTGCGTCAAACACTCCGCACAATGTTAACAATTGCAAATAAACATCTCAAAACTGGAGACAAGCCGCTGCGACGCTTAACACGCAGGACAGGCTGCAATTGCGGGCGGGCCTTGGCGAGGTCAAATGGCCTTGTCAGAGTTAAAACCGGAGGACAGATGTCCGAAAATGGCGTCTTCTTGTCGGAATTGGCTTCTGCACCTGCAGCGCCTATACATCTGTTGGGGCGCGCGCAAAGCCAGCCGCCCTTGCACAACCAAAAGTCGGATCATGCGTAGTTTTTTCAACATAGTCGCCTTTACCCGCACGCTCTCTTACGCCCTCGGCATCGCCGCATGTGCGACCATAACGACGGCATATGCGGCTGAAACGACACAGGCTACCGACCAAATTATGGCAGCCGACGAAAAGCTAAAAACGGATATTGATAGCTATTGGAAGAAATTCCCTGGTCGCGCAGGCATCGCCATCTACACACCCTTTTCCGACGAGATTATCGGCAAGCGTCAGACCGAGCGTTTTCCGCAACAAAGCGTGTCCAAAATGTGGGTCGCACTGACGATTTTGGAACAAGAGGCTGCGGGTAAATTATCGTTGGAAAAACGCATTCGTGTCACCCGAGATGACATTGTTGTATTCAGCCAGCCATTGAAAAACTATCTCAACGGGCAGGAATCGTTCGATATGCCGTTACGCGAGTTGCTCGTGCATTCTATCCATGCCAGCGACAATCTCGCCAATAACGTCCTTTTGCGCGTTGCCGGAGGCCCGCAAGCGATCAACCAAATGCTTGACCGCCGCAAAGTGCAATCCATTCGCTTTGGTCCCGGCGAAGTTCTGCTGCAAAGCGCAATTGCCGGGCTGGAGTGGCAAGCCGACTTGCGAAAAGGCAACGCATTTAAGGCCCAACGTTCACGCATCCCGATGTCGAAAAGGACGGCTGCGCTTGACGCTTATCTTGAAACGCCGCTCGACGGCGCGGCCCCCGGCACAATAGCGTTGGTGTTGAAGCGTTTTAGCGAACGCGATGCCAATGACCCGGGCGCTAAGTTGCTGAAGTTGATGGCTGGCACCTATACGGGGAGATCCCGTCTGCGGTCCGGCCTCGGCCCGGGCTGGCGCCTCGCGCATAAAACAGGAACCGGGCAAGTATTGGGTCCGATAGCAACGGCCATCAACGATGTGGGCGTGATGCGCGCGCCCGATGGTTGCGTGTATCCGGTGGCGGTGATGATTGCGGAAACGAGCGCCGGTATGGGAGCGGCAAATGCTTTGATGCAAAATGTGGCACGCGCCGTCACGCGCCACCACGAGCGCGTTCATCCAAAAGCGAAAGCCGCTGAGGCAAAGCCCAAGCCAAAACCGATCACCAAGGTGACGAAAAACTGAGACTTATCGGCATAACAGCCCCGCTCCCGTCCTTCTCAGCGGATTTTTCGCCCCAGCATTAACGCCAAACGTGTCCGATATGTTGCAACAGTAAACATTAATTTACATTAGTTCACATAAAAAATGTTACAAATGTAAACGAATGGCCTAGAACGTTCGGCATAGAGAAGTCGAATGAGGGTTAAATTGTGAGCAGCTATCATATCGCCGTCGTCGAGGACGACACCGTATTTGCAGCCGAACTCGAAGAATTTTTGGGCGGCTTGGGTTACAGCGTCGCAAGCTATAACTCGGCGCAGAAATTCCTGACAGCCGTGCGCCAAAAAGAATGCGACCTCTTGCTCGCCGACTGGTCTGTTCCAGACATGACCGGTATTGAAGTGATAGAATATATCCGCAAATTCCATCCGGATATGCCCTCCATAATGCTCACCGCACGCAATGACCGCCGTGACGTGATCCGAGGGCTTCAGGCAGGCGCTGACGATTTTGTGTCAAAGCCAGTTGACCCAGAAATATTGTCTTTGCGGATTAAGTCTGTTTTGCGCCGTTATAATGGTGATGTGCGGACGCGGCCGGAATCCGTAGTGCTGGGGCCATATCTTTTACGTCCATCAACATCGACGGTGTATTTCGACAACGAAGCCATCATCTTGCCGAAGCGGGAATTCGATATGGCGATGCTGTTTTTCAGTAATCCCAACCGATTATTATCGCGCCAATATCTCGCGGCAACCTTATGGGGCAAGGTTGTCGACTATCAGTCGCGGACCATTGATACGCATGTCGCACGGCTCCGCAAGAACCTGAAACTGGACCCGACATTAGGCATTAGCTTAAATGCCCTATATGGTTTCGGTTATACTTTGCAGGCCGATCCGCATGCTATGAACGCGGCAAAAGAGCCGCTTGCTATGTCAGCATAATTCGGATTATGATCATATTATAATTTTATGAAATCAGGCCCTTATGCCGAATGCACCAGAGCAATATTCTTTGCTCGGCACAACCGATGACGTTGCATCATCGGCGGCGTCGATCATAGCATCGCGGCCAGTCTTCGATCTGCGCAACAGCCAGATTGCGGCCTATGAATATATAGCCTGCGATCCTGATAGCTTTTTGCCTAACAAGAATATTTTGTCCGTGGCTGATCTCCAATATATTTTGGAAATGGGCAAGTCATTGTCCCTGCCGGAAATTTTCTTATCGGTTCCGACCGATGTTTTTGTGGAAATAGACCACTCGGACAAAATCGCATGGACGCTGCGGTCGTTGCTGTCGCAAGGCACCGTGGTCAGCATATTGTTATCGGCAACAGATGACATTGCCACGGCCCATAGCATCGGGAGCGCCATGCAGAATTGGCGCAGGATCGGCTGTAGCGTTGGCATGGATGGTTTTGGATATGCTGCCGTCCCCGCGCTGTGGCCGTTGGTCCACAATGTCGATGTCATACGCTTTGACCCGCGCTTAATTGGCATGGTCCGCGCCAATGTCATCCCGGCTTTGCCAGCGCAAAAGCTGGTCCAGCTCGTGGCGGCGATGAAAATATCGCGCATCATCTTGGACGGCTGCCTTTCGCGCGATGATGCCCTGATGTTTCAAGAGGCGGGCGCGACTTATGGCCAAGGGCCGGCATTTGGGGAATTCAGCCTCACCCAACCGCATTAAGGCGCGTTAAGGCGCAAGGCTGTGGGGTGATGGAAAGGGCGACCTAAGCCTTTTCCAACGCCTCGCTCGCGGTAACCCAGCGGGCTTCCGCCGCCTCTTGCGCCGCCACAATCTTGCCCCGACGCTGCGACAATTCGCCCATCGTCAGATTCTGATATTCATTTGATGCCGACGCCGGGTCGAACATCGCCCGGTCAATCGCGCTTAACACGACCTCCAGCTTCGCAAGGTCTGCCTCAGCATCGTTCACATCCCGCTTGAGCTTCGCTTGCGCCTCACGCGCGGCGGCTTGGGCTTTTTTGTCGTCCTTGCGATCGGCCTTGGACATTTTCTCCTTGGCGGGCCCCTTGCCCAGGATGAAGTCGGTATAATCCTCAATCGTGCCGGAAAATTCGGTCGCAGTCCCGCCGTCAACCAGCACCAGCCGGTCCGCCGTCAGCTCCAGCATATGGCGGTCATGGCTGACCAGCACCACTGTGCCGTCATATTCGTTCAACGCCTGCACCAATGCCTCACGCGCATCGACGTCCAAATGGTTCGTCGGCTCATCGAGGATCAGCATGTGCGGCGCATCGCGCGTAATCAGCGCCAGCGCCAGCCGCGCGCGTTCACCGCCTGATAGCTTGCCGACCTTCGTCGTCGCCTTTGCCCCGGAAAAGCCGAACCGCCCCAATTGCGCGCGCACCGCGCCGGGGCTCGCGCCCTTCATCTGCTGCGTCATATGCTCCAACGGGGTATCGTCGCCGTCCAGTTCCTCCACCTGATATTGCGTGAAATAGCCAACGCGCATCTTGCCCGACGCGCTCATTTGCCCCTCCATCGGCGTCAGTTGCGCCGCGAGCAAGCGCGCCAGCGTCGTCTTGCCATTGCCGTTGCGGCCCAGCAAAGCGATCCGGTCATCGGGGTCAATCCGCAGGTTCAACCGCTGCAATATCGGATTGCCCTCAGTATAGCCCACACTCGCCAGATCCAAAGTCACCAATGGCGGTTTCAATTCATCGGGGCTTGGAAAGTCAAAGCTTAACGTCGGGTCTTCGGCCATCGCGGCAATCGGCTGCATCCGCGCCAGCGCCTTGGCGCGGCTCTGCGCCTGCTTTGCGGTCGACGCCCGCGCCGAGTTACGCGCGACATAATCCTGCAGCTTGGCACGTTGCGCGTCTTGGCTCGCCTTGGCTGCCGCCAGTTGCGCGGCGCGTTCGGCACGTTGCCGCTCGAACGAGTCATAGCCGCCCGAATACAACGTCACCTGACCATTATCCAAATGCAGGATATGGTCGACAACATTGTTCAGCAAATCGCGTTCATGGCTGATCACCACCATCATCGCGGGATAGCCTTTGAGGAAATTTTCCAGCCACAAGGTCGCTTCCAAATCCAAATGGTTTGAGGGTTCATCGAGCAACAGCAAATCCGGCTGCGAAAACAATAAGGACGCCAACGCCACGCGCATTTTCCAACCACCGGAGAAGCTGTCGAGAGGCCGCCCCTGCATATCCTCGTCAAAGCCAAGGCCGACCAAAATCCGCGAGGCCCGCGCGGGCGCGGTATAGGCGTCAATCGCTATCAGCCGTTCATGCACTTCGGCCATGCGGTCGGGGTCAAGCCCCTCTTGCTCGCTTTCGGCCATCAACGCCGCGCGTTCGGTATCCGCCGCCAGCACCGTTTCAAACGGCGTAGAATCGCCCGCAGGCGCCTCTTGCGCGATATAGCCGATGCGCGTGCCCTTGGGCATGTCGAGGCTGCCGTCATCCGCCTCCAGCGAACCAATCATCACCTTCATCAATGTCGACTTACCCGCACCATTGCGCCCGATCAGGCCGATACGGCTGTAAGGAGGCAAGGCCGCCGTGGCGCGGTCAAGGATAGTGCGTCCGCCAAGGCGCACGGTGATACCGTTCAGATTAAGCATGCTGGGCCGCCTAGCAGACCAAGCGCGCCCTGTCAGTCAGAGAATTGGGGTTTATGTGGGGCGAATGCAGATGAGGGAAATCATCGTCGCCTCAGTGCAGGTTTGGGGCCTACACCGCCTGTCGTCAAAGCACGGATTTGGTAAAAAGCGACCAAGCTGAACGCAAATGGCAGGAGGCGGTTGCGGGGGAGAAAAGTTGGGTGCGTTTCTAAATCCCAAAAGATACGGCATTGCCGTATTTTACTATTGACCATTATTACGGCATTGCCGTATAAATATGTCTATGGATGAAGCGCCAATCCACACAGTGGTCGAAACCAAGGCTTTTACGGCACGGGCAAAGAAGCTTGGTCTATCCACCGATGAACTAGCATTGATTTATGACACCTATGCCACAACCCTGGATTATGGGAAGGTCATACGCAATACTGGCGGCCTGCGCAAAGGGCGGGTCGCGAAGGACTATGGCGGGAAAAGCGGTGGATACCGTGTGTTCAGCTTTTTTGCCGACCACAACAACCCGGCGTTCCTGCTCTGGCTGCTAGACAAGACGGACGAGGATACGCTGACCGACGAGCAAGAAAAGATGTTCAAGACACTGACGATGATATTGAAGAAGGAATTGCGAACATGAAGGATGAAGATTTCAAAGGCATCGTTGCCGGGTTGAAGGATGCCATCGCCTTTGCACAGGGCGATGCGACGAAGGGTCGCGTTGTTGCAGGACCCGACGTAAAGGCCATCCGCGTCAAGACCAAATTGAGTCAAGTGAAGTTCGCCAACAAGCTGCGCGTGCCCGTCGCCACCGTGCGCGATTGGGAACAGCACCGCCGCTCCCCCGATGCACCAGCGCGGACGTTGCTGGGTATGGTGGATGCCGATCCTAAGGCGGCGCTGGCTTTGATTGAAAAGGGGACGGGGTGAGTTTAGGGGTTTTCGTGCCAGTCGCCGTAATTCCGAGGAATTAAGTGCACTGTCACCGTAATTCCCGTAATTCCAAGTGATAGCGTCGGTTGTCCTTGCTTTTGCGTTAGTTGTTTCGTTTATCAAAAAACCAGCGAAGAGCTAGAAATTCAGGAAGGACGGTTAAATGCCGTCCTTCCAACTCAGAATAAGTTTTGGCGGGATATTTGTTTCAAAGCGGAGGCTAGGCCCTCTACTCCTCCCCCATCCGCAACGCGGCAATAAACGCTTCCTGCGGGATGCTCACATTCCCGTACTCGCGCATCCGCGCCTTGCCCTTTTTCTGCTTTTCCAGCAGCTTTTTCTTGCGGCTGATGTCGCCGCCATAGCATTTCGCCGTGACGTCCTTGCGCATCGCGGCGATGGTTTCGCGGGCGATGACTTTGCCGCCGATGGCCGCTTGCACGGGGATTTTGAACAAATGGCGCGGGATTAGGTCTTTTAGGCGTTCGCACATGCCACGGCCGCGCGATTCTGCGGTGCCACGGTGGACGATCATGCTCAACGCGTCGACCGCGTCGCCATTGACCATGATGCTCATCTTCACAAGGTCGCCTTCGCGATGGCCGATCTGGTGATAATCGAACGAGGCATAGCCACGGCTGATGCTCTTTAGCCGGTCGTAAAAGTCGAACACGACCTCATTCAACGGCAATTCATAGACGATCTGCGCGCGGCCACCGACATAGGTCAGCTGCTTTTGAATGCCGCGCCGGTCTTGGCACAATTTCAGGATAGAGCCGAGATATTCATCGGGGCAGTAAATCGTCGCCTGTATCCATGGCTCCTGAATTTCGTCGATGCGGTTGACGTCGGGCATGTCGGCGGGGTTATGCAACTCCATGCTGCGCGCATCTTCGGTTTTGCTGCGGCTCAGCTCCAACTTATACACCACCGACGGCGCGGTGGTGATAAGGTCGAGGTCAAATTCGCGCGTTAGGCGTTCCTGAATGATCTCCAAATGGAGCAACCCCAAAAAGCCGCAGCGAAAGCCAAAGCCCAAGGCGGCGCTGCTTTCGGTTTCGAAGCTGAATGATGCGTCGTTGAGGCGCAGCTTGCTGATGCTTTCGCGCAGTTTTTCAAAGTCGGCGGCGTCGGTCGGGAACAGGCCGCAGAACACCACGGGCTGCACTTCTTTGAAGCCGGGGAGTGCTTCGGCGGCGGGGCGCTTGGCATCGGTAATGGTGTCGCCAACGCGGGTTTGTGCGACTTCCTTAATCTGCGCGGTGATGATGCCAACTTCGCCCGCGGCGATTTCGGGCAGGATTTCAAGCTTTGGCCGCATACAGCCGACGCGGTCGACCAAATGCTTTGTGCCGGCGGCCATGAACTGAATTTCCTGACCTTTTTTGATTGCGCCATCAATGACGCGGATCAGGATGACGACGCCCAAATAAGGGTCGTACCAGCTGTCGACCAACATCGCCTTTAACGGCGCGTTGCGGTCGCCCTTTGGCGGGGGAATGCGCGTGACAACCGCCTCAAGCACTTCGTCGATGCCGATGCCGGATTTGGCACTGGTCAGGACGGCGTCGTCGGCGGGTAAACCGATAATGTCCTCAATCTCGGCCTTGACCTTGTCCACCTCTGCGGCGGGCAAATCGATCTTGTTGATGACGGGGACGATTTCATGGTCATGCTCAATCGATTGATAGACATTGGCGAGCGTTTGCGCCTCCACCCCTTGCGCGGCGTCCACGACGAGCAACGCGCCTTCACATGCGGCAAGGCTGCGGCTGACTTCATAGGCGAAGTCGACATGGCCCGGCGTATCCATCAGGTTCAACTGATAGGTGATGCCGTCCTTCGCGGTATAATCCAGGCGTACGGTTTGCGCCTTAATGGTGATGCCGCGCTCTTTCTCGATGTCCATATTATCAAGGACTTGGCTCGTCATTTCGCGCGCCGTAAGTCCGCCGGTTTGTTGGATTAACCGGTCGGCCAGAGTCGACTTCCCATGATCAATGTGGGCGATGATCGAAAAATTGCGGATGAGAGAGAGTTCAGTCATGCAGCCGCCCCTAGCAGGGCCGCCCCGCCCCTTCAAGCATGGCGGAAAGGCGGTAGGGGGTATTGTGAGATGGGGTGCGCGATTTAATGATTTCTGTTTCTGATCCCTAAACCTATTAAGTGTGCGTAGTTCGTGTCCAGCAAAGCTGCTCAATGTCAGCTTTTCAATGTCAGCTTTTAAAACAATTCTGCCTATGCCACTCCAAAAACCTTGGATGAATTCGCAAAGTTGGATGATGCGGCAAGTCCGCCTTTCGGCTTGGATTAACTAAATTCCAGACACGGTCCGGGTCGTTCACCTGCCTTGAAACGAGGATATCCAGATCATCCGATAAGCTAACCAGACCTCGGTCGAACATCCAGTGAACCGTTCCCGAGAGCGCGATGCCGTTGGCCACGATGTCGGGACCGTTTACTTCGACAGGTTTTATATGGGCGGCCTCAACTTCGGCACGCCCGCCACCGTTGATGAACTTAAATCCGGTAATCGCGCATCTGCAATCATACGCATCAAGCACAATTTTTCGGAAGACCCGATCACGAACAAGGCGGTTGCTGATCGAACTTATTCGTTCCCGCTCTTGGTCAAAGATGAACGGCGCTACTGTTTCACTGAAATGGCTTTCGACGACCTTTGGATCGGGCGTGTCTGTCCTTGGCAGCATATCGTCCACATCCGGAATTTCGCGTTCCAAAATCCGATTAAAGTCTTCTAGAGAGATTGGCCGGACCGCTGCTTGAGCCCTGCCGGAAATCTTGCCAGCTTCGTTGAGTAAACCGCGCTCAACTAAACCATCATGATCATTGAACGGAACGGGATACTCCATCGGCAAGTATGAACCTGGATCAATTAGAGCGAGATACATATTTGCAATGGTCGGGTCTGGAACGATTTTCTCGACCCTTGCAATGGCAAAATAGCCCCTTTTCCCGGCTTTGACCGGCTCATAATAAACGACCCAGTCTCCAACAAATTGACTTGCTCTGGAGAGATACTGGCTTGGGAATTGATACCGTTCTTCGGGCCGATCATCGTAAATGGAGTCAGCGCGGTGCAGAAATACGCCTTTAGCCAAAGTTCAGGTCCTATCCATCAATGCGCGGATTTCGCGCGTAAGCAAGACGTATCGTTAGCCGAAGTAAACGGCAACTACTCTATCGTATCTTGGCCTAGTCATCCTGAACTTGTTTCAGGATCTTAATTATTATCTTCCACGTCGAAAGTAAGATCCTGAAACAAGTTCAGGATGACGCGTTGGGGGCAAGCAGCCGCAGGATGACGTCCTCGGGTCGTTTGGGCATAACCGAACGCCCCTTGAAATGTAGGATTTGCCCTGCGAACATCGGCGCGGTCATCGATAACCGCCCCTCTGGCTGATCGGGCTGCGCACAACAGCCGCCTCAAACGTTAAAGCGACAAAGGCGACAATCATTTCATCGTCGCAGGTGTCTTTTGTATCATTAAGGGCCAAATCCAGCCCTCTCGCGGGTGCTGCGCCGCCGCGAATTTGCCTGTGACGGCCTCAGGTCAGGCTTGACCCTTGGGAAACCGCGGCCTATACGATCCCCAACTCCCAACCCATCGGGAATGGCCTTGTCGTCGCGCAACTTGGCTAACGCATTGATGGATATGGGTTTTCACATACGCGAAACGGCTGCACGGCAGGGCTCGATTTTTCGGGGCATTGCTATGCGGCCCTTTCTTGTCTGTGGAATGGCACGCCGCGACTGACATTTCTAACTGAGGCAAAGCACCTTATGGCATCCCGTCCCGCTCCTGCGACCCTGTCGCGTCAAAAGCGTATCCGCAAAATCTTCGGTAACATCCACGAAGTTATCGACATGCCCAACCTCATTGAGGTTCAGCGCGAGAGCTATGAACAGTTCCTGCGTTCTGACCCGTCAATTGGCTATGTCTCCGGCCTTGAAAAGACGCTGCGCAGCGTTTTTCCGGTTAAGGATTTTGCCGGCACTTCGGAACTCGACTTCGTGCATTACGAATTGGAAGATCCGAAATTTGACGTCGAAGAATGCCGTCAGCGCGGAATTACGTATGCGGCGCAGATGAAGGTGACGTTGCGCCTGATCGTGTTTGAAGTTGACCCCGACACCGAAGCGCGCTCGGTCCTCGATATTAAGGAGCAGGACGTGTATATGGGCGACATGCCGCTCATGACGCATAACGGCACCTTCTTCATCAATGGTACAGAGCGCGTTATCGTCAGCCAAATGCACCGTTCGCCGGGCGTGTTGTTTGACCATGACCGTGGCAAAACACACAGCAGCGGCAAATATCTGTTTGCAGCGCGGGTTATTCCTTACCGTGGTTCGTGGCTCGACTTTGAATTTGATGCCAAAGATATCGTCAACGTCCGTATCGACCGTAAGCGCAAATTGCCGGTCACGACCTTGCTGTATTCGCTCGGTTTGAACGACGAAGAAATTTTGGCCCATTTCTATGACTTTGTGACATTTGAACGTGGCAAGGGCGGATGGAAGATTCCGTTCAACGCGGAACAATGGCGCGCGTCGAAACCAATGTTCGACATTGTCGATGCCAATACAGGCGAAGTTGTGTTCCCTGCGGGCACCAAAGTTACGCCACGCGCGGCCAATAAGGCGGTGAAGGATGGCCTGACCAGCTTGCTGATCCCGACCGAAGAAATTTTCGGCCGTTATTCGGCGTACGACCTGATCGATGAGAAGACGGGCCGTATTTATGTCGAAGCGGGTGACGAAATCACCGCCGAAAATCTGGATGCGCTGGACAAGGCCGGGATTGACAGCATTCAGTTGCTCGACATCGACCATGTCATCACCGGCGCTTGGATGCGCAATACGTTGAAGGCCGACAAGGCCGAAAACCGCGACATGGCGCTCGACGCCATTTACCGCGTCATGCGTCCCGGCGAGCCGCCCACGCGCGAAACCGCAGAAGCCCTGTTCGCTGGCTTGTTCTTCGATGCTGACCGCTATGACCTGAGCGCCGTTGGCCGCGTAAAGTTGAACATGCGTTTGAACTTGGACGTGGAAGACACGCTGACGACCTTGCGCACCGAAGATATTCTTGCGGTGGTCAAGGAATTGGTCAACCTGAAGGATGGCAAGGGCGAAATCGACGATATCGATAACCTTGGCAACCGTCGTGTCCGTTCGGTCGGCGAATTGCTGGAAAACCAGTATCGCGTTGGCTTGCTTCGTATGGAGCGTGCGGTGAAGGAGCGGATGAGCTCAGTTGACGTATCGACCGTGATGCCAAACGACCTGATTAACGCAAAGCCAGCAGTTGCCGCCGTGCGTGAATTCTTTGGTTCGTCGCAATTGTCGCAGTTTATGGATCAGACCAACCCGCTTTCGGAAGTCACCCACAAGCGCCGCGTTTCGGCACTTGGACCAGGTGGTCTAACGCGGGAGCGTGCAGGCTTTGAAGTCCGCGACGTACACCCAACGCATTATGGCCGTATCTGCCCGATTGAAACGCCGGAAGGCCCGAACATCGGTTTGATCAACTCGCTCGCCAGCTTTAGCCGCGTGAACAAATATGGCTTTATTGAAACGCCCTATCGCAAGGTCGTGGATAACAAGGTCACGGACGATGTTGTGTATCTCTCCGCCATGGAAGAGCAAAAGAACACCATCGCGCAGGCGAACGCTGAATTGAACGCCGATGGTAGCTTTGCCGAAGACCTGATTTCGTCGCGTGAAGCAGGCGAATTCCTGATGGCACCGCGTGACCAGATCACCTTGATGGACGTCTCGCCAAAGCAGCTTGTTTCGGTTGCGGCATCGCTCATTCCGTTCCTGGAAAATGATGACGCAAACCGCGCATTGATGGGATCGAACATGCAACGTCAGGCGGTGCCTCTGCTGCGTGCAGAAGCGCCATTTGTCGGCACAGGCATGGAAGAGACCGTCGCCCGTGACTCCGGCGCTGCCATTGGCGCGCGCCGCGCAGGTATTGTCGACCAAGTCGATGCAACCCGTATCGTTGTGCGTGTTACTGGCGATGTGGAACCCGGCAAATCGGGCGTCGATATCTATACGCTGCAAAAGTTCCAGCGTTCGAACCAGAACACCTGCATCAACCAAAAGCCATTGGTGAAGGTTGGTGACGTGATTGAGGCCGGCGACATCATTGCCGACGGTCCGTCGACTGAACTGGGCGAACTCGCATTGGGCAAGAACAGCCTCGTCGCGTTCATGCCTTGGAACGGGTATAATTACGAAGATTCGATCCTGATCTCCGAACGTATCGTGAAGGATGATGTGTTTACATCGGTCCATATCGAAGAATTCGAAGTGATGGCCCGCGATACCAAGCTTGGACCAGAAGATATCACCCGCGATATTCCAAACGTAGGTGAAGACGCGCTCCGCAGCCTTGATGAAGCTGGCATTGTCTACATCGGCGCAGAGGTGCACCCAGGTGACATTCTCGTCGGTAAGATCACGCCAAAGGGCGAAAGCCCAATGACGCCAGAAGAAAAGCTGCTGCGCGCCATCTTCGGTGAAAAGGCTAGCGACGTGCGCGACACCTCGCTGCGTCTATCGCCAGGTGTTGCCGGTACGGTCGTTGAAGTCCGCGTCTTTAACCGGCACGGCATCGACAAAGACGAGCGCGCCATGGCGATTGAACGTGAAGAAATCGAGCGTCTTGCGAAGGACCGCGAGGACGAACGTTCGATTTTGAACCGTGCGACCTACAACCGCTTGAAAGACATGCTCATTGGCCAGACTGCAGCCGCAGCGCCAAAGGGCATCAAGAAGGGCGATGTAATCACTGAGGAAAATCTTGGTGAAGTCGAGCGTTACGAATGGTGGAAAATTGCCGTTGCCGACGACAAGGTCCAAGGCGATCTTGAAGCGGTCAAGGTGCAGTATGACGACGCCGTCAAGTTGATCGTCGAAAAGTTCGAAGATCGTCGTGAGAAGCTGGAGCGTGGCGATGAGCTGGCGCCGGGCGTTCTCAAGATGGTTAAGGTCTTCGTCGCTGTGAAGCGCAAGCTGCAACCCGGTGACAAGATGGCCGGACGCCACGGGAACAAGGGTGTTATTTCGCGGATTCTTCCGCAAGAAGACATGCCGTTCCTCGCCGACGGTACGCCTGTCGACATCGTGCTCAACCCATTGGGTGTGCCGTCACGTATGAACGTGGGTCAGATTTTCGAAACCCATCTTGGTTGGGCCGCACGTGGTCTGGGCATGCAAATTGGTGAAGCGTTGGAAGAGTGGCGCCACGCAAACCCGAACCCAGAAGCAGCGGCACCGCCCGCAGTGGTGCGGGAACGTCTGGCGAAGGCTTATGGCGCAGAATATGCCGACGAGATCAAGAACCGCAGCGATGCGGACATCATTGAACTTGCCGGCAATGTCATCACTGGCGTGCCCATGGGCACACCTGTGTTCGACGGCGCACGTGAAGCCGACGTAACGTCCATGCTTCAACTTGCTGGACTTGATGGTTCGGGTCAGTCTGACCTGTTTGACGGACGCACCGGCGACAAGTTCGACCGTAAGGTAACTGTCGGCATCATCTACATGTTGAAACTGCATCACCTTGTTGATGACAAGATTCACGCCCGTTCAATCGGACCGTACAGCCTTGTCACGCAGCAACCATTGGGTGGTAAGGCACAGTTTGGTGGTCAGCGTTTCGGAGAAATGGAATGCTGGGCGCTTCAAGCTTATGGTGCCGCTTACACCTTGCAGGAAATGCTCACGGTCAAATCAGATGACGTGATCGGTCGTACCAAGGTTTACGAAGCCATCGTCAAGGGTGACGACAGCTTTGAAGCCGGTATCCCCGAAAGCTTCAACGTTCTGGTCAAGGAAATGCGTTCATTGGGTCTCAATGTAGAGCTGAAAGCGCATGATTTGATCGAAGGTGACGAGGGCTTTGCCGAAGCAGCGGAATAAAGCAGAGATGGGCGGA
>NZ_JBIIBA010000019.1:0-43621 GCF_044239665.1 Sphingorhabdus sp.
GTCATTATAAAAATATAAGGATTATCGCGGCGTGACCGACGACACAGTTACCTTGGACCCATCAGACATTTCACCGGTCGACATTGTCGATGAAATGAAGTCGAGCTATCTCGATTATGCGATGTCGGTCATTGTATCGCGCGCCCTGCCAGATGTGCGCGACGGTTTAAAGCCGGTTCACCGCCGGATTTTGTTCGCTAGCCAAGAAGGCGGCTTCGTCGCCGGGCGGCCCTATCGCAAATCGGCGAAGATCGTCGGCGATGTGATGGGCAATTATCACCCACATGGCGACAGCGCGATTTACGACGCGCTGGCGCGTATGACTCAAGATTGGTCAATGCGCGTGCCGTTGATCGATGGTCAGGGCAATTTTGGTTCGATGGACCCCGATCCGCCCGCATCGATGCGTTATACCGAGGCGCGGTTGAACAAGGTCGCCAACGCGCTTTTGGACGATCTTGATAAGGACACGGTTGATTTCCAGCCCAATTATGACGGCAGTCGGGAAGAGCCGCAGGTTTTGCCCGCGCGTTTCCCGAACCTTTTGGTCAATGGCGCTGGCGGTATTGCCGTTGGCATGGCGACCAACATTCCGCCGCACAATCTGGGCGAAGTGATCAAGGCGTGCTTGGCCTATATCGATAATCCGGCGATTACGATTGACGAACTTATCGAAATCGTTCCGGCCCCTGATTTTCCTACAGGCCCGCTAATCCTTGGCACGGGCGGTGCACGCGCGGCCTATCGTGAAGGCAAGGGCTCCATCATGCAGCGCGCGCGGCATGAAATTGAAGAAGGAAAAGGCGACCGCCGCTCCATCGTCCTCACCAGCATTCCGTTTCAGGTCGGCAAATCCGGCCTTGTGGAGAAAATCGCCGAAGCGGCGAAGGATAAGCGGATTGAGGGCGTATCCGACATTCGCGATGAATCGAGCCGTAAAGGCGTGCGTATCGTCATCGATCTAAAGCGGGATGCGACCACTGACGTTGTCCTTAACCAATTGTGGCGCCACACGCAGGCGCAATCAAGCTTCCCCGCCAATATGCTCGCCATTCGTGGCGGTCGGCCCGAAGTCTTGAACCTGCGCGACATCATCGAATCTTTCATTCGTTTCCGCGAAGAAGTAATCACCCGCCGCACGAAGTTTGAACTCAATAAGGCCCGCGAACGCGCGCATTTGTTGCTTGGCCTTGTTGTTGCGGTTACCAATTTGGACGAGGTCGTGCGGATCATTCGTGGTTCCGCCAGCCCCGCCGAAGCGCGCGCGGCATTAATTGCGCGCAAATGGCCAATCGCCGAAATCGCGTCCTACATCAAATTGGTCGAAGCCGTCGAAACCGAGATTACCGGCGACAGCTACCAATTGTCAGAGTTGCAGGTTCGCGCCATTCTTGAATTGCGTCTGCATCGCCTAACCGCCCTTGGCCGTGACGAAATTGGTAAAGAACTTCAGGGCCTTGCAGAAAGCATCGCGGAATATCTCGCAATCTTGGGCGACCGCGTGAAGCTATATGCTGTTCTGCGCGAAGAACTCGTTGCGATTGACGCAGAATTCTCGACCCCGCGCTTGTGCGAAATCACCGCAAGCTGGGATGGCTTGGACGATGAAGACCTTATGGAGCGTGAGGAAATGGTCGTTACCGTCACCCATGGTGGTTACATCAAACGTACCGCCTTGGCGATATTCCGCGCGCAGAACCGCGGTGGCAAGGGCCGCGCGGGTATGGCGACCAAAGATGAGGATGCCGTTACCGAATTGTTCGTGACCAGCACGCACACGCCTGTATTATTCTTTTCCAACATTGGTAAGGTTTATCGCCTGAAGGTTTGGAAACTGCCCGAAGGCGGCCCGTCCACACGCGGTCGGCCCATGGTCAACTTGCTGCCACTGGGCGAAGGCGAAGTCATATCCAATGTTTTGACCTTGCCTGAGGATGAAGCCGAATGGGGCGGCTTGAGCGTCGTATTTGCGACATCAAAGGGCTATGCCCGCCGCAATAGCATGGACGCCTTTGCAAATGTCCCAAGCAACGGCAAAATCGCCATGAAGTTTGAAGGCGATGATGCCGATGATAAGCTGATTGGCGTCGAACTGTTAAGCGCCGAAGATGATGTCCTTCTTGCAAGCCGTTATGGTAAGGCCATTCGCTTTGCGGCTGACGACATTCGCGAATTCCAAAGCCGCGCGTCGACTGGCGTGCGCGCGATGAAATTGGCGAAAGGCGATGAGGTTATGTCGCTATCGATCCTCAAACGCGTCGGCACATTGCCAGAAGAGCGCGAGGATTATCTTCGCTTTGCCCATTGGAAACCCGAGAAGGAAGGCGAGCCGATGATTTCTGCCGAACGTATCGCGGAAATGTCCGAGCGTGAACAGTTCATCCTGACGGTGTGCGCCAATGGCTATGGCAAATTGTCATCTGCTTACGCCTATCGCCGCACGGGTCGCGGCGGCCAAGGCATCACCAATATCGACAATATCGAACGCAATGGTCCCGTCGTAGCCAGCTTCCCCGCGACAAAGGGTGATCAATTGATGCTCGTCACCGATCAGGCAAAGCTTATCCGCATGCCGCTCGACAGCTTGCGCGTTTTGGGTCGCGGAACCGCTGGCGTGCGCTTGTTCAATGTCGGCGACAATGAACAAGTGGTCGGCGCGGCCAAGATTAACGAGAGCGATGACGATGATGCCGACGCCTCCATTCAAAGTGGAGCCGAAAGCGAAGGCGCGATCACCGATACGCCGATAGCGGAGTAGCCCAAGCGACTGTCACCTGGAGCACAGGCTACGTCACCCTGAATAAGTGAACCAAGCCGACGTTGCCCCGAATGAAGCGGGCGGCTACAGGGTGACGAAACGCGCAGCTAAAGCGAAACCTCTTCCTTATGGGCCTGCTTAATCCTGCCCTATTCAGTCGCGCTCTTCACCTTCGGCAAAATGCCCACGTTTTACGAATGTCTGCGCTATGCCAACCGTAATCATCAGCACACCGAAATAATAAAGATACCAGATGGCAATGCCCGTCATTGTCGAACCGGCTAACGGTCCAAGCTCAGCAAAGATCAGCAAGTCGGAAACCACAAACAATATCGCACCAAAACCGACGCGGTAACGCGGAAAATTGCTGCTCCATGCCATGGCCGCCATGATGGCGAGGATGACGCTATAAGCCGCCACCTGAATGCCTTCGTCTTGCGTGGGCGGCAGGAAATACGCAATCACTGGCGTGACCAACAATATTGTGGCGGCCAGCAATTTTTGGTCGAACACCGGTTTGACCCGCCGATGACGGAAATAGATGAGCATCGCCACTGCATGTCCGGCGGCAAAGGCCAAGGCCCCGGCGACCATGCTGAGTTCAATCAACCCGTCACCCAGTGCATAAAATGCAAGCATTATAGCCAGCAGGATAAATTCGCCCTGATGATGACGGCGCAAGGCAAATGGCACCAGCAGCCCAACCGCCGCCATTTTCCAGATGATGGCGTATAATCCGCCGTCAATCGGCAGGAACAGCCATGTTGCTGGAAAGCTAATCCCTGCAATCAAGCTGCCGAGCAAATACGGGCGTTTATGTGCAAGATCTTCAGCCATGTTTGCTTGCATCGTGCAAACACCCGCGCAAGACAAGCGGAATATGACCAATCATATTGTCCGCGGTGAGCCCTGGTCCGCCGCATATGCCTATATCACCATGCAGCCATGCCGCTATGCTTGCCGCGTCAAACGCCGGCACGCCTTGTGCCACCAACCCGCAAATCAGCCCAGTGAGCACATCACCCGAACCGGCAGTTGCGAGCCATGGTGACGCGTGGCGGTTCACCAATGCGCGGCCATCAGGCGCAGCGATCCAAGTTTCAGATCCTTTAAGCAGCACAACACATTGCGCCCGATCCGCTGCTCGGCGCGCGGCCTCTGCAGTATTATCAGTCGGTATGTCCGGGAAAAGCCGACGGAACTCGCCCATATGCGGCGTCATCACGTCATACGGACCTGTTGCGCCAAACAAGGTAGCGGGGTCGCCTTCAAAGGCGGTCAGCGCGTCAGCATCGAGTATAGTCGGGACACTCAGGCTCAGAATCTTGAGGACAGCCTGCCGAACAAATGCCCCTGCCCCTGGGCCAATGGCAAAGGCGGTAACGCGATCATCGACACAGGCCAAGGACAGATCCGTTTCGCGCAACATGATAGCGGTCACATGGGCGGCGTGTTCCGTCAGCGCCGCACTGTCGCCAATCAGCGTTACAAGGCCAGCCCCCACGGCCAATGCCGCCTGTGCAGATAGCCGCGAAGCGCCAGTGTGCAAGACTGGCCCACTCCACAGCATCGCGTGCCCACGGCTATATTTGTGCGCGTCAAAAGGCGGTGGAAGCAGCGTTGGGCGCAAGATTGTTCCGTCGCCCGAAGAGTTCAATGTAAATCCCATGGCCCATCTTGGCGCTTTTGCCTGTGCAGCGCCAAAGATTTTTGATAGCCGCACGTTCATGACCAAAAAACATGATGTCCAGATTATCGGTGGCGGCCTCGCAGGCTGCGAAGCAGCGTGGCAATTGGCACAGCGCGGGATACGCGTGCGGCTGTCGGAAATGCGCGGATCAGGAGATATGACGCCAGCGCATCAGACCGATGGTCTGGCAGAATTGGTTTGTTCCAACAGCTTTCGGTCGGACGATGCCGAAAACAATGCCGTTGGCCTTTTGCATCAGGAAATGCGGGATTTGGGTTCGCTGATTATGCAAGCGGCCGAAGTCGCCAAGGTACCCGCCGGTTCCGCACTTGCCGTGGATCGCGATGTATTTTCAGAAACCGTCACAAAGCATCTCGAAACTAACAGCAACATCGAAATCGTCCGCGAACGTGTAGACGCCATTCCAACTGACCGGCCCGTGATTATCGCCACTGGCCCGCTGACTGCAACAAATCTCGCCGAAAGCATTATGGCGAAAACAGGTGAGGACCGCCTTGCTTTCTTCGATGCGATTGCGCCCATTGTCTATCATGACAGCATCGACATGGACATTGCGTGGTATGCCTCGCGCTGGGACAAAGGCGAAGGCAAGGATTACATCAATTGCCCAATGGACGAGGCGCAATATCGCGCCTTTCACCAAGGTCTGCTGGACTCGGAGAAAACAGAGTTCAAGGAATGGGAGACCAATACGCCTTATTTCGAAGGCTGTATGCCCATTGAGGTCATGGCATCGCGCGGGTTAGACACGTTGCGCTTTGGCCCTATGAAGCCTGTTGGTCTCGACAACCCCAAAACGGGCCGTTGGGCCCATGCCGTGGTGCAATTACGGCAGGACAATAAACAGGGCACCTTGTGGAACATGGTCGGGTTTCAAACAAAGATGAAGCACAAGGCGCAAATTGAATTGCTCCGCATGATCCCGGGTCTTGAAAAGGCTGAGTTTGCGCGCCTTGGCGGTTTACATCGCAACACCTTCATCCGATCGCCCATATTGTTGGACCGGCAGCTTCGGTTAAAATCCGCCCCGCATATTCGCTTTGCAGGGCAAATTACGGGCTGCGAAGGCTATGTGGAAAGCAGTGCCGTAGGTTTGATGGCCGGTATTATGACGGCAGCGGAATTGGCCGGACGCACGGTTACGGCGCCACCATCCACCACCGCGCTTGGTGCATTGCTTGGCCATATCACCGGCGATGCGTTGGCCGACGATTATCAACCGATGAACATCAATTTCGGCCTGTTCGCACCGCTCGATGAAAAAGTGCACAAGAAATCACGCAAAGCCGCGATGACCAATAGGGCGCGAACAGACTTAAACAGCTGGATCACCGCCCAAGCCATCGCGGCCTAGGGTCAGGACCTAGCAGCGACATCCCGGCTTTGCGGGTGTCTTGGGCCGGGTCCGGGCAAATTCCTTGCGCGTCAAAAGCTGATCTTTGTTTCCATCGGCGCTCGCAAAACGCTGGCCCGTGGCGGCGGCCCATTCCTCAAATGTCAGCAGATTATTATCATCGGTATCCAGCGCCTTAAACGCCTTCGTCCGGCTGCCCATCATTTCAAGGCGAGAGACAAGCTCATCCCTGTTGCGGTCATAACGGTTGAAACGCACTTCCTCACGGCTCGCTTTTGGCGCCTCCGGCGGCGTAGGCGGCGGGGGACCAAAGGCAGGCGCATCGGCCCCTGCTTCAGGGAGTTTGTCGGATATGGCAGCGGGCGGTGGCGGCGCGGGGATAAGCGATGGCTGTTTGGCCATGCCCTGCCAGACCAATAGTCCGCCGCGCGCCATGAATAAGGCAGCAACACCGCCGATCAACATACGCTGCATTGCAACCATCTCCTGATTGATGGCTCGCAAGCAGAGCCTATACCTAAATCCCTGTTAAAGCATGTAAAATTAATCTTGACCCTGACGCCGTCCGCACGGACATGGTCAAAATAGACAATGGCCGCAAAGCCCGTGCCTTTGGCAACGGCGCATGGGGCATATTGCAATCTGCAACGCGTTCGGGAAACGCAATCCGCAGGGCTTCCAGCGCCCATATCCGCCCAATTGGGCGCATATCCTGCACTGTGCCCATCCAACCCGCATAGGTCAGAAAAATCGCCTCTGCGCGCAATTCGGCATGGGCGTCGACAAGCTCTTGGCTGAACCGCTCATTGCCCAGCAGATGCTCCCACGCCGCAGCCAGCGCCTCAAGCGCGCTTAAAGGAATATACTCACCCACCTCGTTTAGCGCTTGCAGTAATGGCTCCCCTTTCGGTCGCGCCTCAGCTGGGCTGGCAAAAGCTTCGCGCCACCACGCCATCTTGATCTGTGCGATCATCGGCTCGCGCGCATTGCGCAATATCTCGGCAAAGCGGTTGTCGATTTGCAGAAGCAATGCAAAAGCAGACCGAATATTTGACGGCGCATAGGCAATTGCCAGCCGGGCGGGCGGAACCAATTCCAAAACAGCGTCGGTCGTCATGTGCGCACTTTATGCGCAGCAAAGCTATCATTGGCTTTCAATAACCAGCGCCGAGACAATCTGGTCACCGCGCGATTAGACCCCAAGCGTTCTTCGAACGCCAGCCACAATCTTGTCCGCGTTCAATAGCATCGCTTTCTCCAGATTTGCTGCATAAGGCATGGGTACGTCTTCGTTGGTGATGCGCAAAACGGGTGCGTCCAAATCATCGAAGCCCTCTTCCATGCAGATCGCCAGAATTTCGCTGCCAACCGAACATGTTGGCCAACCCTCTTCGGCAACGACCAAGCGATTGGTTTTTGCAAGGCTTGCCAAAACCGTCGCCTTGTCGAGCGGACGAATGGTGCGCAGGTCAATGACCTCCGCGTTGATGCCTTCTTCGGCCAGCCTGTCCGCCGCCTCAAGCGAGAGGCCAACGCCAATAGAGTAACTGACGATAGTAACGTCCTTGCCCTCACGCATCACCCGCGCTTTGCCAATGGGCAACACATGATCGTCGCCCATTGGAACGTCGTAGGTGCGGCCATAGAGCAATTCATTTTCCAGGAATACAACTGGGTCCTCGCAACGGATGGCGGCTTTCAACAATCCCTTCGCGTCGGCGGCGTCATAAGGCGCAATGACAATGAGGCCAGGGACGCTGGCATACCAAGGTGCATAATTCTGGCTGTGCTGTGCACCGACACGTGCTGCTGCACCATTGGGACCACGAAACACGATGGGACAACGCATTTGTCCGCCGGACATATAATTGGTCTTCGCCGCTGAGTTGATGATGTGATCAATGGCCTGCATGGCAAAGTTAAAGGTCATGAATTCAATGATTGGCCTTAAGCCCCCCATTGCAGCGCCCGTGCCAACGCCAGCAAACCCATATTCCGTGATGGGCGTATCAATGACCCGCCGCGCGCCGAATTCGTCCAGCAGGCCTTGCGTGACCTTATAGGCCCCTTGATATTCTGCGACTTCCTCACCCATCACAAATACGCGGTCATCGCGGCGCATTTCCTCTGCCATGGCATCGCGCAAGGCTTCGCGTAAGGTGACGGATTGCATATTGCCGCTCGCGATAGCGACTGGCTCAGATTTTGCAGGCGTGGCGCGCCCCTTCCCTTTTGTATCGGGCTTATTCGGCACAATTGGGGCTGGCGCATTATCTGCCGGATTCTCGACGGGGCTCGATGCGACTGGTTTTGAAGAAGGCGCAGCGGCCTCCTCCCCCTCACCGATAATCAACGCAATCACGGTGCCAACTTTGACGCCATCGGTCCCTTCGGCAACATTAATCGAAGATATCACGCCTTCGTCGACAGCTTCAAATTCCATTGTCGCCTTATCGGTCTCGATCTCCGCAAGAATATCGCCAGATTTAACCTTATCGCCCTCTTTGACCAGCCATTTGGCCAAGGTGCCTTCTTCCATCGTTGGCGAAAGCGCGGGCATCTTAAGTTCGATTGCCATCAATATTGCTCCACCAGCACGTCAGTATATAGTTCAGTAAGATCCGGCTCTGGCGAGGTTTCGGCAAAATCGGCGGATTCGTTCACAATCGTCCTGATCTCTTTTTCAATCATCTTCAGCGCGTCTTCACCCACACCCATTTCGGCGAGATAGGCTTTACAACCTTCAATCGGGTCGCTGTTGTCGCGGACCGACTGGACTTCGTCACGGCTGCGGTACTTAGCAGGGTCGGACATGGAATGGCCCCGATAACGGTAGGTTTTCATTTCCAACAATACAGGTCCCTTACCGCTGCGCACCCAATCCAGCGCAACCTCGGCAGCGCCGCGTACGGCCAGCACATCCATGCCGTCGACTTGTATGCCGGGGATGCGGAAGCTCTCACCGCGGCGATAAAGCTGATCTTCGGACGAAGCGCGGTTGACGCTGGTGCCCATTGCATATTGGTTGTTTTCAATCACGAAAATGATGGGCAGTTTCCAAAGCTCCGCCATGTTGAAGCTTTCATATACCTGCCCCTGATTGGAAGCGCCGTCGCCAAAATAGGCAAGGCACACGCCGCCATCATTCGCATATTTATGCCCAAAGGCAAGGCCCGCGCCGAGCGATACCTGCGCCCCGACAATCCCGTGTCCGCCGTAAAATTTATGTTCGGTCGAAAACATGTGCATTGACCCGCCCTTGCCCTTCGATATGCCGGCAGCGCGGCCAGTCAGTTCGGCCATAATGATATTTGGGTCGATACCATAAGCCAGCATATGGCCATGGTCCCGATAGCCGGTTATGACGCTGTCTTTGCCGGGTGTTAGCGCGGATTGCAGGCCGATCGCGACCGCCTCTTGCCCTATATACAAATGGCAAAAACCACCAATCAGCCCTAGTCCGTAAAGCTGCCCCGCCTTTTCCTCAAAACGCCGGATCAGCAACATGTCGCGGTAGAACTTTAGAAGCTCTTCCTTAGTCGCTTTATACGGCACTGGCTCGGTCGGACGCTCCCTGTTGGCGCGCGCCGCATCTTCGCTGACGCTTGCCTTCTTGGAAGCAGATTTTTTCGCTGGGGTGGATGCCAAAATTATTTCCTTTGGTGGAATTTTTATATGCGAATTTAAAGCCGCCTAGTCAAAAACGGTTAAGGTGAAAAGACTTTTCCGCTACGTAAATCAAGGCATAGCTATTCATTATATGGAAAGCGCCTTACTTTAGTGGAACGACCACTTCGTCAGGGGCAACAACGTTCAATTCTTTGCGCATAAGTTCGCCCGCAAGGTCTGGGTCAACATTATCCCGATCCAGCAGCATCTGCCGATTCCTCAAAGCGTCCCGTTCCTTTTGCAGATTTGCCAACTCAACTTTACGCTCACTCAACGCCGCGCGATAGTCGGTCCACGCAATGATTCCCGTCGGACCCAGCAACGCGTAAGACGCGATCCCGAGCAAAGCCAGAAGCCCCAAAGCAGGCCCAACCACTGACTTCATATATTCCGGTTTTTTATTGCCTCGGACCATATTCAGACAGAATCATATTTTAGACGATTTGGCAAGGATATCACGGTCAGCGAAAAATACCCCGACCGGCATAAATCGCAGAAGCGCCAAGCTCTTCTTCTATTCGGATAAGCTGGTTATACTTGGCCAACCGGTCCGAACGGGCGAGGCTTCCGGTTTTGATTTGGCCACAATTGGTCGCCACGGCAAGGTCTGCAATCGTCGCGTCTTCGGTTTCGCCCGAACGGTGCGACATCACGGCCGTGTAGGACCCGCGGTGTGCCATAGACACGGCGGCCAGCGTCTCGGTCAAAGTACCGATCTGGTTGACCTTCACCAGCAAGGAGTTTGCAAGTCCCTTGCCGATACCCATCGACAGGCGCTCTGGGTTCGTAACAAACAAATCGTCACCCACTAATTGCACCTCGGAACCAATTTTGTCAGTGATCGCCTTCCAACCTTCAAAGTCATCTTCGCTCATGCCGTCTTCGATCGACAGGATTGGATAGTCCTTGCAGAGCGCAGCAAGATAATCGGCCATTTGATGGGGTGTCAGCGAAAGTCCCTCACCTGATATTTCATATTTGCCATTGCGGAAGAATTCGGTCGCGGCGCAATCCAGCGCCAAAACGACATCTACCCCTGCTTTAAATCCAGCCTTTTCAACCGACGCCATTATGAAATCCAACGCATCACGGGTTGACGCCAAATTGGGGGCAAAACCACCTTCGTCGCCTACCGAGGTTGCCAGACCTTTCTCATGCAGGCCCTTCTTCAACGTATGGAATATTTCTGAGCCCCAGCGGACGGCTTCGGCAATGGAGCCAGCGCCGACCGGCATGACCATGAATTCCTGAAAATCAATCGGATTGTCGGCATGCTCTCCGCCATTGATGATATTCATCATCGGCACTGGCAGGACATGGGCATTTACGCCGCCAACATAGCGATACAGCGGAAGCCCGCGTGCGTCCGCAGCGGCTTTTGCTACCGCAAGGCTGACGCCCAGAATGGCATTCGCGCCTAGGTTCGATTTATTGTCCGTGCCATCAAGGTCAATCATGACCGCATCGATATTTTCCTGCTCCTCCGCGTCCAGTTCGACCAACGCTTCGAAAATTGGTCCGTTTACGACCTCAACCGCTTGTAGCACGCCCTTGCCCATATATTTGGAGTTGTCGCCATCACGCTTTTCAACAGCTTCATATGCGCCTGTGGATGCACCAGATGGCACAGCGGCGCGACCAAAGCTGCCATCCTCCAGCACGACATCGACTTCAACCGTCGGATTGCCCCGACTGTCGAGGATCTGGCGAGCGTGAATATCAAGGATAGCTGTCATAACTAGTGTCCGTTCGTGCGAGTGAGGCGTTATGTCAGCGCGTCTATCCTTGTGATCAGGATTTGGCAACGACCCACCGACATATCGTTTTTAAAACTAAATTTGCGGTGCTATAGTTGACTAAGGCACGCGCAATACAAATATTCATGGGTAGCAAGACAATTTCTTTCGCCCCAGTTGTTTAAAAGGATCCATTGTTATGGCCGAAACCGAAAAGCCCGCAGCAGCCCAAAAAGCAGCCACTAAGTCATCAGCAGCCAAGCCTACTGCTAAGGCAGCATCCAAGCCTGCCAAGGCGAAGACCCCGGCACCAAGAGCTGTAACAAAGGCGCAACCAGCCAAAGGCAAGACCGAAACCGCCAAATCAAAGGTCACACCCGACATGCATGGCTTTAAGGCCCAAGCCACCGACACCGTCCGCGCGGCGGCAACAAAAGGCAAGGATCGCGCGACCGAAGCGGTTGGCAGCATCAGCAAGCTAATCCGGGATAGCGCTGGCACCATCGACGATAATGTTGGCAAGCAATATGGCGACTATGCCCGCAGCGCAGCTGATATGGTGGAAGGCTTCGCCGGCAAAATGGACGCTAAGGATGTGGATGCGTTGGCAGAAGATGCACGACAATTTGTCCGCAAAAGCCCAGCGGTGGCCATTGGTGCCGCAGCTGCAATAGGCTTTGTTTTGGCGCGTCTTGTGCGTTCTGGCGGTAAAGACGTTTGAGTAGAAGCACAGGCGGCATTGCAAAATGCAGCCAATGGCCGATAAGCGGGTAAGATGAAGATAGAAGAACCTCAGCCCGAAGCGTTGGAAGACCTAGCGCCGCCGATTGAGCCAAGCGTGAGCGAACAGCTCGCCTTGGTGATGGAGGATATGCGTGCGATGGTGAAGGCAGAAATGCGCTATCATCGCTCGCGGTTAGATTACACCCGCCACGTATTCCGCTGGTCATTCCGCTATGGCGCCGTCGCAGCCTTCGCATTTGGGGGAGCTTCCATTGCGCTGGTGCTCGGGCTGGTTCTAACACTTTCACCATTAATTGGCCCATTGGCGGCAACCTTGCTCGTCACCATAAGTTTTGTGATCATCGGTATCTTTTTCGCGGTATTGGCTCGAAAATGGATGCGGAAAGTTTACTTTCCGGAAATGCAGAAAAATGTCGACGATCTTACCTGAAGAACCTGTTGTCACGGATCGGGAAAGCGTGATTTTGTCGAACGCAGAGCGGCGGTATTTACGGCGTAAGCTTACAGGGAGCTTGGCCGTCGCGCGTGATGTCCTTAAGCCACGCAACCAACTCAAGCGGTTCGTCGAACGTCAAACCACCCAAGCCAAGCATATTGCAGACGAGACAGTTCAAATTGCGAAGAACAATGCCCCCATCATTGGTGTTATTGGCTTGGGTGCCTTGTTAATCGCGGCACGCGGCCCAATTACGCGTTGGATTTCGACGCTGCGACACAGTAAAAGCAAAACGCCCTCCAGCAAAAGATATAGGAACGATATATGAGCAAGATTGGCGACAGCATCAAATCCGCAGCTGATAGCGCGAAAGCAAAAACCTCACGTTCGACCTCTGCGGCGCGACAGAAGGCTTCGGTCGCATTGGAGAAAAGCAAAGATGCTGCCGCTTCAGGCTTAGAGCAATCTAAGGAAATGGCCCGCAAGGCAAAGGCAAAGACGAGCGACGGTATCGATAAAAACCCGCTTGCCATCGTGCTAGGCGGTATCGCCATTGGCGCGATTGTCGGCGCGCTTTTGCCGCGGACCGAACGCGAGACCAAAGTGTTGGGCAAGGCGGGCAAGAAATTGAATAAAAAAGCGCGCAAAATAGCCGAAGCTGCCAAAGTCGCTGGCATGAGCCAGGTCGATACGCTTGGTTTAAATGGCGAAGCCATGCGTGCGCAGTTTAGAGAGCTTGTCAGCAAGGCCGCTCTAGCTGTAAAGGCCGCCAGTCAGGCCGCTACAGATGCGGCTAAGGAAAAAAGTTAAGGATAGCCGTTTGAGCGATACGAAATTACATCTCGTTTTTGGTGGCCGCGTTGACAACCCGCAAACGTTAAAATTTACCGACCTTGAAAATTTGGACATTGTCGGCATGTTTCCCGATTATGCCAGCGCTGAGGAAGCGTGGCGCGGGGCGGCCCAGCGCACGGTCGATGATGCCGAAATGAAATATGTTGTGGTGCATTTGCACAAGCTTTTGCAACCCGAAAGCTGATAACCGCACGCAGTGCCGATTAAGCGTGCCGATATCGCCATAATAACAATGGCCGCGCCAGCAATAATCCGGCGACAAATCCGCCCATATGCGACCATATTGCGATAGCGATTCCCAAGCTGGGCCCCACAAAACCAAGCGCAAGATTTAACCCCGCCCAGGCGATAGTTAAGTGCAATGGCCGGGCATATTCAGCGGGAATCGGTCCCCAAGACTGCGGTTTCTTGTTTGGAAAGAGCAGCACATAAGCGCCAATAACGCCCGAAATTGCACCGCTTGCGCCAATGGCTGGTGTCATCATGTCCAAAGACATGGGCCAAGCCATGAATGACGCAAGCCACTCCATCGCTGCGGCAAAATAAGCCGACCCGATGTAAAGCGCGAGATAGAGGCCACTGCCCAATACGCGCTCCACCATCTTACCGATAAGTAAAAGCATCAGCATGTTCATCACGACATGCGCCACGCCACCATGCAGAAAAGCAGCAGATAGTGGCGTCAAAAACGCGGGCATGAGGAACGCGACATCTGAAAATGCCGCACTACCGCTGCTTAAGCGGACTGGGAACAGCCCGCCCGATATCACCGCATATTGCCACCAAGACGGAATCAGCAATATGGCTGCAATCAACAGATTGATGACCACCAAGGCATTGGTAACAGGGCCACGCGGAAACTGCATATTATCCCGTTTGACGCTTCTCACCGAAGCGCATGATCAAATAAACTCGATTTTCGATACAAGATAATATTTGTCGCCGGACGGCACAGTCAATTCGACTTCATCTTCGACAATCCGCCCAATTAGCGCACGGCCCAATGGCGAGTTGTAAGAAATGCGGCCCGCTTTTGCGTCGGCTTCGGTCTCGCCAACAAGCTGATAGCGCACGGGCTTATCATTTTCGTCCAACAAGGTAACGGTCGCACCGAATACGATTTTATCGCCCGACAGCGTTGAAGGGTCAATAATCTGCGCACGACCAATCTTGTCCTCGATTTCCGAAATCGTGGCTTCAACCTGGCCCTGACGTTCCTTAGCAGCGTGATATTCGGCATTTTCCGAAAGATCGCCATGCGCGCGCGCCTCCTCAATTGCTTCCACAATCAACGGACGTTCGTCACGAAGGCGCTTCAAGTCGGTCGTCAGCTTTTCATAGCCTTCGGCCAACATCGGATATTTCTCAAAACTCGCCATCAGGCAAAAACCCTTCGTCACAAAAACATCCCGACCGGACGCGTACTAACCACCCATCCGATATGCAGTTCAATTGTCGGGGAAAGATACTGCGCGTATTAATAGTAGTCTTGAAGTGGCCGAACTTCAAGTTGCCGTTGCTGCAGCGCGGCAATCGCCTGCGCAACCGCCACACTTCCTGCAGCCGTCGTATATTGCGAAACCTTGCCCGCAAGGGCGGAACGGCGGATTTCCTCGCTGTCTTTCAGGCTTTGCCAACCTTCGGTCGTGTTGAAAATAAGCTGGATTTCGCCATCTTTAATCTTGTCGACAATGTGAGGGCGGCCTTGGGCAACCTTGTTCACACGCTCGACCTCTATGCCCTGCGCCAATAAATAATCGGCAGTGCCACCGGTAGCGCAGACGCTAAAGCCACAAGCGATAGCTTGCCGAACTGCAGGAACAATCACCGGCTTGTCGGTATCTTTGACCGATACGAAAAGCTTTCCGCTCATGGGCGGCGGCATACGCGCGCCTATTTGGGATTTGGCAAAGGCCGTCGCGAAATCACGATCAATGCCCATGACTTCGCCGGTTGATTTCATTTCAGGCGACAGCACAGGATCAACCCCGGGGAAGCGGTCAAACGGAAACACAGCCTCTTTCACCGCAATATAATCAATATCGAGATTAATGGGCGGCAAATCCTTCAATTTCTCACCCGCCATAACGCGCGCGGCGATCTTCGCGATGGGCGCGCCAATGGCCTTGGCCACGAAAGGCACCGTGCGGCTGGCGCGCGGGTTTACCTCAATCAGATAAACTTCGCCGTCTTTCACCGCAAACTGGATGTTCATCAATCCGCGGACATGCAGGTTTACGGCAAGCAATTCCGTCTGACGGCGGATTTCAGAAATAATGTCCGCAGGCAGGCTATATGGCGGGATAGTGCACGCAGAGTCGCCGCTATGCACGCCTGCTTCTTCGATATGTTGCAATATGCCAGCAACCACAACCTCGTCGCCGTCGCATAAGGCATCGACGTCCACCTCAATCGCATCGCGCAGATAGCTGTCGATCAAAACTGGTGAGTCGCCCGAGACGATTACTGCCGTCTGGATGTAATTCTCCAACTGCGCCTGGGTGTCGACGATTTCCATCGCGCGGCCACCAAGCACATAAGATGGTCGCATCAGCACGGGGTAGCCGATATTTTCGGCGACCTTTATCGCCTCTTCGCGGCTGCGCGCGATGCCGTTTTCGGGCTGTTTGAGCTTAAGCTTATTGATCAACGCCGCAAAGCGTTCACGGTCCTCCGCCAAGTCGATGGCATCGGGTGACGTTCCCAAAATAGGAATACCCGCCGCCTCGAGCGCTTTTGCCAAATTCAGCGGCGTTTGCCCGCCGAATTGAACCATAACGCCTTTTAATGTGCCATTTTGTTGCTCGACATGAAGAATTTCCAGCACGTCCTCAGCGGTCAGCGGTTCGAAATACAAACGATCGGATGTATCATAGTCCGTCGACACCGTTTCTGGGTTGCAGTTGACCATAATCGTTTCATAGCCAGCGTCCGCGAGTGCAAAACAGGCGTGGACGCAGCAATAATCAAACTCAATCCCCTGCCCGATACGGTTTGGCCCGCCGCCCAAGATGACGATTTTCTCGCGATCCGAAGGTGCGCTCTCACACTCTGGCGCGCCAAAGCTTGGCGCCTCATAAGTGGAATACATATACGGCGTCTTTGCCTCAAATTCCGCAGCGCAGGTGTCGATACGCTTGAACACTGGACGCACGCCCAATTTGTGACGCAGCGCGCGCACTTCGTCTTCAGTCACGGCGCCCGCCATCGCGCGGGCAGCCTGCATCGCAATGCCCGAGCCACGGCGGACTGCCGTTGCCATACCGGGCCGTATATTGACCGATTCCACAGCCAGATAGGCAAGCCTTTTGTCCGAGAAGCCCATTGCCTTCAAACGGCGGAGCGCCTCTGCATTATTGGGTAGACCGTTCGCCTTAACATCATTCTCAGCTGCAATGATTTCCTCAAGCCGTTCGAGGAACCATGGGTCGAATTTTGCGATGGCGTGAATTTCGGCTACGGTCATGCCCTCACGCAGGGCTTGTGCCGCAACCAGCAATCGGTCGGGTGTTGCACGGCTGAGTTCGGCCGACAATTCATCCTTAGATGCGCCACGCAAAGCATCGATATAATTGAAGCCCGACAATCCGGTCTCAAGGCCACGCAGAGCCTTTTGCATGCTTTCGTGGATATTGCGGCCAATCGCCATCACTTCGCCAACCGATTTCATGGCGGTATGCAGCAATGGCTCGGCCCCTTTGAACTTTTCAAAGGCGAAGCGCGGGATTTTGGTGACGACATAATCAATCGTTGGTTCAAACGATGCTGGCGTTGCGCCGGTAATGTCGTTGGTGATTTCGTCGAGCGTAAAGCCAACCGCCAGTTTCGCGGCGACCTTGGCAATGGGGAAACCCGTCGCCTTTGACGCCAGCGCCGAAGAACGCGACACGCGCGGGTTCATTTCGATGACGATCAGGCGACCATCAGCGGGATTTACTGCAAACTGTACGTTGGAACCGCCTGTTTCTACGCCGATTTCACGCAAGCACGCGATGCTCGCATTGCGCATGACCTGATATTCTTTGTCGGTCAACGTCAATGCTGGTGCTACGGTAATGGAATCCCCGGTATGCACGCCCATCGGGTCAACATTTTCAATAGAGCAGATGATGATGGCATTGTCGGCGCGGTCCCGCACGACTTCCATCTCATATTCTTTCCAACCGAGCAGCGATTCCTCAATCAACACCTCGGTGGTTGGCGATGCATCAAGGCCGCCGGTGACGATCTTGATAAATTCGTCGCGGTTATATGCAATGCCGCCGCCTGTGCCGCCCATGGTAAAGCTTGGGCGGATGATGGAAGGTAGGCCCGTGCGTTCCAACACTTCGAGCGCCTCTTCCATCGAATGTGCAATACCCGACCGCGCGGATTCCAGCCCGATTTTGGTCATTGCGTCGCGGAACTTGATCCGGTCTTCGGCCTTGTCGATGGCTTCGGCATCGGCGCCGATCATCTCGACACCATATTTTGCCAGCGTGCCATCGTTGAACAACGCCAAAGCGACGTTCAACGCCGTCTGCCCGCCCATCGTAGGCAACACCGCGTCGGGGCGCTCTTTTTCGATGATTTTGGCGACGATTTCAGGCGTAATCGGCTCGACATAGGTCGCGTCGGCCATATCCGGATCGGTCATGATCGTCGCTGGGTTCGAATTGACGAGGATGATGCGATAGCCCTCCTCGCGCAGCGCCTTGCAAGCCTGCGTCCCCGAATAATCAAACTCGCACGCCTGCCCGATGATGATGGGGCCAGCGCCGATGATGAGGATGGATTTTATGTCAGTACGTTTGGGCATAAGAAGTGATTTTAACCTAACTTCTTCAACTGGTTAAAGGCGTTTTCTGTCAGGCGAAGGGACTGAGAGAGCTTATTTTGAAATTCGCGTTCTTCGCAATCATAAGTGTCTATTTGGATATACTTCTCACCATTGACCTCAACTGCCATAATCTAATCTCCCATCATCCCAGCGAACTTCTCGAACAGATAATGGCTGTCCTGCGGGCCGGGTGAGGCTTCGGGGTGATATTGTACTGAAAATGCGGGCTGGTCGGCGAGTTCAAAGCCGCAATTGCTGCCGTCGAACAGGCTGATATGCGTGGCCTTGGCATTGGCCGGCAAAGTATCTGCATCCACGGCAAAGCCATGGTTCATGCTGGTGATCTCGACTGCACCGTCGCTTAGACGCTTGACCGGATGGTTCGCGCCGCGATGGCCCTGATGCATCTTCTCGGTCTTTGCGCCGACCGCGAGGCCGAGCATCTGATGCCCGAGGCAAATGCCGAACAACGGCCTTTTGGTCTCAAGCCACTGCTTGATGACCGGCACGGCATATTCGCCCGTCGCGGCTGGGTCACCGGGGCCGTTCGACAGGAACAGGCCATCGGGCGCATGGGCCATGATCTCGTCGAAAGTTGTGGTCGCGCTGACGATGGTGACATCGCAACCGACATCGACCAGATTACGCAAAATATTATGTTTGATTCCATAATCAATGGCGACGACTTTTTTGCCGCCCTTTGCTGGCGTAGCATAGCCAGACCCCAGCTTCCAAAGTCCTTGATCCCAACCATAAGTCTGCAACGTCGTTACATCCTTGGCTAGGTCCATGCCCTCCAAACCAGCCCACGCCTTTGCGCGCGCCAACAATGCAGGCACGTCGAATTCACCGTTCGCCGTGTGCGCGATCACGGCGTTCGGCGCGCCAGCAACGCGGATAAGACGTGTCAGTGCGCGGGTATCGACGCCGGAGATGCCGATACGGCCATTGGCTTTCATCCATGCATCAAAATGCTGCGTGCTGCGGAAATTGGATGGGTCGGTTACATCTTGCCGCACAATCGCGCCCAAGGCATGCGGGTTCAATGCCTCGACATCTTCGGGGTTAGTGCCGACATTGCCAATATGCGGAAAGGTGAAGTTGATGATTTGCCCGGCGTAAGACGGGTCGGTCATCACTTCTTGATAACCCGTCATGGCGGTGTTGAAGCAGACTTCACCAACCGCTTGCCCTTCGGCGCCAAAGCCCCTGCCCCAGACCACTTCCCCGGAAGCCAAAACCAATACCCCCGTCGCTCCTGAAGGCGCGCGCGAAGATTTGGGGTCGGCCATGATGGGGTCGCTCCTGATAAACAGATTACAGCAATGTCGCTAAGGCATTGCGCCTAGAGATGGTGACCCAAAGCGTCAATGCGGAAATCGACAAAGCTGTGGAATAAGTCATCTAACATCATCTTCAACACCAGCTGTTATCCTGAAACAAGTTCAGGATGACGACCGATGATGTCAGGATAACGATAGACAAGTTCCGAGTGACGAAATTTGGATGTTCGTCTAACGCAATGCATCATCAGAAATTCGGAACCAAATATGATTCGTGACACCATCAAAGCCGCCCAGATTACCGCGTTGAAAGCGGGCGATAAAGACCGTCTAGCCGCCGTACGCCTAATTCTCGCCAAGATCAAAGACCGCGACATCGAACTGCGCACCGCATCCCAGCAACCGGATGATGACGCGATGGTAGTTGAGGTCATGCAGAAAATGATCAAGCAACGCCGCGAGTCGATCGCGTTATACGAACAGGGTGGTCGTGCTGAACTTGCTGCGGTTGAGGCTGCCGAGCTGGCGATTATCGAAGACTTCCTGCCTGCGCAGTTGAGCGACGCCGAAACCAGCGAAGCGATTGAGGGCATCAAGGCAGAGCTTGGCGCAGAAACCTTGAAAGATATGGGCCGCGTTATAGCCGTCTTGAAAGAGCGTCATGGCCCACAACTCGACATGAGCAAGGCCAGTGCTTTGGTAAAGGCAGCGTTGGGTTAAGGTGGCTCTTACCCCGCAATGGCTGGACGAATTGCGCGCGCGGATTACGCTGTCTGCGTTGATTGGCCGCACCGTCAAGGTCACCAGGGCTGGCCGCGAGTTTAAGGCATGTTGCCCGTTCCATAACGAAAAAACACCCAGCTTCACGATCAACGATGAAAAGGGCTTTTACCATTGTTTAGCCGGCGAGACGGTCGTCATAACTGATAGGGGTCGGTTTCCAATCTCAGCTCTATCGGGCAAAAGCCATTCGGTGCTGTCGCGCGGGGGGCGATGGATCCGTGCTGAATTTAACAGTTATGGCGAACAGCGGCTCTGGAAAATTTCGCTCTCGCGAAACGGCGTTAAGAAACAGATTTTTGCGACATCCGGCCATCGGTGGTTCGTGCATGATCGGGTTTCGGAATATCTAACCACAGACCTTAAACCGGGATATGCTCTGCAGTCCGCTCTTCCTGATATCCGAAAAAATTGGTCGCTTGACCCCGAAGGCATCCGCCATGGCATCGTATATGGCGACGGCGCGATGTATAAAGGCATCTACGGTACAGTGAACCTGCATGGAGAAAAAGATGCGCAGCTACGCAAGTATTTTCCGTCGCAAAAGCATCATATCCATGAGCGTGAAGGCGGTGCGCTTTATCTGAGAATTTATGGCGGACGTGCCTTTGAGGATATGAAGGCGTTGCCCAAAAATGGTGCTTCGCAGTCGTATCTTCTGGGTTTTCTGGCTGGTTACCTGGCGGCTGACGGGCACGTCGCCAAAGACGGAACGGTGATGCTAAATTCGTCCAATGCCGAGACGTTGGAAGCAATCAGGGACATCTGCACGTCGCTTGGCATTACTACCTACGGACGAACGACATTGTGGCGAAAAGGTTATGGGAAAACCGCGTCCGCATTGCACCGAATCCATTTGGTTAATTCGGGTTTGGCTAAAGAATTATTCCTTCTGTCCGAGGCTCGGCAGCGGTTCGCTAACAGCAGAAAAAAATTTGCCCGGCTGCGCTGGGTCGTTTGTTCAGTTGAAGAAACCGACAGGATCGAAACGGTCTACTGCGCCGACGTGCCGAAAGAACATGCGTTCGCGCTGGATGACAATATCCTGACCGGCAATTGTTTTGGTTGTTCCGCGCATGGCGATGCCATCCGCTGGATGACCGACCAGCGCGGCCTGTCTTTCATGGATGCGATTAAGGAACTGGCGGCTGAGGCCGGGATGGAGGTCCCTGCCGCTGATCCCAAGGCGGCACAGCGGGCCGAGAAGGCAAACAGCCTATATGACGTCATGACGGCGGCGCAGGACTGGTTCGTCACACAATTGCTTGGCGTTGAGGGTTCCGCTGCGCGAGGTTATCTCAAGCAACGCGGATTTACGGAGCAAACGATCCGCGACTTTGGCTTCGGCCTCGCTCCCGACAATCGCACGGGCCTAAAAACCGCACTTAAGCAATTCGGTGAACCAAACTTGATTGAGGCAGGGCTGCTAATATCGGTCGACGGGAAAGCGCCCTATGACCGGTTTCGCGGTCGGCTGATGATCCCGATCCGTGATCCGCGTGGCCGCGTGATTGCCTTTGGAGGCCGGATTTTAGGTGAAGGTGAACCGAAATATCTCAATTCACCTGACACGCCCTTATTCGACAAGGGCCGTGTGTTGTACAATCTGGACAAATGCTCCCCTGCTTCGCGCCAGACGGGCCGCGTAATTGTGGTTGAGGGTTATATGGACGTCATTGCCCTCGCGCAGGCGGGATTTGCAGACGCCGTTGCGCCGCTGGGTACCGCGCTCACGGAACAGCAGATCCAGATGTTGTGGCGGATGACAGAAAAGCCTGCCTTATGCTTTGATGGTGATGCGGCAGGTCAAAAGGCCGCCATGCGCGCGGCTTTACGCGCACTACCATTGTTGAAGCCTGGCCATAGTCTTCAGTTTGTGACCTTGCCCGAAGGACAGGATCCAGATGATCTCGTCAAGGCATCCGGTGCCGGCGCTCTCACGCAGCTTCTAAACTCCTCTCAGCCGCTCGTAGAGAGGTTATGGAGGGCAGAAATGTCTGCAGGGCCATTAGACACGCCAGAGGACCGTGCGGGGCTTAAGCAGCGATTAGGGGCGCATATGGCAAATATCGCGGACGGAGAAATTCGTCGTCATTATGCCGATGCCTTTCGCGAGCGGTTCGATAATCTGTTCGCGCCGCGACGAAGCTCTACATTTAAGCCACCCCCACCCTATGTGCGCGGACAAAAGCCCGGGTGGAACAAGACGCAAACTTTGCCGCCAGGCGCGGAGACCAAAAGCTTCAATGCCAAGGGTTCGGACTTTCTTATCCAAGGCGTGCTTGCTGCTTTATTGCGCCACCCCGCGCTTATTGCACAACATCACGAGGCACTCAGCGACTTCGTCCCGCCCGACCCGAATCATGCCGCTTTGCTCAACGTGATGCTCAACGAATTTTTTAGCAAAGAAACGCTTGATACCGAGGGGCTAATTACCATATTGGGCGAGAAGTTGTATAATGTCGCGTCGACACTGCTCCACAGCAACGGTAAGGTATTTGCCTTTAACCGCGGAGAGTTCGGTACGGGAGGCGACGGATTTTCTAACGCTTCAAAAAATTTGGGTGAAGCAATCAGGCTTATGAAGCAGCGCCCGGCGCTGGAAGAAGCTCTGGAACGCGCCACGCAGTTGGCGGGTTTGGAGATGACTGAAGAGACTTTTGCCGAACAGCAAAGGTTGCGACACGAAAAAAAGGCATTTGACGATCGTATCATCGAATTTTTTCGGCGTGATGCGGATAGTTTATAAGTTTATCGGGGAATTATTTTGGCAAGTCGCGCAAATGAAAACGAAGAAGACATCGGCGAAAACGGTGATGCACCGCTGATCGACCTGAACGACGCGACCGTAAAGAAACTGCTCGCCAAGGCCAAGCGCCGGGGTTTTCTGACTTATGACGAACTGAATGCAGCCCTGCCACAGGATCAGATGTCGTCGGAACAAATTGAAGACGTCATGTCGGCAATCAACGATATGGGCGTGCAAATCGTCGAGAATGACGAAGCTGGCGACGATAGTGAGGACGAGGCCGAGGAAGAAGTCGAAACCATCGACAATATTTCCGAAAACGATCCCCGCTCGCTGACCAACACGATCAAGAAAACGGGCACGGGCGAACGGACCGATGACCCCGTCCGCATGTATTTGCGTGAAATGGGCGCGGTGGAATTGCTATCCCGCGAAGGCGAAATCGCTATTGCCAAGAGAATCGAGTCTGGACGCGACACCATGATTTTGGGCCTGTGCGAAAGCCCGATCACTTTCCATGCGATTATCGATTGGTCCAATGCGCTCAACGACGGCGAAATGCAGTTGCGCGAAATTCTCGACCTCGATGCCATGCTTTCGAAAGAGCCTGCTCCTGAATCGCTTACCGAAGATGGCGAAGAAGAAAGCGACGGCGAAATCAGCGAGAAGACCGCTGGTCCTTCCTATAAAGAGGAAGATGACGTCGAAGATGAACCCGAAGCGGCAAGCGACGATGATGAAGACATGACCGAGCGGCGCTCGCGTCCTGTCGAGGAAGAGGAGGAAGATAACACCCTCAGCCTCGCCCAAATGGAAGAAGCGTTGAAGCCAGCAGCGCTTGAGCGTTTCGCCAAGATCACGTCATTGTTCAAGAAATTCTCAAACATTCAGCTTGAGCGCATGCGCGCACTGAACGCCGGCGAAGATTTTTCCACTGCCTCCGAAAACAAATATCACAAATTGCGTGAAGAATTGACCGCAGAAGTTGAAAGCGTTCAGTTCCACGCGAACAAGATCGAATATCTGGTCGATCAATTATATTCATTCAACCGCCGCCTGACCGCTCTTGGTGGTCAGATGCTGCGCTTGGCCGAGCGGCATAAGGTTCCCCGCAAGGCGTTCCTCGACAGCTATATGGGTCATGAGCTGGATGAAAATTGGCTCGCCGAAGTGTCTAACATCGACAAGAAATGGACGGCCTTCGCAACGACCGAAGCCGAAAGCGTCGAGCGCATTCGCAGTGAGATAGCTGACATAGCAGCCAATACCGGCATGTCACTTGGCGAATTCCGCCGCATTGTGAACATGGTGCAAAAGGGCGAGCGCGAAGCACGCATCGCGAAAAAGGAAATGGTTGAGGCAAATTTGCGCCTCGTGATTTCCATTGCCAAGAAATACACCAACCGTGGCTTGCAGTTCCTTGATCTTATTCAAGAAGGCAATATCGGCCTGATGAAGGCTGTAGACAAGTTTGAATATCGCCGTGGTTACAAGTTCAGCACATATGCAACATGGTGGATCCGCCAGGCGATTACGCGGTCGATTGCCGATCAGGCGCGGACCATTCGTATCCCCGTGCATATGATCGAAACTATCAACAAATTGGTGCGCACGAGCCGCCAGTTCCTGCACGAGCAAGGTCGCGAGCCTACACCCGAAGAAATGGCCGAGCGCCTTTCCATGCCACTTGAAAAAGTGCGCAAGGTGATGAAAATCGCTAAGGAGCCGATCAGCCTTGAAACCCCCATTGGTGACGAAGAAGACAGCCATTTGGGGGACTTCATCGAAGACAAAAACGCGATCATTCCTGTGGATGCCGCAATTCAGGCCAATTTGAAGGAAACGGTAACGCGTGTTCTTGCATCGCTTACACCGCGTGAAGAGCGCGTGTTGCGTATGCGGTTCGGCATTGGAATGAACACCGACCACACGCTTGAAGAAGTCGGACAGCAATTTAGCGTGACGCGTGAGCGTATTCGCCAGATTGAGGCCAAGGCGTTACGCAAGCTCAAGCATCCAAGCCGCAGCCGCAAAATGCGCAGCTTCCTCGATCAATAACATCGCATCAAATTGTTGGAAAAGGGCCCCTTCCGAAATTCAGGATGGGATCCTTTCTTATATGCAGGTCGGACCTGGGCGCCGTTGCTACGCCCCGCGCTGTCTTGCATAATATAATGTTGCATATCCCCATTGGTCCACTTAACGAATTAATTGTTCGATTAACTAAGGGGTTTGTTCATGCGCTTTGAAGGCACCGATAATTATGTCGCCACTGATGACCTGAAGGTCGCGGTTAACGCCGCCACTAAGTTGCGTCGGCCTTTGCTGGTCAAAGGTGAGCCAGGCACAGGTAAGACCGTCCTTGCGCAAGAAATAGCCACCGCGCTCGGTGCGCCGCTCATCGAATGGAATATCAAGTCCACGACCAAGGCGCACCAAGGCCTATATGAATATGATGCCGTTGCCCGCCTGCGCGACAGCCAATTGGGCGATGAGCGCGTGCATGACATCAAAAACTACATCAAAAAAGGCAAGCTGTGGGAAGCTTTTACTGCCCCCCAATTACCCGTTTTGTTGATCGACGAAATCGACAAGGCCGACATCGAATTTCCGAACGATTTGTTACAGGAACTCGATCGTATGGAATTCTTTGTCTACGAAACGCAAGAGACAATCAAAGCGGTCGAGCGCCCGATCGTCATCATCACTTCAAACAATGAGAAGGAACTCCCCGACGCGTTTCTGCGCCGTTGTTTCTTCCATTATATCAAATTCCCAGATCGCACGACGATGCAGTCCATTATTGATGTCCACTTTCCCGGCATTCAAAAAATGCTGGTTTCAAAGGCAATGGACATTTTTTACGAAGTACGCGACGTGCCTGGCTTGAAGAAAAAGCCAAGCACGAGCGAATTGCTCGATTGGCTTAAGCTGCTACTGCACGAAGATATGCCGTTGGATGTGCTTCAATCGCGCGATCCAACCAAGGCCATCCCGCCTTTGCACGGTGCGCTGCTCAAAAATGAGCAGGACATTATGTTGTTCGAACGCCTCGCTTTCATGGCGCGTCGCCCAACCAGCTAGAATTCGTCCACTCGCTTTTTACCTTTAGAACTGCTCATTCGCCAAAAGCTTAATCGGTCACTTTATACAGGAACCAGCCGATGTTTTTCTCATTCATGGAAGAGTTGCGGTCTGCGGGCATCTCGGCTTCGCTGAAGGAGCATCTGGCTTTACTTGCCGCTTTGGACGCTGATGTCATTGATCAAAGCCCTGAAGAATTTTACTATCTGGCACGCGCGACACTTGTAAAAGACGAAGCGTTGCTTGACCGTTTTGACCAAGTGTTTGGCAAGGTGTTCAAGGGTATCTTCACCGAATATGGACAAAATCCCGTCGATGTTCCGGCGGATTGGTTGAAAGCCATTGCCGAAAAATATCTCTCGCCCGAGGAGATGGCGAAGATCGAAAAAATGGGCAGCTGGGACGAATTGATGGAGACGTTGAAAAAGCGTCTCGAAGAACAGGAAAAGCGACATCAGGGCGGCAATAAATGGGTCGGCACTGGCGGCACTTCGCCATATGGTAATTCGGGCTACCACCCTGAAGGCGTGCGCATTGGTGGCGAATCGAAACATAAGCGCGCCGTCAAAGTGTGGGACAAACGCGAGTTCCAAAATCTCGACAACACCAAAGAATTAGGCACCCGAAATATCAAAATCGCAATGCGCCGATTGCGCCGGTTCGCCCGCGACGGAGCGGTGGAAGAGCTGGATATCGACGCCACAATAAACGGTACGGCGCGCCAAGGATGGCTGGACATTAAAATGCGCCCTGAACGGCGCAATGCCATTAAGGTGCTGCTCATGCTGGATGTTGGTGGATCGATGGATCCGTTCATAAAACTTTGTGAAGAATTATTCAGTGCAGCCACTAGTGAATTCAAAAATTTGGAGTTTTTCTATTTTCACAACTGCCCATATGAAGGCGTGTGGAAAGACAATAAGCGTCGGTTTAGTGAGCGTACGCAGATGTGGGACGTGCTCCATAAGTTCCCGCATGATTATAAAGTGGTGATGGTGGGCGACGCCTCCATGAGCCCTTATGAGATCACCCATCCCGGCGGTTCGGTTGAACATTTCAACGAAGAATCAGGCGCGGTGTGGATGAACCGCATCACCAGCACTTATCCGGCAACGGTTTGGCTGAACCCCGTGCCCGAAAAGCAATGGGGATATTCGCAGTCGACCAAGATCATCAAGGAGCTTGTCAACGACCGCATGTATCCGCTGACACTAGAAGGTCTGGATGACGCTATGCGCGAGCTAAGCCGCAAGCACGGCCATTAATATAGTAAATGTTTGCGCCGTTCTTCGGCCCAAGCCTGCTCATCGATGGACGTCATTGCGTCAAATGCCTCTGGCGTGCTGTCGGCTGCATCAACCCATTCGCGCAAAGCTGGGCCGCCGTTGATAACGTCGATGGCGAGCTTACCATGTTCATATTCATAGGGAAAATCGCGCCACAGTTCATAGTCCGGATACAGCCGCCGGATCGCCTTGAACGCCAATGTCTGCAACCGCCATGGCTGGAACGCTTGATGGTCATAGCCGGGGCCTTCTGCATGGATATGCACGCCATGGCAAAGCTGATGCACATGTTTGTGGAAAGTTGGTTCAAACCAGACTTCCCGCAGACTGCAGCCTTGCAACCATGAAGGCGCGAAGTTTTCCATCTCAGCGATGATCTTGCGTGCGTCGATATCCGGAGCGCCAAAAATCTCAAGAGGGCGTGTCGTACCCCTGCCCTCAGACAAAGTCGTGCCTTCAAGCAAAACGGTGCCCGCATAAGCCCTCGCCATGTTAATATTTGCCGCATTGGGGCTTGGGTTGATCCAAAGCCGGTCCTTAGGCCAACCGAAGCCTGGCGCAGCGTCGGGTGCATAGCCCTCCATAGCGATGACGCGATAATCGACGTTGATTTTATAATGATCGATGAACCATTTGCCCATCTCGCCCAGCGTCAGGCCATGTCGCATAGGCATCGGCCCCGCCCCTACAAAGCTTTCCCATCCAGAACGCAGCGTGAGCCCTTCCACAGGGCGTCCAGCCGGGTTTGGTCGGTCCAATACCCAAACTGTCTTTCCATGCTCCGCAGCGGCCTCCAATATGTACAGCAGCGTCGTGATAAACGTGTAAATGCGGCAACCCAGATCCTGCAGATCGATGAGGATGACATCGAAAGTCTCCATAGACGCTGTGGTCGGACGGCGGACTTCGCCATATAGGCTGAACACTGGAATATTATGTGCTGGATCCATGAAATCCGGCGATTCCATCATATTGTCCTGCTTATCGCCGCGCAGGCCGTGTTGGGGGCCAAAGGCGGAGGTGACGTTGACGTCGCCTAAAACCGCGAGTGCGTCCAGCGAATGAGTAAGGTCCGCCGTGACGGAAGCGGGGTGCGCCAATAAAGCAACGCGCTTGCCCTTCAGGGGGGCACGAAGTTCAGGCTCTGCCAAAAGGCGGTCAATTCCAAATTTCATGACGCGCTTCGTGCCTCCAGTTGCACGGCAAAGCAATCCTTATGATGAAAATCTGGCTTGCCCGGAGGGTGTGCCGCAGCCCAATAGGAAATATCTCCGTTTTTCTTCGCGATGACCGCACTGATGCCTGCCCGCAGCCTGCGTGCGCGCCAAGAATCGGGCAAGTGAAGCGTTGCGGACAATGTCAGAATATCGGCATCTTGTGCGATTGTGATGTTTGGAGTGTTTGTTTCCAACTCAGCCATATCCGAACGATAGCCCGCAAACTGATATGCTGCCCATTGCCGCGACGGCGCAAAATTATACTCTAAATAGTTTTCATCTTCAAAATTACCTATAAACAGTTCAAAACAAGCGCTTTTCCATAGACCGTCAATGCGGCGCGGCGTTGACAGGGCCGGAATTTCTAGAGCGGCTATTTCGGCAGACACGCGATAGGTCAACGTAACTTCGCCGCTTGTCCCAAGCGTAATCGTAACATCGATACGCTCAATACAGCCGGCTAGCGACTGCACGTGGCATATCATCGGCACTTCAGTTATTGAAATATTGGCCAATGTCGAAACTCCATGCTAGGCGCGGACGCGTTATGACTGCTTATAAATCCGATCTCCTCCGCCTGCTCGATGCACGTGGCTATATTCACCAGACGACCGATGCCCCTGCGCTTGACGCATTGGCATCCAAAGAGATTGTTCCAGGCTATATCGGCTTCGACGCGACCGCGCCATCGCTTCATGTCGGCAATCTTGTCTCGATCATGCTGCTGCGCCGATTGCAGCAAGCGGGCCATAAGCCTGTAGTGGTCATGGGCGGCGGAACGACGCGTATTGGTGACCCGACGGGCAAGGACGAAGTCCGCAAAATGCTGACGGACGAGACGATCGAAGCGAACATCAATTCCATCCGAACGGCGTTCGAAAAATTTCTGACATTTGGCGACGGCCCGACCGACGCGGTGATGGTCAACAATCATGACTGGCTTGGAAAGTTGGGATATATCGAATTGCTGCAGCAGGTTGGCACGCATTTCACCATCAATCGCATGCTGACATTTGATTCGGTGAAGCTGCGCCTTGAGCGCGAACAGCCGATGACCTTCCTCGAATTCAACTATATGATCTTGCAAGGCTATGACTTCCGACATTTGAGCAAGACTATGGGCGTTCGCTTGCAAATGGGCGGCTCCGACCAATGGGGCAACATCATTAACGGCATGGAACTTGCCCGCCGGATGGACGGCGCCGACGTTTTTGGCCTAACGACCCCACTGATTACAAAAGCCGATGGTTCAAAGATGGGCAAGTCGGTCTCTGGCGCGATTTGGCTGAACCGTGAACAATTGCCGGACTATGATTATTGGCAATTCTGGCGGAATACGGACGATCGTGACGTGGGTCGTTTCCTGCGCTTGTTCACCGATATCCCGCTAGACGAAATTGAGCGGCTTGAAGCACTCGGCGGTTCGGACATCAACGCGGCCAAGATCGCCTTGGCCAATGCCGCGACCGAATTGTGCCGTGGCACAGACGCCGCGACCCTTGCATCGGAAACCGCACGTAAGACATTTGAAGAAGGCACAAGCGGCGGTGACTTACCCAGCTTTGACGCTTCGGGCGACATTTCACTCATTGACGCATTGGTTGGCTTGAACTTTGTCGCTTCAAAGAAAGAAGCGCGCCGGATGATCCAAGGCGGCGGCGCACGCCTTGATGGCGACGCCGTGACAGACGAAGACGCAGTTATTTCGGCTCAAGCAGCCCCTGTCAAAATCTCTGCGGGAAAGAAAAAGCACGGTTTAATCAACTTCGTATAACCTGCCCTTTCCCATTGGCATAGGTTTACCAATTATTCGTAATTCTGGCCCATATTGCTGTTTCATGTAAACAGCGCATGGGGTGATGAACATGGCGCAAGCCTTACAAAATGCAGATATGAGTTTACGTCGCGCGGCGCGGCACCGTACCGACCATAAATTGATTGCGGAAAGCCGCCGGCATGGCGATCAGTATATCCATATCGTGAACATTTCTGCGCATGGGTTCATGATCGACAACAACCCCGGTTACGAACGCGGCGAACGGGTTGAATTAAAGCTCCCGATCATTGGCCGGATTGAAGCGCTAGTTATCTGGACGCTGGCCCAGCGCGCGGGACTGCAATTTGAACGCGTGCTGCGTTTCCCTGATTTTCTCGTGCTGCTAGACGAGATTGGTCACACAAGCTGCTAACCGCCGCGCAGGGTGGCAACACCTGCATCTCTTTCAAACAAGTATAACGCTATCCGCGCCGCTTGACCGCGCGCGCCATCAAGCCCGCCATCGCGGTCAAGCAACAACCGCGCATCGTCTGCAGCGACACCAATCAGCGCGCGGACCTGTTCAGACGTGGCGACTCGAAACGGGTTTTCGCCCGACTGCCTTGTGCCCAGCAATTCGCCCGCGCCGCGCAGTTTCAAATCTTCCTCAGCAACGCGAAAACCATCGTTCGTTTCGCGCATCAACGCCAGTCGGGCCCTTGCGGTTTCGCCAATCTGTGTGCTGCGGACCAGGATACAGACCGATTTTTCGGCCCCTCGACCAACCCGCCCGCGCAACTGGTGGAGCTGGGCAAGACCAAAGCGGTCTGCTGCCTCAATCACCATAAGGCTGGCATTGGGAACATCCACGCCAACCTCAATCACCGTTGTTGCAACCAGCAAGCGGGTTTCACCTGCTACGAAGCGTTCCATGACAGCGTCTTTTTCCGGGCCGCGCATACGGCCGTGCACCAACGCAACCTGATCACCAAAGCGCAGACGAAGCTGTTCAGCACGTTGCTCGGCGGCGGCAAGGTCACTTTTGTCGCTCTCTTCAACAAGAGGACAGACCCAAAATGCCTGCTTTCCCGCAGCCAAATGCCGGGCAACGCCTTCAACCAGTTCTTCCAGCCGCTCCTGAGACATCACGCGGGTTTCAACCGGCGTCCGCCCTGGAGGAAGCTCGTCTAAGATCGAGCTATCCATTTCACCATAAGCCGCGAGCGCAAGGCTCCGTGGTATCGGGGTTGCTGTCATAACCAACAAATGCGGCACGCCCCTGCCCTTGCGGGACAGCATTAGCCTTTGTGAGACGCCAAAGCGGTGTTGCTCGTCAATCACCGCCACTGCGAGCGCCTTATAGGTCACAGCCTCCTGAAATATCGCATGGGTGCCAACAAGGATGTGAATTGATCCATCGGCAAGCCCCATCAAAGTTGCCTCGCGCAAGCTGCCTTTTTCGCGACCGGTAAGAATCGCAATGTTGATGGGTAAGCCTGAGAGTATCTTTTGAAGGCTGGCATAATGCTGCCGCGCAAGAATTTCTGTCGGCGCGAGCATCGCGGACTGCATACCTGCCTCAACGCCGCGCAACAACGCCATCAGCGCGACCATTGTCTTGCCAGCGCCGACATCACCTTGCAGCAGGCGGAGCATTGGCCGCGACTGCGCAAGATCGCCTTCAATCTCGGTTATGGCACGCTGCTGCGCGCCTGTGAGCGCAAAGGGCAATGTCAGCTTTGACACCAAAGAGCCGTCACCGCGTATCGGCACAGCGGCGCGTTTGTCCATTGCCGCGCGGATTAATCGCATGGCAAGTTGGTTGCTGAATAGCTCATCATAAGCCAGCCTATCCCGCGCGTCTTGGTCATCCTTGTTGTGCAGTAGGTTGATAGACTTCGACCAACTGGACCACCCACGACTGGATAACAAGGTCGGCTCAATCCACTCCGCCAAATCAGGCACGTCTTGCAACGATGTCGCCACCAATTGCCCCATGCGCTTGTTGGTTAGGCCATCGGACAAGGGATAAATCGGCTCGGCCAACCCCGGCGAGGTATCGCTACCGATGGGCACCACATGATCGGGATGCACCATCTGAAGTTCATCTCCATAACGGTCAAGTTTGCCCGATATGATGCGCGTTTCGCCGACCGGAAGCTGCTTACGCGCCCAACCGCCATTCCTGCCAAAAAATGTCAGCGTGATGTAATTGCCTCCAGCATCCGCCGCGAATATGCGCAATGGCGCGCGCGGGCTGCTTGCGCCCCGGTGATCCATGACCGTAACGGTTAGGATGATATTCCGGCCAACATCGGCCACATCCAAACAGGACACCGCCTTGCGATAGGTCCAGCTATTGGGAAAATGATACAGAACGTCCTTCACCCGCTCCAGCCCAAGCCGCTCCAACGGCTTGGCAAGACCAGGGCCAACACCTTTTAAGGCACGAATGTCTGTAAATAACGGATTGAGTATATCGGGGCGCATGACTAGGGCCGCTTATAACCCGATAATCATATTCCACCAGAAACTTAAAGGATGCGTGACATGGACGCTGACCCTTATCGTCGCAAACTGCATTATCGCGCGCACCATCGTGGCACGCGGGAAGCCGATGCTATGGTCGGTGGATTTTTCGATCATTGCTCCGCGCAATGGGGCGCGGTTGAGTATGAATGGTTTGAACGCCTGCTGGATGAACAGGATGTTGATATCATGGCATGGGCGCTTGGCACCGCTGAGCCTGACCCGGCCTTTGCTGGCCCATTGATGGACCAGATGATGAAACTGGATTTCATTGTTCTTCCTGAAGGACTTAGCACGCATAAGTCATGATTGACCTGCAACGCATCATAAACAGCCGCCAAGCACTTACGCTTGCGTCGGTGCCAAATGGCTTTGCACCGTTGTTGCTGGCGGACCTGACGCGCGCGGCGAAAACGCGCGCGCTGTATATTGCGCCCGATGAATCGGCGATGCGCGCCATTGCCGATGCCGTGCCATTTTTTGCACCTGAAATCGAAATCCTGATTCTGCCGGGTTGGGATTGCCTTCCCTACGACCGCGCTTCGCCCTCCGTCGCTGTCACCTCGCAGCGTATGTCGACGCTGCAAGCACTCCAGCAGCCAACAAAAAAGAAGCAGCTTGTGGTTACGACCATCGGCGCGGTTATTCAAAAATATGTGACGCCGTTCCGTATCCGCCAGACAGGCGAACGATTAACCGCCGGTCGCGAAATCAGCCGCGAACGGCTGGCGTCCTTGTTGCAATCAAACGGATATTTCCGCGTGGACACCGTTGCCGACGCTGGCGAATTCGCTATCCGTGGCAGCATTGTCGATCTGTTTCCCGCTGGCAGCGAAGTCGGCCTTCGCCTCGATTTCTTTGGCGATGAAATTGAAAGCATCCGCCGCTTTAACCCATCGGACCAACGCAGCATTGATCAGGTCGAGCATTTCGACATCTTACCCGCCGTTGAAGCTTTAATGGATGAAGAGGCCATCAAACGCTTCCGTGTGGGCTACCGCGAACGATTTGGCGTCACGGCAACGGGCGACCCATTATATCAAGCGGTGTCCGAAGGCCGCAGGCTGTCCGGCATGGACCATTGGTTGCCTTTGTTCGAAGAGCGGATGGCGACGATATTTGACCATGTTGGCGCGGACGCCTTGATTATCCGAGACAGCGGCGCGATTGCGGCGGGGCAGTCACGGCTCGACTCCATCACCGACTATCACGAAAACCGCGTGAAAGCGCAGGCGGCGGAGCCTGGAAGCTACCGTCCACTCCCGCCGGAAATGCTATATTTGAGCGGCGATGAACTCGACCAATTATTTGCAGATAATGCCGCGCATCTCGTCACACCCTTTGCGCAACCGGACTCAGCAAACATAATCGACTTCGGCATTGGTGCCGCGCGCGACTTCGCGCCGGAACGGGCGCAAAAGGTAAATGTATATGAGGCGGTCGCCGCGCATCTTAAATCGTTGCACGCCGCCAAAACCAAAACAATCATCGCCAGCTACTCAGGTGGCGCGCGCGAACGGTTGAAGGGGTTACTGGCCGAGCATAAGGCACCGACGATTGTAGCGGCCGATAGTTGGCAACAAGCCTTGGGCGTTGCGGCGGGACAAACCGCCATTGTCGTTCTGCCGCTGGACCATGGCTATACTGCGCCTGACCTTGTGGTGCTGAGCGAACAGGACATGCTGGGCGACCGTCTTGTACGGCGTCAGAAGCGGCGCAAGTCAGCAGACGCTTTCTTGGCCGAATTGGCCGCGCTGACGCCGGGTGACCTTGTTGTCCATCAAGACCATGGTATCGGACGATATGATGGCCTGATATCCATCCCCGTCGGCAACAGTCCGCACGACTGCGTTGCCCTTACTTATGCGGGCGGCGACAAATTATACGTGCCGGTTGAAAATATCGACGTGCTGTCCCGTTATGGTTCAGACAGCGAGCATGTCACGCTCGACAAATTGGGCGGCGAAGCATGGCAGCGGCGCAAGTCAAAGTTGAAAGAACGCATCCGCGCCATTGCCGGCGAGCTGCTCAAAACCGCTGCCGAACGGGCATTGCGGCCGGGTGCCATAATTGAAGTTGATGGCCCTGCTTATGCAAGCTTCGTGGATCGCTTCCCTTATGAGGAAACCGAAGATCAGTTCCGCGTGATTGAAGAAGTGCTTCAGGATCTGTCGGCTGGCAAGCCTATGGATCGTCTGGTGTGCGGCGATGTCGGCTTTGGGAAAACCGAGGTTGCGATGCGCGCTGCTTTTGCCGCGGCGATGGCGGGGCTTCAGGTCGCCGTCATTGCGCCAACAACCCTGCTGGCTCGGCAGCATTATGCGAACTTTGCCGAACGTTTTCGTGATTTGCCTTTGAAATTGGGTCGGCTGTCGCGGCTTGTGCCCGCTGCAGAAGCCGCGCAAACCCGTGAAGGCCTTGCCGATGGAACCGTGGATATTGTGATCGGGACGCATGCCGTGCTGGCAAAGTCGCTCGCGTTCAAACGCCTTGGGCTTGTCATTGTAGACGAAGAACAACGTTTCGGGGTTAATCACAAGGAACAGTTGAAGGCACTCAAAACAGACGTGCATATGCTCACGCTCACCGCGACCCCCATCCCGCGCACATTGCAAATGGCGATGTCGGGCCTGCGTGAATTGTCGGTCATTCAAACCCCACCGGTCGATCGTCTGGCCGTGCGCACCTATGTTATGCCATGGGATCCGGTCGTGCTGCGCGAGGCTTTGCTGCGCGAACATTATCGCGGCGGACAAAGCTTCTTTGTTGTGCCGCGCATTGCAGATTTGACCGAGATCGAGGAATATCTGCGGACCGAAATACCCGAAGTGAAATATGTCACGGCGCATGGCCAAATGTCGCCCACACAAGTTGAGGAGCGCATGAGCGCTTTCTACGAAAAGCGGTATGATGTCCTGCTGTCGACCACGATCGTGGAAAGTGGCCTTGATATCCCCAGCGCTAATACCCTGATCATCCATCGCGCCGACCGTTTCGGTCTTGCGCAATTATATCAGCTACGTGGGCGGGTTGGACGTTCAAAGACGCGTGCTTATGCCTATCTGACCCATGAACCAAACCGTGTTCTGACGGAGACAGCGGAGAAACGCCTGAAGGTGCTGGGCGACCTCGATAGCCTTGGCGCAGGCTTCCAGCTTGCAAGCCATGACCTCGACATTCGCGGCGCAGGCAATTTGGTGGGTGACGAGCAATCGGGCCACATCAAGGAAGTCGGCTTTGAATTATATCAATCGATGCTTGAAGAAGCGATTTTGGAGGCCCGTGCAGGGGCGCAAGGGCTGGCCAAGCCGCGTGGCAGCTTCTCGCCGCAAATCACCATCGACGCGCCAATCCTTATACCCGAAGATTATGTCCCCGACCTGTCGGTCCGTATGGCGCTGTATCGCCGCTTGAACGATCTCGAAGAGGGCCAAGACGTCGAAGGCTTTGCTGCGGAAATGACCGACCGATTTGGTCCGATCCCCGAACCCACACAAAATCTGCTCAAGCTTATCCAGATCAAGCAAAACGCACTCATCGCAAAGGTTGCGAAGATCGAAGTCGGCGCGCGCGGGACGTTGGTCAGCTTCCATCAGGATACGCCGCCCAACGTTGCCGGATTACTCGCTTATGTCGACAAGCTTGGCCAAACTGCAAAGTTGCGCCCCGACAGTAAGCTGGTGATCAACCGCGTTTGGGGCGACCCTGTGGCGCGGTTGAACGGATGCTTACAACTGTCACGCGGCCTCGCCAGCCTGGCGCGTAAATCGGGTTAGACCAAGCTTCGGGCCAAAGCTGCACAGCGGATGAGGGTAAAGGGCGATACGGATAATCCGACCCTTCCCCTTGCCGCTGTTGGATTCAGCTTTCGTCCGCACGGTTTTGCGCTTACATCGCAAAAATGATCGACGGTTTCGGACGCAATATCGACTATTTACGCATATCGGTGATCGACCGTTGCAATTTTCGTTGCACCTATTGCATGCCAGAACAGCAAAGCTTTTTGCCGCACCGCGACCTCCTTACCTATGACGAAATCCTGGTTTTGGTGGAACGGTTCATCGCCCATGGCATCCGCAAAATCCGACTTACCGGCGGCGAACCCCTTGTTCGGCGCGATATCCATATCTTGATTGAGGCGCTTGGTCGGCATGTGCGCAGCGGCGCTCTCGAAGAACTGACCATGACAACCAATGGCAGCCGATTGGAACAGTTCGCGCCATTATTGGCATCAGCGGGCATGAAGCGGATAAATGTCAGCCTCGATACGTTGGATGCCGAAGCCTGTCGCCGGATCAGCCGGGGTGGTGACCTCGATACGGTGTTGGCCGGCATAAATGCGGCGCGCGCGCACGGCATGGATGTCAAAATCAACATGGTCGCGCTGAAGCAGCAGAATGAAGACGCGCTTTTACCCATGGCGCATTTCTGCGCAGAAAATGGGCTTGATCTCACATTGATAGAAACCATGCCCTTGGGCGCTGGCGTTTTGGAACGCGAAGAGAGCTACATCGCGCTCGATGATTTCACCGCACCTTTGCGCGAACTTTATGATCTCCATCCTTTAGCGCATAAGAGCGCCGGCCCTGCGCGTTATTGGCGCGTGGAGCCCTTGGGCCTGCGCCTTGGTCTCATCACACCCATGAGCCATAATTTCTGCGACCATTGCAACCGGATCCGCCTCACCACCGACGGCAAAATTTATATGTGCCTTGGCTCGGAACTGCACGTCGATTTGCGCAAGGCGCTGCGTGAGGACACGCTTACAGATGTCGATTATTTGCTTCAACGGGCTTTGCGGCTTAAACCCCAGCGCCATGAATTCGAAACACAGTTGGCGCAGCCTGATCTCCGGCTCGCGCGGCATATGAACGCAACAGGTGGATGAACCAAAATATGCAACTTGCGATCATCTCGTCGGCAACCCCGCAAGCCCGTGAAGCTGAGGCACTATTGCGCGAAGTGCATGAGTTTGTGCCGCTTGACGTCGCTGATGCTGTCATTGTGCTTGGTGGCGACGGGCACATGCTTCAGGTCTTGCACCAATTATTGGAAAACCGCCGCGACATTCCGGCTTATGGCATGAACCGCGGCACAATTGGCTTTTTGATGAATAGCTGGGACGTGCATGACCTTCCCAGACGCCTTCAACGCGCCAAGTCATTTTCTGTCCGTCCATTGACGGCAGACATAACCACAATCAGCGGTCAAAAATTTACCTTGCCCGCCATTAACGAAGTGTCGCTGCTGCGCGAAACGCGTCAAGCGGCGAAGCTGGAGATTTCCGTCAACGGCAGAGCAGTCATCCCTGAACTCATTTGCGATGGCATATTGGTCTCAACGCCCGCTGGATCCACTGCATATAATTTATCCGCCAATGGCCCAATTTTGCCATTGGACTCTTCGTTGCTCGCTTTGACCCCCATCAGCCCTTTTCGACCACGACGTTGGAAGGGCGCAATATTGCCCGACCGCTATGTCATCCGGATCAAAATATTAGAGGCCAGTAAAAGGCCGGTTAGCGCCGTGGCAGATCAACGCGAAATCCGTGATATTGCCTCTGTCGAAGTCGCCTTGGACCGCAACCGCGCGCTCACATTGTTGTTCGATCCCGAGCATGCTTTGGATGATCGCATATCGATGGAACAATTTATTGTCTGAACGGGCAATGGACGCTTGCCAAAAGCAAAAAAGCGCTGCTATAGGCGCGCCTCTGCCCGAACATATCGGGCTGTTCCCTGGTAGCTCAGTGGTAGAGCAGTTGACTGTTAATCAATTGGTCGGGGGTTCGAATCCCTCCCGGGGAGCCATTTTTCTGGCTAAGCAGATGCTAAAATGGCCCATGGGCCTGCCAGAGCAGCCGGAGCGCGGCATAGCCAACCAGCAACGCCGTGAGTACACGTAACAAATGTGGTGATAGATAGCGCATGCCGAACAGGCTGCCCATTTGTCCGCCGACCAACACAGCGCCGAGCAGCAGTCCATATTGCAGCGCAGGCTCCGCAAGCGAATGCGCCCCTGATTTCAGTATTTGCCCTAGCAAGCCAGCTGCCGAGTTAATCAATATGTAAAGCGATGCAAAAGCCGCAATCCGGCGTGCCTCTGCCCAACGGATCAGGTGTAAAACCGGTGCCATAAATATGCCCCCGCCAATGCCCGACAACCCCGCGAGCAAGCCCACCGCGCCTGAAAGCGCCAACACCACAGGCTTGGGAACGGCGCGCGGCGCCATCTTGTCCGCTTGGAGAAATAGGGCAATTGCAGACGCCAGCAACGTGCCGCCCAATATGGTGAGGAACACGACTTGTTTCAGCGGCACAAGCCCCCCTAAAAAGGCGAGCGGCGCTGATACCATAAGCAAAGGCAGAACTTGCCGCCAAGACACCAAGCCAGCGCGCACGAAGCGAATACTGCCCCCAGTAACGACGATGATATTGCAGACCAGTGCAATCACCGGGATCAGCCGGTAATCCACCCCCCACAAGGCAAGAAGCGCCGTGTAAGTCGACCCGCCGCCAAAGCCAACTGATGCATAGACAAATGCGACGAGAGCAAAGAGGCCGGCTAGCCAGAACATCTTCGTCCTCCCCGCATCAAATCATCAATAAGCGCCGTGACAGTGCTTATATTTTTGTCCCGAACCGCAAGGACATGGGTCGTTACGGCGCAGATCAGGGTCACCTGCATATGGGTCATTGAAACCCGATGGAGCCGAAGCGCGTGGGATTGTCGTTGTCACCAACCCAAGCGCAGCGCCGTCACTGTCGTCTTTATTATCTGCACCCGTCAACGGGTCGATATGCGTTGTCAGGAAATCGGGCAACTCGGGTAAATCTTGGGGTACAAATTCTTCTTCGGCGCGGAAATCATTGGTGGCGATGGTTTTGGTCACGCCTTCGCGAATGGCGGACAGCATGCGTTCAAACAGGCCAAAGGCTTCTTGCTTATATTCATTGACTGGGTTCTTCTGCGCATACGCACGCAGATAAATCACTTGACGCAGGGCATCGAGCGTGGACAAATGCTCTTTCCAATGATGGTCCAGCGTTTGCAGCAAGATGCTTTTTTCAACCTGACGCCAGATGGTTTCATCTAGCGTAGCGCCCTTGGCCTTGAATCTCGCGCTCGCCAATTCGGCAATGCGGGTTTCGATGATTTCAGGTTCAAGCCCGTCTTCCTGCAACCAACTGTCGATATCGGGCGTAAGGCCAAGCACCTCAGCGCATTTTTGCTTGAGGCCCTCCACATTCCATTGCTCAGGATATGTACCTTCGGGGCAATGGTCGCCAACAAGGTTGTTGACGGTATCGTTGAGCATATCGTCAATGATGTCATCGACAGCTTCCGCATCCATGATGTCACTGCGTTGTTCATAAATGACCTTGCGCTGATCATTCATGACATTGTCATATTCGACCAACTGTTTCCGAATATCGTAATTGCGCGCCTCGACCTTTTTCTGCGCGGTTTCGATCGCTTTGGACAGCCATTTACCGCCAATCGCTTCCCCGTCTTCGAGGCTGGAGTTCATCATTTTGGAGAACAGGGTTTCGGACCCAAAAATACGCAAAAGATCATCGTCTAGCGACAAATAGAAGCGGGAAAGTCCAGGATCCCCCTGACGCCCTGAACGGCCGCGCAACTGGTTATCGATACGGCGGCTTTCATGGCGCTCTGTGGCAAGGACAAACAATCCACCAGCTTCGATGACCTTCGCTTTTTCGGCGGCGATTTCGTCCTGCAACGCTTGAATGGCGGCATCGCGCTCCGAACCTTCGGGCATGTCACGCAATTCGTCATTCAACCGAAATTCAAAGTTGCCACCCAATTGAATATCCGTACCGCGACCCGCCATGTTGGTGGCGATGGTAACGCTGCCCAAGCGCCCGGCTTGTGCGACAATATGTGCTTCGCTTTCATGGAATCGGGCGTTCAGGACGCTGTGCTGGACGCCTTCTTTTTCCAAAAATTCAGCCAGCAATTCCGATTTTTCAATCGATACCGTTCCAACCAAAACGGGCTGACCGCGGTCATTGGCTTCTTTGATAGTCTTGGCGATAGCGCCGAATTTATCTTGCGTGTTTTTGTAGAACTGGTCGTCCTCGTCCACACGCTGCACGGGCAAATTGGTCGGTATTTCGACGACGTTTAGCTTGTAAATTTCATGAAACTCGCCGGCTTCGGTAGCCGCTGTACCCGTCATGCCGGACAATTTGGGATACATGCGGAAATAATTCTGGAAAGTGATGGTCGCCAGCGTCTGATTTTCTGGCTCAATAACCACGCCCTCTTTGGCCTCAACTGCTTGGTGCAGGCCGTTGGACCAGCGACGTCCATCCATCATACGACCGGTAAATTCGTCGATGATGATGACCTTGCCATCCTTGACGATATAATCAATGTCGCGCTTGAACATGACATTGGCTTTTAGGGCTTGGTCGAGATGGTGCACGACCAAGGTATTTTCATAATCATACAGATTAGAGCCCGTCAGCAAGCCAGCGTCCTCAAGCAAGCGCTCGACTTTCTCAGTGCCATCTTCAGTCAAGGTGACGTTACGGCTCTTCTCGTCCTTCTCATAATCGCCCTCGTCCAACTGGAGAACCACGGCGTGGACCTGCATATATAGTTCGGATTTGTCATCGGTCGGCCCCGAAATAATCAGCGGCGTCCGGGCTTCATCGACCAAGATAGAATCGACTTCATCGACAATCGCAAAGTTGAATGGGCGCTGCACCATTTGCGCGCGCTCATATTTCATATTGTCGCGCAAATAATCGAAGCCAAGTTCATTGTTCGTTGCGTAAGTAATGTCGCAATTATACGCATCGCGGCGTTCATATTCAGCGATGCTTGGAACGACGACGCCCGTCGTAAGGCCAAGGAACCCGTAAATCCGGCCCATCCATTCCGCGTCACGGCGGGCCAGATAGTCGTTCACGGTCACAACATGAACACCCTTGCCTTCTAACGCATTGAGATAGCATGCTAATGTTTCGGTCAAGGTTTTACCCTCACCTGTGCGCATTTCGGCGATTTCGCCGCGATGCAGCACAATGCCGCCGACCATCTGAACATCGAAATGGCGCATGCCCATCACGCGCTTTGATACTTCGCGCACCGTGGCAAAAGCCTCAGGCAGGATATCGTCAAGCGTCTCACCAGCCGCCAGACGATCGCGAAATAGCTGTGTTTGACCTTTCAAACGTTCATCGTCCATGGCGGCGATGTCGACTTCAAGCGCGTTGATCTTTTCAACGATCTTCATAATCGATTTAACGTAACGGTCGTTCGACGACCCGAATATGGCTTTGGCAAATCCGCCGAGCATGGATAATTCCTTCAAAATATTTAGGGGACGCGCACGAACGGCGCGCGGTAGGTAGCTATGGCGCCTCAAAGGGCGCAGAAAGCCTAACCTAAAATGATATCATGCCGGTCAACCGGCGTATCTGGCGTTACGGCAACCGAGGTGGCTTCACCAATGGCGGGCGCAAGTGACGCCCGCGCCTTCGCGGTCTCTTGGACCACGGGTTCGCAAGCGGCAACGGCCTCCAACGCAGCAGCAGCAACATAAGCCTGCGCAACCGCCGTATCCACTGACGCAGACGACGAAGAGACCGGACGCGCCGCCTCGGCAGCGGAAAAACCGCTCATCATCGCCAGTAGATAAATCAGTAAACGCATATATGGCCCTGTTAGGTGCGCACTGACCTATAGGGACACAAAGCCGCTCCGTCTATCCCGAAGCGCCCTGACTAGCGTGCATTGCCAGTTGCGCCAATTGCGGCCAACAGATAAACAAAATACACCATTTACACGCCCTCCAGAAATTTCTAAAATTATTACAAGGTTACAGTTACTTGTCCAGCACTTCTCCACTCGCCATTCCTTTTCCAGTCATGCCCGACATCGCGGGAGCGACACCATATGTTGCCCGCGCGGGGTATAAGGAATGGGACCGCTGTGACCTCAGCTATGTGACGTTTGATGCAGGCACGACGGTTGCGGGCGTCACCACGCAAAATCTGTGTTGTTCAGCCGAGGTTGATCTGTGCCGTGCGCATTTGCAGCATGGCAGTGCGCGCGCCTTGGTGGTGAATGCGGGCAATAGCAACGCTTTCACTGGGCAGCGGGGCAAAGATGCCGTGGACGCGATTACAGGCCAAGTGGCGGCCCATTTGAACTGCGACACGACGGAAATATTCGTCTCTTCAACGGGCGTCATTGGCGTGCCTTTGCCCATCGACAAGGCGCAGGCAGGTCTTGAGGCGGCTTTTGATGCTGCATCCTGCAGTTGGGAAGATGTCACTGATGGCATCGGCACCACGGACACCTTTGCCAAGGGCGCAACGGCAAGCGCGATGGTCGATGGCCGCAAGGTGCAGATTGTCGGCATCATCAAGGGTTCTGGCATGATCGCTCCGGACATGGCGACGATGTTGGGTTATATCTTCACCGACGCCGCCGTCGACGCCGCTTTCTTGCAGCAGCTTTTGTCTGCCGCCAATCAAGCAAGCTTTAGCTGCATTACGGTGGACAGCGACACCTCCACAAGCGACACAGTGTTGGCCTTTGCCACAGGCAAGGCAGGCAATGCGCGATTAACCTCTTTTGATGACGCTGGGGCCGACGCCTTTGCAGCGGCACTGAGCGATGTCTGTCGCCAATTGGCGCATCTCGTGGTGCGGGATGGCGAAGGGGCGCAGAAGTTTATTGAAATTCAAGTTACGGGGGCCGTCAGCAACGACAGCGCGCGGCGCGTCGGGTTAGCAATCGCCAATTCGCCCTTGGTCAAAACGGCTATTGCGGGTGAGGATGCCAATTGGGGCCGCGTCGTAATGGCCGTGGGTAA
>NZ_JBIIBA010000002.1:0-128361 GCF_044239665.1 Sphingorhabdus sp.
AAATCATCCCGCAAGCTAATCGATGCTCCCATGTCACCTCCTCCAAATGAAGAACAACATAGAATCAGACTTTCAACCGATTGGGAATCCCAAATCTGAGTCAGCATCAGCGCACGCTGGTATAAGGGTTTTCAAGCAATTTAAGCGCCACAACATATTTGCACTATAGGCGCCTGCAATAATCAGTTGACGTTTTGGGCAAATTGATGTCGCTGACAGTCATGTGAGTAAGAGAGGAATGATCATAATGTCGACAGCACAAAAAAGCATTTTCATCACAGGCGCCGCGTCCGGCCTTGGTCGCGAAGTTGCGCGGTATTTTGCAAATGTGGGCTGGTTTGTCGGCCTGGCGGACATTGATGAAAAAGGTTTGGACCAAACCGCTGCCTTGTTACCAAAGGACGGTTATTCGCGTCACAAATTGGACGTCACTGACCGCGCGCAATGGAAAAAGGCGGTCGCCGCATTTGCCAAGCACACCAACGGCCAAATGACCGTTTTGTTCAACAATGCAGGGATCGGCGCTGGCGGCCCTATCCAGGACATGACCGACGAAGATATTGATCGCATGATCGCAATCAACCTGACGGGCGTGATCAGCGGCACGCGGGCGTGTTTCGACCTTTTGAAGAATACGCCGGACGCATGTGTGCTTTACACCAGCTCTGCTGCGGGTATTTACGGGTCGGCAGGCTTAAGCGTTTACAGCGCTACCAAGTTCGCGGTGCGTGGACTGGCCGAAGCGCATGACATTGAATGGCGTCCATATGGCATAAAATCTCGCAGCCTGATGCCCGGATTCATCGACACCAACATCATCGGCAATGTCGACGCCGGCAGCAACATGACGGGCAAGGAAAGACTTCAATCAGCTGGCGTTGAAGTCAGCCCCGTTTCAATCATTGGCCCTGCGGCGTGGGAAGCCATTCACGGCGACAAGGTGCATATGCCGGTTAACAAAATGGCGAGGCAACTGGCCTTTTCCGCGCGCTGGTTTCCAAACCGTTTGCGCAAGCAATTGGGCCTATTGGGCGGCCTTGGCGACGTTGTACAGACGAAGCCGTGATTGCGACCTAAGCCGTAATCGCGTCTATTTTGCTAGCAAGGTCAATATCGCGTTGCGACAGGCCATCCGCATCATGGGTGGTCAGCAAAATTTCAACGCGATTATAGACGTTGAACCATTCGGGATGATGATCCGCTTTTTCGGCCAAAATCGCTACGCGAGTCATGAAACCGAACGCTTCTGCAAAATCGGCAAAGCGCAATGTTCGGCGGATACCCTTGGCATCTGCGTCATATGTCCATTGCGGCAGCAATTGCATGGCGATATCGCGGGCGGCGTCTTCCAGTCTTGAAATGTGCATAACCTCATCCTGCTTTTGCAATTGAACGAATATCTGCCTAAGTCGCGATATGTCTTCCCGTCAAGCATCCTTGCCATCGCTTAGCCTTGACCATGTCGCCGTCATGCGCGGCAACCGCATGGTGCTGCGCGGTCTTTCGGTGGCGGCGCGCGCAGGTGACATCATCTGGATCAGGGGTGCCAATGGATGCGGAAAATCTACATTGCTGCGCCTTGTCGCCGGATTGCTGACAGCAACCTCTGGTGCAATCCATTCCAAAGGTCGCATGGCGCTCACGGACGAAAATCTGGCGCTGGATGGAAATGTCACCGTTAAGGACGCGCTCCGCTTTTGGGCTGATATGGACGGCGCATCGGCCGACGCACGCGAGGCGGCCCTAATCGATATGGATTTGCAAGACCTTGCTTATATTCCCGTGCGCTTTCTCTCCACAGGACAACGCAAGCGCGCTAGCATCGCGCGCGTCCTTGCCTCCCATGCAGATATTTGGTTGTTGGATGAACCCTATAACGGCCTCGACAGTGCAAGCTGCGTGCGGCTTGATCAGGCGATAATTGCGCGTGCGGCCTCGGGCGGAATTGTCCTTGTTGCCGCACATCAACCGCCGTCCATCAATGTTGCAACAAGCCTATTGCTCGACGGCCAAGGCGCAACCGCGTGAAGGCGTTTGTTGCTCTGGTCGCCCGTGAGGTGCGTTTGGCATGGACAGGCGGCGGTCTATGGCTTCCGGTGGTGTTTTACCTCGCTGTAGCGACATTATTCCCCTTTGTGACGGGCCCCGACAAGGCATTGCTGGCGCGCACAGGCGGCGGCATTTTGTGGATCGCTGCGCTGCTCGCGACGCTCCTGCCCATTGAACGGCTTATCCTACCCGACCGTCAATCCGGCGTGCTTGATCAGCTTGCTTTGCGGGGTTGGTCGGATGAGCTTGTCGCGACAGCCAAGATCGCAGGGCATATTGTAGCATTCGCTTTGCCATTGCTATTGGCAACGGTGGTTGGTTCTGCACTGATTGGCTTGCCAGAGGCGCAATTGGGTATCTTGCTCCTTGGCCTTGCTTTGGCTTTGCCCGCTTTGTCTGGCCTGTCGGTGATGATTGCAGCCCTCACCGCTGGCCTAAGCGGTGCAAGCGCGCTTGGCGGGTTGTTGTTGGTCCCCATCACCATTCCATTGCTGATCTTCGGCGCAGGCACCTTGGCCGAAGATCCCGGTAACGCGATGCAGTTGCTCGCGGCGACGTCTTTAGTCATTACGGCGCTGTCCCCCTTTGCCGCTGGCGCAGCCCTCCGCGCAGGCCGAACATAGGGTCAGCTTATCGCGCAGATATTTTCTTGGCGTAGCCGTCGGCGACCATAGCCTCTACCATGTCAAACAGCTTTTCCGGATCCTGCGCGCGCAGCACAGGTATTCCGGCCTCCACCCCTTCGGCAATGACGATTTCGCGCTTACCATCACGCACTGCCTCCCAAATGAGGCTTGCGACTCTATCTGGGTCAATACCATTGTCGATCGCTGCGTCGCTGACGCCCCGCACGGAACCATCGGCGTTGAGCGCGTTAAGTGAGACATTGGTTTTGACCGACCCTGGCGCGACGACAAGGACTTTTACACCCTGCCCCGCAACTTCGCTACGCAGCGCGTCGGCATAGCCGATCAAGCCATGTTTTGCCGCGCAATAGGCCGTGCGCATCGGAATTCCCGCCTTACCCGCCACGCTGGAGATCATCACGATCTGACTGCTACCGCGCGAAACCAAGTGCGATAACAACGCTTGCGTGAGCGCGATAGGCGCGAGCAAGTCAACATCGACAATCCGTTGATAGACCGAAAAATCGGTATCCAATGCAAGCGACCGTTGGGAGATGCCCGCATTGTTGACCAGCACGTCGACATGGCCCTGAAACGCGATAGCTTCGGCTACTTTGTGCGCCAAGCTATCATAATCCACCGTATCAAATGGCAAAATCAAACAGCGTTCCGCCGCATTTGTTTCGGTCGCAACGCGCTGTAGCTCCGCGACATTGCGCCCAGACAATATCGCATAGCCGCCGCTAGCAACAAACGCCTTGGCCAAGGCTTCGCCAATGCCAGACGATGCCCCTGTGATCCATGCGGTTTTGTTCGGTTGATCTGTCAATTTTGCTCTCCTTATCCTCCATTCCGTCAACGCAGGCTTGGCCGCTGTCAAGACATTCTGGCTTGCACTTTGTGAGCGACCGCACCACATGCGGAGAATGCTGATAGAAACTGAACTCACACCCAACCCTTCGACCATCAAATTCCTGCCCGGCCTTGTGGTCATGGACACAGGAACACGCGACTTTGCTTCGCCAGAAGAGGCAGAGGCTTCTCCCCTGGCGGAAGCGCTCTTCGCGCTTGGTGACGTTACTGGCGTATTTTTTGGCCATTCCTTTATTTCGGTAACGGCAGCGCCCGGCGTTGAATGGGCAAGCCTCAAGCCGGACGTGCTTGGTATATTGCTAGACCATTTCAGCGCCAACATGCCTTTGTTCAAGCCGGCCTCCGCTGGTTTCTCGGTCCCGTCAGGTGCAGCAGACTATCCGTTGGATGACCCTGCGGATGCCGATATTGTGGAGCAGATCAAGGAGCTGATCGAAACCCGCGTCCGCCCTGCTGTCGCCAATGACGGTGGTGATATCATCTATCGCGGCTTTCAGAAGGGCGTTGTGTTCCTGCAAATGCAGGGTGCCTGTGCCGGCTGCCCATCATCGTCTGCCACGCTGAAAAACGGTATCGAACAACTGCTGAAGCATTATGTGCCTGAAGTCAGTGAAGTGCGCGCAGCTTAACCTCCTATATTCCAAAGGTATATATCATGTCACACCCCCTGAACGATGCTGCCCTTGATCAGCTTTTTCGTGAAGCGCGCAGCTATAATGGCTATTTAGATACGCCAGTGTCGTCCGCACAGCTGGAACAGATTTGGGACCTGATGAAATTTGGCCCGACATCGGCCAATTGCCTGCCTGCGCGAATCATTTGGTGCAGCAGCGAAGAGGCTAAGCAGAAACTTGCCGCATGTTGCATGCCAAGCAATGGCGAGAAAATCCTTCAGGCCCCCGTGACCGCGATCATTGGCATGGATCTCGAATTCTACGAAAATCTGCCAGAGCTTTTCCCGCACGCCGACGCGCGCAGCTGGTTTGCCGGCAATGACGTCGCTATAGAAAAAACCGCCTTCCGCAACAGCAGCCTGCAGGGCGCATATTTCATGCTCGCGGCGCGCGCACTCGGGTTAGACACTGGCCCAATGTCAGGGTTCAATAATGACGCGGTGGACGAGGCGTTTTTTGCAACTACTAAAGTGCAATCGAACTTCATCTGCACCTTGGGCTATGGCGACAAAGCGAGCATTTTCGAGCGCAGCCCAAGGCCCGCGTTCGACCGCTTTAACAATATCCTCTGATCCAGCGGCCAACGAACGGTCATGCGGACATTGGTCATCGATACTGCGACACGCGCGTGCTCGGTCGCTTTGTTTGATGACGAGAATGTTATCGCCGCTGCGCATGAAATCATCGGGCGCGGCCATGCCGAACGCTTGCTTCCGCTGATCGCGGCTTTGCCCGATAATGGTAAGGCGGATCGGGTCATGGTAAATGTCGGACCGGGCAGTTTTACAGGTATTAGGGTCGGCGTGGCCGCCGCAAAGGCTTTGGGCTTGGCATGGCATATTGATGTGCATGGCTATGGTTGCCTCGCTTTGGTTGCCGCAATGGCGCGATCGCAGTTGGCGGAACCTGCACCAATAGACGTTGTCATGACTGGCGGCCATGGCGAGTATTTCTTTGAGGCATTTGATGCGCAAGGGCATTCGCTGGCCCCTGTGCGCTCCGTCCTGCCCGCCGATCTGTTGAGCCTTGCCACGGCCAAATTGGTGGCAGGCGACATTGAACCCCAGCGGGACGACCGCCACTGGCTGGATATGCTACCTGATGCGCGCCATTGGACGCATTTGCGGGCACAGCATCTGCTTGCGGCAACGCCAATTTACGGCAGGGCGCCGGACGCAAAGCCCACATCCCACACCAAATGATTGGAGTCGTCGAAGGCGGTGCCGGAGACATTGCGGCCATGATGACGATCATGAACGACGCATTCGACCCTCAATTTGGCGAGGCATGGACCGCCGCACAATGCCTATCCACTTTGGTGCTTCCCGATTGCCAATTATTGCTTGCTAAAGACGGTGAAGGCGTCTGCGGTTTTGCCATGAGCCGCTGGGTATTTGATCATCAAGAATTATTGATGATTGGCGTCGCCCGGCGACTTCAGGGCCAAAATATCGGAAAACTTTTGTTATCCGAAACAATCCATCGGGCGCGCGAGGCGGGACGAACCAAAATCTTCCTTGAAGTTCGCGATGGCAATAATGCGTACGATTTTTATCTTAAATCTGGGTTTACCACGATTGGGCGCCGGAAAAATTACTATAAAAATGCCGACGGCATAAGTCCCGATGCGATCACGATGCTATTGGAACTATAATGCAGCGTCGATGTTTGACCTTGAGTTGACGATTTTTTTTCGATGATGTACACAAACCTGAAATACAAAATAATAATAACTGGGTCTGGAGTTTTAAAATGTCACAAGAAGGTAACGAGTCTGCCGAACTGTTAATTACGCTTACTGCTGATATTGTCGCCGCACATGTCAGCAACAACAGCGTTGCAGTGTCGGATGTATCCACTTTAATCTCTAACGTACACGCCGCACTGTCCGGAATATCCGGACCTGCTATTGTCGTACAAGCAGCCTTGGAACCAGCCGTTCCTATCCGTAACTCTATCAAGCGTGATTACATCGTCTGTCTGGATGATGGTAAAAAGCTAAAAATGCTAAAACGTCACCTTATGACGCATTATGGCATGACGCCGGATGATTATCGCGCGAAGTGGGGATTACCCGCCGATTATCCGATGGTCGCCCCTGCTTATGCAGAGCAGCGCCGCGAATTGGCTAAGGCCATTGGCCTTGGACGCGCGCCGGGTTCAGGCCGAAAAAAGAAAGTGAGATAAGCCTTTTGCTTATCCGCAGAAAAATAAGGCCGGGACACCCCCGGCCTTTTTCTTTGACGAATCACGGGGCGGCACTAAACGTTACATCCAATGGATATCAAAATTGACATCGAAGCGCTCTGTAACGAACGGGGCCTGCGCATAACCGATCAGCGGCGCGTCATCGCGCGCGTGATTTCCGATGCAACCGACCATCCCGATGTGGAGGAGCTTTACCGACGTTCATCGGCCATTGACCCCAAAATCTCAATTGCCACCGTATATCGGACTGTTCGCTTATTTGAAGAAGCTGGCATATTGGATCGGCATGATTTTGGCGATGGCCGCGCGCGTTATGAGGCATCGCCCGAGGCGCATCACGACCATTTGATTGATGTCGAAACTGGCAAGGTCGTCGAATTTGTCGACCCAGAGCTTGAGGCATTGCAGAAAATCATAGCCGAACGCTTGGGTTATCGTTTGGTCGACCATCGTATGGAGCTTTATGGCGTCGCCATCGACCGCAAGGATTGAACGACGCAACCGGACAGCTTTTGTCACGGGCCAGTTCTTGTTTTTGACACGGTTGCTGCTGATGGCGGCCAGCCTGTCCGCAAGCTTGCTGTTGCATAATGTCTGGCGGATAATCCGCAAACCGTCGCCTTGGCCGCGCTTGTTTTTGCTTTCGATTAGCTGGACCAGCGGCATTGCGACCGCCACCACGGGTACCCGGATACGCAGCAATGTATTCTATGCCGCAAACCACCATAGCTGGATAGATATTCCCGTTATGTCTGGCGTGACGGGCTGCACCTTCGTGGCCAATGACGGCATTGAAAGCTGGCCACTGATTGGCTGGCTGTGCAAGATCAACAACACTATTTTCGTCAACCGCGAAAACCGCGCCAGCGTTAGCAATCAAGTCAATTATTTACGCGCGGCCATGACCGGCGACCAGCCGGTGACCATCTTTCCCGAAGGCACAACGCATGATGGATCGGGCCTATTGCCGTTCAAACCGTCTTTGTTCGCCGCTTTGGTTCCGCCGCCCGCTGGCATGCTCGTTCAGCCTGTCTATCTCAGCTATGGCCACCATACGCCCCGCGTGGCTTGGGTTGGCGACGAAAAAGTGACTGAGAATTTCTGGCGTTTGTTGTCTTATCTCAAACCGATAACCGCGACCCTGCATTTTCTGGAACCATTTGATCCGCTCCATTATCCGGACCGTAAAGCGATTTCCGCCGAAGTGCGGGCGCGTATTGGCGCTGCGATGGAGGGTGGCGGCAACGCGGCGCGCATAGTATAGGCGCGCATTATGAGCATGGATTCCCCAAAAACCTATTCAATCAAAAATTACGGCTGCCAGATGAACGTCTATGATGGCGAGCGCATGGCCGAGATGTTCGAAAGCCAGGGCATGTCGCCTGCGGATGACAAGGCGAATGCCGATCTTGTCGTCCTCAACACATGCCACATCCGCGAAAAAGCAGCGGAGAAGGTCTATTCCGAGATTGGACGTCTGCGCCGCAAAGATGGGACCAGCCCCGTCATCGCCGTCGCAGGTTGCGTCGCACAGGCCGAAGGCGGCGAGATTAGCCGCCGAGCGCCCGAAGTTGACATTGTTGTTGGTCCACAAGCCTATCACAACCTGCCCGAAATGGTGGCAGCGGTCGGACGCGGCGAACGTGTGGTTGACCTCGACCTGCCCGGCCTCGACAAATTTGGCAAGCTGCCGGCCCGCCGCAAACAGCCGCCATCGGCGTTTCTGACGGTGCAGGAAGGGTGCGACAAATTCTGCACTTATTGCGTCGTGCCCTATACCAGAGGCGCCGAAATCTCCCGCGGCTGGGCCGATCTCATCGATGAAGCCAAAGCGATAGTCGATGCGGGCGCGCGCGAAATCACCTTGCTTGGCCAGAATGTCAACGCATGGGACGGCGAAGATGACAAGGGCAAGCTGCAAGGCCTAGATGGCCTTATCCGCGCGCTCGACAAAATACCGGAGCTTCGTCGCATCCGTTACATGACGAGCCACCCGAACGACATGACCGAAGGGCTGATTGCCGCGCATGGTGACGTTGAAAAGCTGATGCCATTTCTGCATCTGCCCGTTCAGTCCGGATCAGATCGCATTTTAAAGGCAATGAACCGCAGCCACAGCCGCGACAGCTATATGCGTATCTTGGACCGCGTGCGCGCTGTGCGACCCGATATCGCCTTTTCCGGTGACTTTATTGTCGGCTTCCCAGGTGAGACTGACGCCGATTTTGAGGATACGTTAAGCCTCGTGCGTGAAGTTGGCCATGCGCAAGCTTATTCCTTCAAATATAGCCCACGCCCCGGCACACCTGCTGCCGACATGGCCGACCAAATACCCATGGAAATCATGGACGAACGGCTGCAACGGCTTCAGGCGCAAATCGTGGCGGACCAGACAGCATTCAATGATCGCACCATTGGCCGCACCACTGATGTCCTGTTGGAACGGCCCGGAAAATTCGCAGGGCAACTCATCGGCAAATCGCCTTGGCTCCAATCGGTACATGTCCTTGCGCCGGACCTTTCAATCGGCGATATTGTTACCGTAGAGATAACCGATTCTGGACCGCTTAGCTTGAAAGGTGAACCAACGATGAGAGCAGCCGCCTGAATGGCAAAAAAAGCCCAAGCGCAAGCCGGTGACTTGTCCCGGCTGGAAATGAGCTTCGATAAGCCGCATTTGATTAACGCGGTTTTTGGCGAATTTGACCGCAATCTGGTCACGATTGAAAACCGCCTCGGGGTTTACATCTCGGCCCGTGGCAATCGCGTACAGATTGAAGGTGAAGCTGGCGCCATTGGCCGCACCCGCGACGTTCTCAATGACATTTATTCCCGCCTATCGCGAGGACAGGATATGGATACCGAAGCTGTGCAATCCATCATCGCCATGACCGCTGAACCCACTTTAGAAGGCATAGTTCGCAAGGATGCAGCCGACGCGCCGGGCATCATGATCCGCACGCGCAAGAAGACTTTGGTGCCGCGTTCGGCGACACAAATTCCCTATATGGAGGCATTGGCCCGCGACGAGATTATCTTCGCGCTTGGGCCAGCAGGCACCGGCAAAACCTATCTGGCGGTGGCGCAGGCCGTGGCCATGTTGATTACTGGCGCGGTGCAACGGCTCATCCTCTCCCGTCCGGCGGTTGAGGCTGGCGAGCGGCTGGGTTTCTTGCCCGGCGATATGAAGGAAAAGGTCGATCCTTATCTGCGGCCGATTTACGATGCCTTATATGATTGCTTACCCGCCGAACAGGTCGAGCGGCGAATTGCCTCTGGCGAAATTGAAATCGCCCCCATCGCCTTCATGCGCGGGCGGACGTTGGCTGATGCCTTCATCATTTTGGATGAGGCGCAGAATACCACAGCGGCACAGATGAAGATGTTCCTGACCCGTTTTGGCATGAACAGCCGCATGGTCATTTGCGGAGATCCGCATCAGGTGGATATTCCCGGCGGGGAACGCATGTCGGGCTTGAATGATGCGGTGCAACGCCTTGACGGTGTCGATGGCATAAGAACCATCCGCTTCAACAGCAGCGATGTCGTGCGCCATCCACTCGTCGGCAAGATTGTAGACGCCTATGAGGGCGGGCATGGTTGATGTCGAACTCGACATGGGCGTAGTTTGGAGCAAAAGCGATTTCGGGAGTTGCGAAGTTGAAAAGGCAGTAGATGCCGCGATCCGCTTTGCAGCCATTGCTGAACTAGCTGATCCCGTTGTTCCCGTCAGCGTCAGCATCAAGCTTTCCGATGACGCAGAAGTCCAAGCGCTCAACCACGAATGGCGCGAAAAGGACAAGCCAACAAACGTGCTGTCCTTTCCTATGCTGGATGATGAGGAATTAGAGGCCTTGCTCACCGGCACCTATAATGCCCCCGAAATCATGCTCGGCGACATCATACTGGCTTATGAAACCTGCGCTGCCGAAGCGGCAGAAAAAGAGATCCCCATCGCTTATCATGCAACGCATTTGGTCATCCACGGCATGCTCCATTTGCTTGGCCATGACCATATCGAGGAGGACGAAGCGGAAATGATGGAGGCGCTTGAGGTAAAAGCGCTTGCATCTATGGGCCTTCACAATCCATATAATGATCAAATCGAACAATAAGAGGCCAGTACGCGTCCATTATGCCTGAGGGTGACAGTTTTAGCGGTTCGAAAACCGCAACCGACGACGATAACGACGGACGAATATGGCAGCGGCTGAAGACGATGTTCTTTGGCCGCGACCACGGGCCGACTTTGCGCGAACAGCTTGAAGAAGCGATTGCAGAGCATGAGGAAGATAGCGACGATAACGGGCAATCGGACGCCGATGGCGACTTGACCGCCGTCGAGCGCACGATGTTGCGCAATTTGCTCCATTTCAGCGAGCACCGCGTTGATGACGTCATGGTTCCGCGCAGCGACATTATCGCGATTGAAGAAAGCGCTGGCTTTGCCGATTGCATCGCCGCCTTCGCCGAGCATGGCCATAGCCGCCTGCCGGTATACCGCGACACGTTGGATAGCGTCATTGGCATGATTCATATCAAGGATGTGTTCGCTGTTCTGGCTTCAGGTCAGGACCGTCCCGACAGCCTCGAATCCTTCATTCGCCAGCCACGATTCGTGCCACAAAATATGAGCGTACTTGCCTTGCTCGACGAAATGCGCCGGACCCGCACCCATTTGGCCATCGTATTGGATGAATATTCGGGAACCGAGGGCCTGGTCACGATTGAAGATTTGGTCGAGGAAATCGTCGGCGAAATCGAAGACGAACATGATGACGAGCCCGAATTGCTGTTCACGCAAATGGCCCCCGAATTGTGGGAAGCCGACGCCCGCGCAGAGCTAGACGATCTGGCCGATGCCATCGACCCGAAGCTGGCGGAAGTGGATGAAGACGTCGATACACTTGGCGGGCTTGCCTTTGTCATTGCCGGCCAAGTCCCCGATATCGGCCAGATGTTGGTACATGAGGCCAGCGGCTGGACTTTGGAAATATTGGAAGCCGACGAAAAACGCGTCACCCGCATACGCCTCTACGCGCCTGCGTCTGATAGGGACGATTTCAGCGAATAAGCGCCGGGGAGACTGACCACATCCTTTTAGGTCGTCACCCTATCCTTTTAGGTCGTCCCCCTTTCCTTTTAGGTCGTCACCCTGAACTTGTTTCAGGGTCTATCGTGCGGCAAAGCCAGAGCAAGAATGGGTAATGGACCCTGAACCAAGTTCAGGGTGACGGAGTGTGACTTTTCAAAATCATACCCTGCCAGATCGTTCATGTTGAGTTTAGGCAGCGGGCATTGCACTTCTCTGGAACAAGGATCACCCCGCCAATTTCGCCGCCCTAGCCCGCCAGCTTTCCGCCATTGTCTCCAGCGCGGCAAGCGCCCGCAATTCTGATGTGGCGCCTTCCGAACGATGCCCGCCGCCAATCAACAGATGAAAGCTTCGGGCAATGGTCCAATCATGCCCAGCCGCGTGCACCTGTTCTATACAATCGCCCGGTGCGACTTCGCCTTCTTCAATCACACGGAAATAGCCACCGCAACGGCCAGTTTTTATGACTGCGCCTGATAGGCCATGCACATCGAAATGATGATCGAGTTTCCAGCATGGTTGCCGCCCCTGCGCGACTTCAACCACGGCGCGCCCAAGGCGAAACTGGTCGCCAATACGCAAATTGTCCTCCAAAAGTCCGCCTGCGCTAATATTCTCGCCAAATGCGCCTGCTTGGTCGAGCAGAGGATGAACGAAATTCTCCGCCGCAAAATGGGCAATCCATTTGGGATAATGTTCCGCTGGATAAAAATGCACCGCCTTGTCCGCGCCGCCATGTACCGTCGGGTCGGCCACTTGGTCCCCCACAAAGCCATGCTTGCCCAGAAAGACGGGTCGGTCCACCGCTGTGCGCGCGATAGCGCTCATCGTGCCGTCGGCGTGAAACGCTTTGGGTTGCCCTATCAGCAAAACATCGATCTGACTTGATATCATAATGGATGCATATCGCACCAAATGCACCATTCCCATTGGCATTTTGCGCTGTCGCCGATAAAAGCCAAGTTATGCAAACCAGCGACCTTCGCATTGCGCTCTTCAGTGGCAATTATAATTATGTCCGTGATGGCGCAAACCAGGCTTTGAATCGGCTTGTTGGCTATCTTTTGAGGCAAGGCGCATCGGTGCGTATTTATTCCCCAACGGTTGCGGAACCTGCTTTTGTTGCAACCGGCGACCTTGTGAGCGTCCCGTCCGTGCCAATACCCTTTCGTCCGGAATATCGCCTGCCCTTATCCTTGTCGGCAAAAGTCAGGCGCGATCTGGAGGCATTTGCCCCCAATGTCGTCCATATCGCAAGTCCGGACCGCGTTGCGCGTCAGGCGGTCAAATGGGCGCGACAACGCAACTTGGCCGTGCTGTCTTCCGTGCACACACGTTTCGAAACCTATTTTCGATATTATAATATGTCCTTCGCCGAACCCATGGTGGAGGCGTGGCTGCGCCGATTATACCGCCAATGCGACGCGTTGGTCGCGCCATCCGAGAGCTTTGCGCAAGTTTTGCGTGCGCAACGGATGAATTACGACATCGACATCTGGTCACGCGGCGTGGACCGGGAGATTTTCAATTCTGGCCGCCGCGACCTGGCATGGCGGCGCGCGCAAGGCATGGCTGACGAACCTGTTGTCATCGGCTTTCTGGGCCGCTTGGTCATGGAAAAGGGCTTAGACGTCTTTTCGGACGCGATTGACCAGTTACAGCGCCGCAATGTTCCCCATCAGGTCATGGTCATTGGCGAAGGTCCGGCGCGTGGCTGGTTTGAAAGCCGCTTGCCCCATGCCCGTTTTGTGGGTTTCCAAGGGGGGCAGGATCTGGGCCGCGCGGTGGCGTGCATGGATCTCTTGTTCAACCCTAGCGTGACCGAAACCTTTGGCAACGTCACGTTGGAGGCTATGGCCTGCGGCCTGCCTGTAGTTGCGGCCAATGCAGCAGGCAGCGAAAGCCTCGTGCAGGACAATGTGTCAGGCCGCCTAATCACGCCGGGCGCAATCCAGAAATTTGCCGACAGTTTGCAATTATATTGCACCGATGCCGACTTGCGCGCGCAGCATGGCGCAGCTGGCGAGCAACGATCGCTCGATTTCAGCTGGGATGCGATTAACCAGACCGTCGCCGACACCTATATCCGCCTCATCCGGCAACGTGCTGCGCGTGCGACCGCAGCGCATTAAGCCTGTGGCAAGCGGGCGGTCGCGTTCCGGAACTTGTCCGAAGCGATTATGCTTATGTCATCACGCACGGCGGAACGGGCGTTGCCCATGAGCGATCTTTTTGGCGACGGCCCCATTATGCCTGCATCTATGCCGGAAAATGCTCCGCTTGCGGACAAGCTTCGTCCCGCCAAATTGGACGAGGTGATAGGTCAGGAACATCTGACGGGCCCCAATGGCGCGATCGGTCATATGGTCGCTGCGGGCAAATTATCCTCAATGATCCTATGGGGACCACCGGGCACCGGTAAGACCAGCATTGCCCGATTGCTGGCGGACACCGTCGACATGCATTATAAGTCGATTTCGGCGGTATTCTCGGGCGTGGCTGATCTAAAAAAAGCCTTTGCCGAGGCTGAGGCCATGGCACGAACGGGCAAGCAGACATTGCTGTTCGTGGACGAAATCCATCGTTTCAACCGCGCGCAACAGGACGGATTTTTGCCCTTCGTCGAAAGCGGCGTGGTCACGCTCGTCGGGGCAACGACGGAAAATCCGTCGTTCGAACTCAACGCCGCCTTGCTGTCGCGCACGCAGGTGATGGTACTGCAACGTTTGGACGAAACCGCATTGGCGACGCTGCTGACCCGTGCAGAAGCCATATTGGAACGCCCTTTGCCCGTCACCGACGATGCTAGGTCTGCATTGATCACCAGCGCCGATGGTGATGGCCGCTTTTTGCTCAATCAAGCCGAAACCTTGTTCGCCATTCACATTGAAAACCCGCTTGACCCGCAAGCCATGGCCGCACTGTTGCAGCGCCGGATGCCCGTTTATGACAAGGATCGGGAGGGGCATTATAATCTGATATCCGCGCTGCATAAAAGCTTGCGCGGCTCCGATCCGCAGGCGGCCTTATATTGGATGGCGCGCATGTTGGTGGCGGGCGAAGAGCCTCTATATGTGCTGCGTCGCTTGGTCCGTTTCGCCAGTGAGGATATCGGCCTCGCCGATCCGCAGGCTTTGGCCCAATGTCTCGCCGCCAAACAGGCCTATGAATTTTTGGGCAGTCCGGAGGGCGAAGTCGCGATTGTGCAAGCATGTCTGTATCTCGCCACTGCACCCAAATCGAATGCCGTATATGCGGCGCAGAAATCAGCTTGGAAAATGGCGCGGGATACAGGCTCACTCATGCCACCAGCGCACATCCTCAATGCCCCGACGAAGCTGATGAAGGACATCGGCTATGGCGCAGGCTATGCTTATGACCATGACAGCGCGGACGGATTTTCGGGCGCGAATTACTGGCCCGATACGGTGCAACCCACCGCTTTATATCAGCCCGTCGAACGTGGCTTTGAACGTAAGATAATTGAACGGCTGCAATATTGGGACCGGCTGCGCGCCCGTAATACAGGGCCGGACACGCAATAATGCCGCGCTTCACGCGTTTCGCCTGCGCCGACTGGTCGGGCGCGAAAGGCAGCCGACATCCCGGCATCGCGCTTGCGGTGTGTGCCGCAGGCGACGAAGCCCCGCACCTCGTGACCCCGCCCGACAAAGTCTGGTCGCGCCAAGCCATTGCCGACTGGCTGTTGGCGCAGGATGATGATTTGCTCATCGGTTTCGATTTCAGCTTTGCCCCGCCCTTTATAGAACGCGGCAGTTACCTGCCGGACGATGATGTTCCCACATCTGCGCGTGAATTTTGGGCTTATGTCGACCATGTCTGCAACGACCCGGATTTGGGTGCAGCGTCCTTCCTTGAACAGCGCCACCGCCGCCATTTCTATTTCGGCGCGGCAGATGGCACAAAATCCGACTATCTGTTTTGGCGGCAATGCGAGTTGCTGAACAAAAACAGCAGCGGCAAGGCGTCAACCGTCTATGACGCCATTGGCGCGTCGCAAGTCGCTAAGGCCAGTTTTGCGGGTATGCGCCTGCTGCACCAACTGCGCGATGCTGTAGCTATTTGGCCCTTCGCTCCCCTGCCCGAGCGCGGCAAGGTTGCCTTAGAGATTTACACCACCATCGCCGCCCGCGCGGCTGGCGTGGCAAAGGGTCGCAGCAAGATACGCGACGCCAGCGGACTCGATTTGGCGTTGGAAACGCTTGGATCAAAACCGCATTTGCCCTTAAACCGCTACACAGACCACGCAACAGACGCCCTGATAACCGCCGCATGGCTCCGTAATGTTGCCGGAAATCCGCAACTTTGGGCACCTGATGCACTAAATTTTGAAATTGCTGCAACTGAGGGCTGGACCTTTGGCGTCTTTTGACGCTATGGGACGCGCCGAGTGCCGGCTTAGCTCAGTTGGTAGAGCACCTGATTTGTAATCAGGGGGTCACGAGTTCGAACCTTGTAGCCGGCACCATTTTTCACATCGCGTATGACTTTGATCCTGTCCGCAGCCTTCTGCTGGTGCTCGGCTATCGCGCCTTGCGGCACCGGTCCGAACAATAAAGAACATTATCCCAATCCTTCGCCCATTTCTTACGCCACGCGAACGGCTTTGCGCAGGCCGCGCATATTTTTGATGGAAGGTCAGATTTTTTGACCATTTTGGGCATTTGCTATCCAGATCGCTATGGGGCTGTAAAAGATGTTCGTTACATTTATATCGCATATGGGACTATATTTTTGCGAATGACACTAAGCAATTGCTGCGCAGCATTTGTCTCGTTAATACCACAACATGCTTAACGGCGGCTCGGGGGGGTGCGGGAGGCAATTTTAAATCTCATCCCCAATAAGAACCCTGGTAAAACAGGATAGATTGAACAACAGGAGAGTGAATATGAAACTGGGAAATCATCTGCTGAAGGCGGCTATGCTGTCGACGATCAGCATCGCTTCGCTGAGCGTTGGTTCAGTTGCCTTTGCACAAGACAACGCGCCACAAGCCAGCGACGACGTTGATGAAAATGTCATCATCGTGACCGCGACGAAGCGTGAACAGACGCTGGAAGAAGTGCCTGTCGCCGTTTCGGTAACATCCGCTGCGGCCATTGAGCGCGCGCAAGTTCGCGATCTGAGAGATTTGCAGACGTTGGTTCCATCGCTGCGCGTCAGCCAGCTGCAAAGCTCGGCCAACACTAACTTCATCATTCGTGGCTTCGGTAACGGCGCGAACAACCCCGGGATCGAAGGATCGGTCGGCGTATTCATCGACGGCGTTTACCGTTCGCGCTCGTCTTCGGCGATCAGCGATCTTCCCAACCTGCAACGCGTCGAAGTGTTGCGCGGCCCACAATCGACCCTGTTCGGCAAAAACGCCTCGGCTGGTGTTATCTCGATTGTTACCGCTGCACCAAGCTATGAATTCGGCGGATCGGCTGAACTGAGCTATGGCAATCGTAACGCAATCGTCGCGAAGGCCGACGTAACTGGCCCGCTTGCCGACAATGTTGCTTTCAGCCTTGCTGGCGGCATCAACAAAGCTGACGGTTACGGCACCAACCTGACCGACGGATCAAAAACCAGTGAGCGTAACCGCTGGTATGGCCGCGCGCAGTTGTTGGTCGAACCTTCCGAAAGCTTCAAGCTCCGCTTCATCGGTGATTATGACAAGATTGACGAAAATTGCTGCTTCGTTGGTAACATCTTGGACGGCCCGACGGGTAATGCTGTTCGCGGCATCGGTGGCAAGGTAAACTCGGCGGGCATCTTCAGCTATGGCGAATATCAGAATTTTTCATCGGAAAATGATATCACCAATGCCGGTGTCTCGATGCAGGCGGACTATGAAATGGGCTCGTTGAGCCTCACCTCCATCACTGCATATCGTGAGTCACGCTCTAAAACGAACGCCGACAGCGATTTCACGAGCGCGGATTTGATCGGCGCAAACCGTGGCGATGTGGATATCAGCACAAAAACGCAGGAATTACGTTTGGCGTCGGATTTTGACGGTCCATTCAACTTCTTGCTGGGTGGTTATTATTTTGATGAGAGCATCAACAACAAGCAGGCTTTGACGTTGGGTAAGGATTTCCGCAATTATGCAAACCTTCTCACCGCCGGTTCATATATTTCACTTGAACCAACCATTCGCGCATTGGCAGGCGTCCCTTCGTCTGCGGCTCAATTTGGTGGCCAAGGACAAGGTCGTTTTGAAGATTGGGATTATAAGAACAAAGCTTACTCGGTCTTTGGAACCGCCGATTTGGAACTTACCGATGGTCTCGTTCTGACAGGTGGCTTCAACTATACCAAGGACAAGAAAAATCTTGTGAGCGACATTCGGATTACGGATGTGTTCTCTGCGGTTGATCTCGTAACCGTAGGTCAGAATGCCGGATTGCCTGCAGCACTTCCAGCAGGTTTTGTACCTGCAGGTGGCACGGCACTTTCCTCCGGACTGTTCCCGCGGATCAATAGTTGCGCCACTGTGACCAATGCGCCTGCTGCTTCAACGCCAAACCCGACGCGTTCCGGCACCTGCAACCCGTTCCTTGGTCTTCAAGCGTTGCAATTCTTGCCGCCATTCCTGAACATCCCGAATGCGGTTGAAAATGGCCGCACCAGCGATGGCAAGTTGACCTATTCGGTACGTTTGGCGTGGGAAGCGACGGACAGCATCAACCTGTACGCCAGCTATGGCACAGGGTTTAAGGCAACGTCGTGGAACATGTCGATTGACTCGCGTCCGTTCGGATCGGATTTTGTTGCAGGTTCCCCATCGCAAGGCGCACCTTTGACGCCCTCAAAAATCCGGACAGCGGGCCTTGCCACAGCCAACCTCACCAGTGGAACGCGTTATGCGCTTCCTGAAGAGGCAAAGGTTATGGAATTGGGCTTGAAAGCAAAATGGGACAGCGTTGCGTTCAACCTGACAATTTTTGATCAGTCGATCAAAAATTTCCAGGGCAACAGCTTCATTGGAACAGGCTTTGTTTTGTCCAACGCCGGTAAGCAGTCGGTGAAGGGGATCGAATTTGACGGCAGCGTCAACCCGATCGATGCATTGCAATTGCGTGCGGCGTTCGTTTATCTCGACTCCAAATATGACAGCTATGTCGGTTCGCAATTTGGTGACGTCAGCGGCCAAGCGGTCGCTGGAATTCCCAAATTGTCGACGACATTGGGTGCAACCTACACAGCAGACTTGAACGACGGCAAATCGCTGATCCTCAACGTCGATTATCACAATGAATCGAACGTCGTAATCAACGAAAACCCAGCTTGGCGTCAGTATAAGCGCGAAGTAAATGATCTAAGCGCCGCTGCAACGCTGCGTTTAGACAGCGGTCTGCAATTCTCGCTTTGGGGCCGTAATTTGACGAATGCGAAATATCTCGCTGTCATCTTCCCAAGTGTTGTGCAATCCGGTTCGATCTCGGGCTATCCAAACCAACCACGCACTTATGGTGCTTCGGTGAAGTACAAATTCTAATATCCTGAATTCTTCAGGGCAAAAGAAGCCGGGGCAGCCATCGCTGCTCCGGCTTTTTCTTTAGGGACGGTATATGTTCGCGCATTATCTTGAAGTTGTTTGTGCCCCGCACGCCTTTGGCGCGGGAATGGTGAAATGCCGTCGCCTGTTATCCTGAAATAAATTCAGGATGACGACGGAATTATAAAGCAGGCAACAATTCACAACATAACGATATCGTCATCCCGAACGCGTTTCGGGATAACGCACCAACGTCGCCTGTTATCTTTACCGGAAAAATGGTGCCCGAGGGCGGATTTGAACCACCGACACGCGGATTTTCAATCCGCTGCTCTACCCCTGAGCTACTCGGGCTACACGGTGAAAACCGCGTGGGAGCGCAGCCTATAGAGAGGCGATACGCCTCTTGGCAAGCGCAAAATCAGTCGCCGCCATCGGAACCGATACTATCTTCATAATCCGCCAGCGGCCCCGGCACGCGATAGCCTTCGTCTAGCCATTTCAACAGGTCGCGATCCTTGCATCCCTGACTGCAAAAAGGCTTGGATTCAGCCACTACGGGCTTTCCACATAAGGGGCATAGATTAGCTTTGCGCGACATGGACATGGCCATAGCCTGCGGCCTTTTCATCTGCAACCACGACCATATCCGCGCCCGCAAGACGAACAGCCTGCCCGCGCCAAGCGGCCCAACGTTCGGACTGCAGCAATGTCGCAACATCTGGCTGCGCTGTCACCGTCCGCGTGCCAAAGCCCGTTGACTGGGCCACTGCGCGTAACAGCCAATAGCCTTGCGTCTCGTCCGACAGTGCAGCGATACGCGTGCCGAACAGTTGGTCGAGAACAGACGGCCTTGGCCGCGCCCGCACGACTTGCATCATGCCATAGCCATTAATGGCCGTGCGCTCAAACGGACGCGGGTCCGCCAAGGACGCGGCATCAAAGGCTTCAGCAATCTGCGTTCGTTGGGCCTTGGACTCCATCGACACAAAATCGATCAGGGCCATCGCGCCGACTTGGTAGAGACGCAGCAGGCGGGCAACTTCGGTGGCGGCGACCATATTGATGGCGAACGCATCGCCGATACCGTCAATGTCGAACACCAACCCCGCCTTGGTACGCTGAAAGCTTATGCTAACGTCGCCGAGTTGTGACTCGCCAGCAATGGCGACGTCAAAGCCATCGGCAATGGACGCGTTCATGACAGATTGGCCAAGAGACGCCACACGCGCGTCCCACAGGGCATCTTTGCCGATCAGGGGGTCGTGCGGGCTATCCCGCAATGATATCTCTGGTGGCTTATGACGCCCCGGCTCAGCTATGGCTTCGCGCGTCACTTCAAAAGATATACGCGCGCCGTCTGGCTGGTTGATCTTGCTGCGTAACAAAAGCGTGCTTCCATCGTCGGCAACAACATAAGCGCCCGATGGTGTTTTGCGGTCGATACGGCCCACGCCACATTCGCCCAAAGCCCATGAAGCGTCGCGCTGAATATGGATTTCAACAATATTTCCGTTTTCGACAACCGCCGCGCGGCGCTCGCCCGGCGCGTCATCGCGATATATATCAGTCAAGCGGATAGCCCGAAGCGCGCAATAAGGCGCGCGTCTCATATAAAGGCAGACCAATCACGCCCGAATGGCTGCCTGCCATCCAATCGATTAACGCCTCTGCCCTGCCCTGAATGGCATAGCCACCGGCCTTACCCAAGCCTTCGCCGCTATCGATATAGCTTTCGATTTCGTCTGCCGACAGACGTTTGAAACGCACGATGCTGTCGCAAATCCGGCTATGCATCCGGCCATTTCCGTCAATGACGGCGACGGCGCTGAGAACATGATGGCGGCGGCCGCTGAGCAGGTTCAGGAAGCCGCGTTGCATGTCGGCATCTTCAGCCTGCTGCAATATCCTGCGGCCAACGGCGACCGTAGTGTCGCCCGCGACCACAATCTCGCCAGCGGCGCGTTGCACGGCAACAGCCTTCTCCTGTGCCATGCGCAGCGCATAGACACGCGGGACCTCGCCCTTGCAGGGTGTCTCGTCAATATCGGGGGACGCGATTCGCGTAGGCGCGATGCCCAACCGCCCGAGAAGATCTCGGCGGCGCGGGCTTGATGAGGCCAATATGAGCGTGGGGTTCAGACCCAAGGTCTGCCGCCCTTATTTAAAGCGGTACGTGATCCGGCCTTTGGTCAGATCATAAGGGGTCAGTTCGCACAACACTTCGTCACCCACGAGAACGCGGATGCGATTCTTGCGCATCTTTCCAGCGGTATGGCCCAAAACTTCATGGCCATTTTCAAGCTCGACACGGAACATAGCATTGGGCAGCAATTCCCGCACTGTCCCACGCATTTCGAGTAATTCTTCTTTTGCCATTCGGCCCCTTAAATCTTTAAAAATTCAACGTTGCAGCGCCTGTAAACCTAATGTTGGAAAAAGGGAAGAGCTACAGTATAATCGCTTATTTGCTAGAAAAAGCGAAGCAGTTTACACGCACGGCCTTGAATTTTGCGTTATGCTTCCGACTTAGCACCGATATAAACTGAGCTTCTCCCCATGCCAATTTCCCGTTTGAGTGCAATCTTGCTCGCGTCAACCGCTGTTCCCGTTATGGCGTTGGATGACGTCCAAAACACGGGCAGCACCGTCGCTATTGCCAATGAAGATGTCGAAGAAGCTGTTCAAGCCCCACCTTCGCGCGAAATTGTCGTTACAGCGGAACGCATTAGGGGTTCGGTGGACACCGACGTCCCGCCCGTTGAACAACTAAACGAAGCAGATATCACGGCCTTGGGCGCATCATCGCTAACTGACCTTGTCGCCGCGGTTGCACCGCAGACCAATTCGGGGCGTGGACGCGGGGGCGGCATGCCGATCATCTTGCTCAATGGTCAGCGCGTATCCGGTTTCCGTGAGCTGCGTGACCTGCCGCCCGAAGCCATTCGTCAGGTTCAGATTTTCCCGGAAGAAGTTGCGCTAAAATATGGTTTCCGTCCCGATCAACGGGTTATCAACTTCATCTTGAAGGACAATTTTGCCTCCTTCGCCACGGAATTTGAACAGGCCCAGCCGCAAGACGGTGGCTTTGTCACAAATGAATTTGAAACGACGCTGACGCGTATTGGTAAAACCACACGATTTAACTTGGATGTTGAACTGGAACGCTCGACGGCATTGACCGAGAGCGAACGCGACCTGATTTCTTCGGATAGTTCGCTATTGGCGCGTGGCGGCAATATCAGCGGCCTTGGGCTTAATGGAGAGATTGCGCCCGCCTTAAGCAGGCTTGCCGGAAGCAATGTGACCAAGGCTGGCGTTCCGTTGGGCATATCCAACCCAAATTTGGCGCAATTTGCTGGCACGGCAAATCGCCTGAATGACCGGAATATCGGCGATGTCCGGACATTGCTTCCCCGCACCGAACGGCTTGAAATGAACGGCACATGGAGCCGGTCGCTTGGTCCACAAACAATATTGTCGTTGAACGCCAATTATGCCCTGACAGGCAGAGAATCCTTGCTAGGTTTGCCCGGCGCAAGCTTCATCCTGCCCGGCAGCAGCCCGTTTTCACCCTTTGGCCAGGATGTTACACTCAACCGCTATTTCGACACGCCACGCCCCCTTGAACGGGAAAGCGAAACACATGTGTTCCAGACGGGCAGCACGTTCAACCACGCGCTGGGCGGGTGGCGCTGGACATTAACGGGCAATTATGCCCGCACCGCAAATGACACACGCACCACGCGCAACGCAGATTTTACCGCATTGCGCGCCGCTGTGCTTGCAGGAACCATCAACCCGTTTGCTGCGGATTTCGGTGCGAATTTGCTGTTTCTGGCGCCCGATATCGCCAACAGCCTGAACCAGAATATGGACCTGCGCAGCACCCTTGCTGGAACAGTGCTGAAATTGCCCGCAGGCGATGTGCAAATGACATTGGCGTCGGGACTTACCCGGCAAACTCTGGACAGCGAAACATGGCGTTCTGGGGTCACGACCGATATCTCCTTGCGCCGGAACATCATGAACCATTCGGTCAATGCCGAACTGCCGTTAACGGGCCGCGATTTTGGCCTTGGCGCCGCGATTGGCGAGTGGTGGATCAATGGCAATATCGGCTATAGCGACCTATCCGATTTCGGAAAGCTGCTGGAATATGGCGCTGGTCTGCGCTGGGCCCCTGTGCGCAACCTGACATTTCAGGCATCGATCACAGGCGACGAAAACGCGCCGGGCATTGGTCAGTTGGGTAACCCGACTTTGGTGACGCCCAATGTGGCGACCTATGATTTTACCCGCGGCGAAAGCCTGTTCATCAACGTCATTACCGGCGGCAACGCGGCCTTGGTCGGCGAAAAACGCCGCGATCTCATATTGAACGCGAATTGGAATCCCGAATTCATTAAGGATTTCGCGCTGCAATTTAGCTATTTCAAAAACAACAGCCGCAACACAACGGCGGCATTTCCCTTGCTGACGCCAGAGATTGAAGCCGCCTTTGCCAGCCGCGTCGTGCGTGATATCAATGGCCGCTTATTCAGCATCGACCAACGCCCCGTAAATTTCGACCGTGAAACGTCACAGCGGATCCGCTGGGGCTTTAACGTATCGGGCAATATCGGCGCGGCCGCGCCCCCGCGCGGACCAGCAGGTGGCCCTCCTCCTGCTGCTGCTGCGACAGGCGCGCCCGCTGCGCCTCGGGCCGCAGGCGGCGGCTTTGGTGGCGGTGGACGTTTTGGCGCACCCGGCGGCGGTAGCCGTTTTGGCGCACCGGGCGGCGGCCAGCCCAGCCGCTGGAACATCGCCTTATACCACAGCTACCGCATAGAAGACGAAATCCGTATCCGTCCCGGCGTGCCTGTGCTCGACCTGCTCGATGGTTCAGCCACCAGCAGCAATGGCGGCGCATCACGGCATGAGGTCGAGCTTTCAGGCGGCCTGTTCCACAAGGGCTTTGGTTTCCGGCTGCAAGGGACTTACAAAAGCGCCACGACTGCCAACGGCACTGGCCTTGTCGGCAGTAATGACCTGCGGTTTAGCGACATTGCCGCCATCAGCGGGTTTCTGTTCATCAACCTTGACCAACAAGCGCGCGTCATAAAGGCCGTGCCGATGCTGAAAGGTAGCCGCATTTCGTTCCGGGTCGAAAACATCCTGAACGATATTGTCGATGTCCGCGACCAGAATGGAAATGTGCCTTTGGGGTATCAGCCAGGCTACACAGACCCGCGCGGGCGGGTATTTGAATTGAGTTTCAGAAAGCGGTTCTAAACTATCGGGCCAGCGTATAAAAAACCCCGCCGGAATTGCTTCCAGCGGGGCCTTAAAGCTTAATTTTCTTTAGGCGTTACATGCCGCCATGGGCCAGTGCCGCCAAGAGGAGCAAGGCCACGATGTTCGTGATCTTGATCATTGGGTTTACGGCTGGGCCAGCGGTGTCCTTATATGGGTCACCCACGGTGTCGCCAGTTACAGCTGCCTTATGGGCCTCCGAACCTTTACCGCCATGGTTGCCGTCTTCGATATATTTCTTGGCATTATCCCATGCGCCGCCACCCGAAGTCATCGAGATCGCAACGAACAGACCGCCCACAATCACACCCAGCAGAAGCGCGCCGAGAGCAGCAAAGCCCTCCGCTTGACCTGCAACGGCAGTGATGATGAAATATACCGCAATTGGCGTCAACACGGGCAGCAAAGATGGAATGATCATCTCTTTAATCGCTGCTTTGGTGACGAGATCGACGGTACGCGCATAATTCGGCTTTGACGCATAGGTCATGATGCCGGGGTCGTTTGCGAACTGGTCGCGCACGTCCTTCACCACTTCACCCGCTGCACGCCCCACTGCCGTCATGCCCATCGCCCCAAACAAATAAGGCAGAAGCGCACCGAGCAAAAGCCCGACGATGACATAAGGGTTTTCAAGGCTGAAATTCACCTGAAGATCGGGGAAATATTCCCGAAGGTCGGCGGTGTAGCATGCAAACAGCACCAATGCTGCCAGACCCGCCGAACCAATGGCATAGCCCTTGGTCACAGCCTTTGTTGTGTTGCCCACAGCGTCCAACGCATCAGTCTTTTCACGGACAGAATCGTCAAGACCAGCCATTTCGGCAATACCACCGGCATTGTCGGTAACTGGGCCATAAGCGTCGAGCGCCACGACCATACCCGCCAACGCCAACATCGCGGTCGCGGCAAAGGCAATGCCGATAACGCCAGCCAACTGATAGGCGATGATGATACCTGCACAGATCACAATCGTTGGCATCGCGGTGGATTCAAGGCTGATCGCCAGACCTTGAATAACGTTGGTGCCGTGACCCGTTTCAGATGCCTTCGCAATCGAACGGACCGGACGGTAATTGGTGCCGGTATAATATTCGGTGATCCAGATGATCAGGCCAGTGATGACAAGACCAAGCAACGAGCAATAGAATAATGTCTGGCCAGTGAACCCGCCAACATCATTTTTCATGCCGCCCAGGGCGAAGTCGATGGCGAACCAGATTGCCGGAACCGACAATATGGCCGTAACCAAAAAGCCCTTGTACATGGCGCCCATGATATTCTTTCCGCCGCCAAGACGGACGAAATAGGTGCCAATGATCGAGGTGATGACGCACACGCCGCCAATCAACAATGGCAAGCTCATAAGGTTCATGAACAACGCATTGTCCGTCACGCCCTGCACCAGCAAAGCGATCAACACCATCGTTGCACCAACGGTCACAACATAGGTTTCAAACAAGTCAGCAGCCATACCAGCGCAATCGCCGACATTGTCGCCGACATTGTCGGCAATAACGGCAGGGTTGCGTGGATCGTCTTCGGGAATGCCTGCCTCAACCTTGCCGACAAGGTCAGCACCGACGTCAGCGGCCTTGGTAAAGATACCGCCACCCAAACGTGCGAAGATCGAGATCAACGATGCGCCAAATGCCAATGCGACCAGCGCATCGATCACGGGACGGCTGTTCGGGGCCATCATGGCAATGTCTGTCAGATACCAAAAGAACACGGCAATCGCGAGCAAAGCAAGGCCCGCCACGAGCATGCCGGTAATCGCACCTGCGCGGAACGCCATGGTCAAACCGGCCTGAAGCCCGGTCTGCGCCGCGGCGGCCGTGCGTACGTTTGCACGCACCGAAATGTTCATTCCGATATAGCCTGCAACGCCCGAAAGCACCGCGCCGATCACAAAGCCGACGGTTGGAATGACCCCCAGGAACAAAGCCACCAACACCGCAACCACGACGCCCACAATGGCGATCGTCCGGTATTGACGGCCGAGATAGGCTTTTGCGCCTTCCTGAATGGCCGCAGCGATTTCCTGCATTTTATCATTGCCGGCCGGTGCACTCAGCACCTGGCGGCTGGTTACAAAACCATATACAATGGCCAGCAACCCGCATAATATTGCGATAATTGTCAGAGACATGAAATTATCTCTCCCCTCCTGTTTTCATAAACAACAATTGATGCCACTTCTCCTCCCGAGAAGCGCAGGCCGAGCGGGTATAAGGCGCGCTTATGAACTATGGCAACCCATAAACGCCGCATATGTCTCCGTTTGTATCATTGATGTTGATAACCAAGGGTGGGCGGCAGTTTTACCGGATTCCCGCCTTGTTTCAAAATCAAGCCGCCGCCGGCAACCACATGGCCAACCGCCGTTGCGCGCAATGGTATCGGGACGTCGGGCGATGCGGTGAACAGCAATTGATAATCATCGCCCCAGCTTGCCGCCTGCATCCGGCTTTCAAGGCTGTCACTACGATAGCTGATATAAAGCGGCGATAAAGGCACGCACGCAAGATCGATTTCTATGCCAATCTGGCTGGCGGTCGCCAATCGTTCGGCATCAAGCAGCAAACCATCCGACACATCCATCATCGCGGTGACAATCGGCGCAAGCTTTTGGCCGTCGGCCACCCGCGCGACGGGCCGGTTAAACGCATCCGCCAGCGGGCCAACTTCGTCAAAACCAGCGTCAATCAGCTCAAATCCCGCCAAAGCATCGCCGAGCGTCCCCGTTACATATATTATGTCACCAATTTGCGCGCCCGACCGTGAAGGGACCGGACGATGCGTTGCCCTGCCCAAAGCGGTCAGCCCAAGCGCACGTTTATCCCCGCGATTGGCAACGGTATCTCCGCCAAGCAAGGCGACATTATAATGCTTAAGTGCCTTATCCAGCCCAGCGGCAAACGCCCTGTCCCACGCATCATCGCCCAGCATGAAGCCAAGCAGCACGCCGATGGGCGCTGCGCCCTTTGCGGCCAAATCGGACAGGTTCGTCGCCAATAACTTCCACGCAACATCGGCTGGATTGGCGTTCGACCGGAAATGCACGCCCTCCGCCATCATGTCATGCGTAATAATCAACGCCGCATCGCCAATGTCGATCACCGCAACGTCGTCCATCAATCCACGCGCCGCAGGGTCAGTGGCAAAGCCACGCAAAAGATTGATGAAGCTGGATTCGCTGGTCATGGGGAAACGTTACCGCATTGCGAGGACATGCAGAACTATATTCAAGTCAGCGCCGTTCAGCGAGCGCGCACGTCCTTTGCAACGGCGTCCAGCAAGCCATTGACGAACTTTGCGTCTTTCTTATCAAAAAACGCATGGGCGACGTCGAGATATTCGTCGATGACTGTCGCGGTTGGCACATCTGGCCGCGCGATCAATTCATAGGTGCCGCACCGCAAGATTTGGAGCATCGTCTTGTCCAGACGGTCCATCTTCCATTTCTCACCCAGCTTGCCATCGACCAGTCCGTCGATTTCCACACGCCGCGCATCCACGCCCGAGACAACATCATCGAAGAAATCCGGGTCGGCATCGGCATATTGCGCGTCTTCAATTTCCTGCCCCAGACGGTGCGAATGAAATTCATTCAAAAGCCGCGCGATACCGATGTCTTCCATATCCATTTGATATAGCGCCTGCACCGACGCTAGACGCGCCGCCGAGCGGGATTTGGATTTGGCACTGGCGTTATTCGCACTCATAATCTTTTCCTGACACTCGCCGCATGGGCGGGTAAACCTTCGGCATCGGCAAGCGTTGCTGCTGCCGGACCAATTTTATGGATAGCGCACTGATCAAGCGCAATGAAGCTTGTCCGCTTCATGAAATCGAGCACAGACAGGCCAGACGCAAAGCGCGCGCGCCGTCCGGTGGGCAATACATGATTTGGTCCGGCGACATAATCGCCAATCGCCTCGGGCGTCATACGGCCCAAAAATACCGATCCTGCGTGACGGACGAGGGCAAACAGCCGTTCGGCGCGGTCATCATCGACCGCAAGCTCCAAATGCTCCGCCGCCAGCCGGTTGACCAAAGGCATCGCGCCTTCCAAATCATCGACCACGATAATCGCGCCAAAATCCGTCCAGCTGGCCCGCGCAACCGCGCCGGTGGACAGCGTAGCAATCTGCGCGTCAACAGCCGCCGCGACTTGGGTGGAAAATTCGGCATTGTCCGTGAACAATATCGACTGGCTCGTCGGGTCATGTTCGGCCTGACTTAACAGGTCCGCTGCAATCCATTCAGGGTCATTTTGCGCATCGGCCACCACGACAATTTCCGATGGTCCAGCCACCATGTCGATGCCGACGACACCATAAAGCTGCCGCTTTGCCTCGGCCACCCAAGCATTACCGGGGCCCGTGATGACATCCACGGGACGGATACGTTCTGTTCCATAAGCCAAAGCCGCGATTGCCTGCGCCCCGCCGACGCGCCAGATTTCGTCGACACCCGCGACATAAGCGGCGGCCATAACGGTCTGGTTGGTTTCGCCGCCGGGTGTTGGCGTGACCATGACGATGCGTTCAACGCCAGCCACCTTGGCCGGAATGATATTCATCAAAACGGAGGATGGATAAGATGCACGGCCGCCGGGGACATAGACCCCCGCCGCATCAACCGCCGACCAGCGCGCGCCTAAACGCACATTGTCACTGTCTCGATAATCGCGGTCCTCTGGCAATTGCGCCTTGTGATAGGCCTCAATCCGCTTCGCCGCGAGCGTCAGCGCGTCGCGCAGTTCAGGCTCTAGCGCGTCATAGGCCGCCTTGCACTGCGCCGCGTCAATCTGCCACCCTGCTTTGTTCAGGTCAAAACCGTCAAAACGCTGCGTCATTTCCGCCAGCGTCACATCACCATGCGCGCGCACATCGCGGATCGTTTGCGCCACAGCGCTCGACACATCGGCATCCGCCTCACGCCGGCCATTTACCAACGCGTCAAATGCATCCGCAAAACCAATGTCAGAGGAATCAAGCCGCTGCACGGGCGCCCGTCAATTCCCGGAAACGTTGCACCATAGCCGGAATAGTCCCGCTCATCATCTTATACGCAGCACGATTAACGATCAGCCGCGCCGACACTTGGGAAATGACAGCCGTTTCGACGAGGCCATTTTCCGCCAAAGTTTTGCCCGACGACACCAAATCCACAATCCGTCCCGAAAGCCCAAGCGAAGGCGCCAGTTCCATCGCGCCGTTCAACTTCACACATTCGGCCTGAATACCACGCGCGTGATAATAGCGGCTGGTCGTGCCGGGATATTTGGTGGCCACGCGGATATGCCCGCCATTGACATCGTCAGGCACGCCCTGCGGCATCGCCACCGATATGCGGCAACGGCCAATGCCCAAGTCGACGGGCGCATAAAGTTCCGAATAATCAAATTCGTCGATGACGTCCGAACCGACAATACCAATTTGCGCCGCGCCATGGGCAACAAAGGTTGCGACGTCGAATGCGCGAACGCGAATGATGCTGATCGCAGGATCATTGGTCGCGAACAAAAGCGCGCGGCTGGCGTCGTCGAAAAACGCCGCTTCAGGCTGAATGCCCGCCGCTTGCATCAACGGCAAAGCCTCGTCAAGAATCCGTCCCTTGGGGATTGCAAAGATGATTGGTTCAGTCACAATGACCGCGCTTTACGGGTCGCAGGCGGAAAGGGCAATATGGCAGAAAATATAGGCGCCTATGATTTAGGGTCAGGTTTATTCTGCGCGCAGAACGTTTAACCCAAAAATGCGTCCATCGCCGCGTTAACCGCATCGGGCTGTTCCCAAATCACGAAATGCCCGCAATTTTCGACCGGTACGATCGTTACGTCGGGCACAAGCTCTTGTATGCCGTCAATGTTGCTGGACGGCAAAGCCAGGTCATCCATCGCCCACACTACTAAGGTCGGGGTCTTCAACTGCGGAAACGCGCCCGCAGCAAAGGCTGGGATTTCGGCATCTTCATCCATCGCGGGCACATATAATGCAGACGCGCGGTACCAATTGAGCATCCCGAAACAGGCGTCACGGTCCGTCCAATCGGCCAGCAACGCGGCGCGCTCCTCGGGCTCCATCGCGTTGGGCTTGTCCCATTTAATCGTTTTCAACATCAAGCCTGTCAGGCCCTGTTCCTGCACCAACGCATCATTGGCTGGATCGCGAAAGGCGCGAATATATTGGCTGGATTCGCGCTGGTTCATGTCGGTTATCAACAAGCGCTGGAAAATATAGGGGTGCGGCGCATTGGCGATAATCGCACGCGGCACCCGCCCTGCCCACGCGGGATTGAACGCGCCAGCTTGCCCATTTAACGCAACACTCCACGCAATCGCGCCGCCCCAATCATGGCCAGCGATGATGAATTGCTGCACATTAAGCGCATCGGCCAGCGCAAAAATATCGGCAGTGAGCTTATCCGCGGTGTAGGCATCCACCTCTTTAGGCTTTGACGTACCGCGATAGCCGCGCTGATCGGGCGCGATGCAATAAAAACGGTCGGCGAAATGCGCGATTTGGTGCCGCCAAGTCCGGTGTGATTCGGGAAAGCCGTGCAGAAAAATAATTGCCGGATTCTGCGGATCACCGGCCGTAAACACATCCATGTCGATGCCCGTCGACAGCGACAGGCGATGCGGGGTAAGTGCGATCATATCCTATGGCCCTATTACTTAGCTAACCCGCTTCACGCGGATGCCCCGGCCATTCATCACCAGCATGAAGCTGCCGAGCGCGCCGCGTTTGATGATAAAGGCTTTACCATCCTTCAACAGCAAGGGTGTGGCTTCCATGGTCTGCCAAACCCCTGCATCTTTGACGGTGAATTGGTATTTGCCGGCACCTATGGATCGCACGCCCGCAAGATCACCTTCGACCTGTTTGAATTCGGCTTCCTGCTCTGCGTCGCTTTCTCCAAAAAACGGAATTTTGGGTAAGGAAAAACCGAACAAAGACTTTTTGGTTTTGCGGACATCATCTTGGTCCAACATCACAATCTGCCGATTGTCGGTGGCATCTTCCAATGCCTTCGTTGCCGCATCGAAGCACGCAAGACGCGCGGTGGCATCGGCCACGGCGCGACACGCGACAATGTCTGTATACACCTTTGGCCGGTTCGTCTCGGTATCGGCGGCAAAAGCAGGCGAAGCGCATAAAGCAACCAAAAGAACAGCTTGAGTCAATTTAGGCATATATTCGTCTCCTATATGGGCCGATGTTTTGCTGTCGTGGAATAGCTAAATCTCGCCGGGTGCACTAGCCTTGATGGCCAGCGCATGGACGCGCGTTCCGGGAATATCACCCAGCGCCTTGTTCACCATACGCTGCCGCATCAGGCGGGCAACGCCGACAAAGGCCGCGCTTTCGATTTCGATGGTGAAGTGGGATTCGCCCGACCCATCATCGCCGCTATGGCCGTGATGTTTGGCGCTGTCGTTAATGACGGCAAGGCGGGTTGGCGCAAATGCTGTTTCAAGCAGCATTTCCATTTCAAGTTGTGCAGGACCTTTTTTCATGACCTGCTCTTCCCATATGGCAGGTTTTTCGCCAAGGAAAATCATGGCCTCCGAGCGTTCCACTGACCGATTTCACGGCCGCGTTCACGGCGCGGGGCGGCCATGCGCCTATCCGCGCTGCCATGAAGCGGGGGAATTTCGCGCGCCTGATCCGAAAGGACAGGCCGCATCGGCCAACGGCCCGGGTGACTATCAATATCTCTGCCTTGACCATGTGCGGCAGTTTAACGCGGGCTATAACTGGTTTGCGGGCATGACCGCCGATGAAATTTCCATGGCGCAAAGTCCAACACAATTCTGGCCCAGCGAAGCGCGCGCTTTTCGCGCCAATGGCAATGTCGATTCGCCACCGAAATGGGCGGACTTTACAGACCCGCTGGATGCAATCTCCACACGGTTCCGTTCGCGCCTACCCAAAGAGCGTGCCGATGGCCATTTTCTGTCTCTAGAGGACCGCAAAGCCCTGCGAACGCTAGGGCTTGGCGAGGATGCCGACCGCCGCGCCTTGCGCAGCGCCTATTCAGCGAAGGTGCGCGCTTATCATCCAGACAAAAATGGCGGCAACCGCTCTTATGAAAAGGCTTTGCAAGACGTGATTGCTGCCTATACGCACCTTAAAACTTCGCCCGCTTTCATTTGACGAGAATAATATGACTGACATCCCAAATATCCAACCCGATAGCCGCGAAACGACCATCCTCGCTGCCCCTGACAAAATGGTCAGCGTGCGTGAATTGTTCGGCATTGATGTGGATATGGAATGCCCCGCTTTCTCCATTGCCGACGAACGGGTGCCTGACACCGACGACAGCTATGTGTTTGACCCTGACACCACCCTCGCGATCCTCGCTGGCTTTGCCCATAACCGCCGCGTGATGGTGCAAGGTTATCATGGAACGGGTAAGTCCACGCATATTGAACAGGTTGCCGCGCGTCTGAAATGGCCTTGCATCCGTATCAACTTGGACGCGCATATCAGCCGTATCGACCTTATCGGCCGCGACGCCATTGTTTTGCGCGACGGGCAGCAAGTGACCGAGTTCCGTGAAGGCCTGTTGCCTTGGGCATTGCAAACGCCGACGGCATTGGTGTTCGACGAATATGATGCTGGCCGCCCTGATGTGATGTTCGTGATCCAACGTGTATTGGAAACCGAAGGAAAGCTGACGCTGCTCGACCAAAACCGCGTCATTCGCCCCAACCCCTATTTCCGCCTGTTCGCAACGGCCAACACCGTTGGACTTGGCGATACCAGCGGCCTTTATCATGGCACGCAAGCGATCAACCAAGGCCAGATGGACCGTTGGAACATCGTTGTCGGCCTGAACTATCTGCCTGCGCAGGTTGAAAGCGAAATTGTTTTGGCCAAAGCATCGGGCACGGATGCCGCCACCGTCGCCAATATGGTAAAGGTCGCCGAAATGACACGGCAGGGCTTCATCAACGGTGATATCTCAACAGTCATGAGCCCGCGTACAGTTATCACTTGGGCGCAGAATACCGCGATTTTCAAAAATGTTGGCTTTGCCTTCCGCCTGTCATTCCTCAACAAATGCGATGATGCGGAACGCGCCTTGGTTGCCGAATATTATCAGCGCGTTTTTGGCCAAGATCTGCCGGAAAGCGTCGTTGGCAAAACACAGTAAGTACCGGCTATTTCGCCACTTCGGTTGAAGGAACGCATTATGAAACGCTTCGCACTTGCTCTTGCACTTATGTTGTCGGCATCACCGGCATTTGCCGCGTTAAAACCCGGAACACGCGCAACCGACTTTACGACGCAAGCCGTGCTGGCCGGCAAGGCCGACACCTTCAACCTGAACAAGGCTTTGAAAAAAGGGCCTGTGGTGCTGTATTTTTATCCCAAAGCGTTCACATCAGGCTGCACGGTTGAGGCGCATGAATTTTCCGAGGCCGCCGATGACTTTGCCGCTTATGGTGCGTCGATTGTGGGTATGTCGGCGGATAATCTGGAGACGCTAAAACGCTTTTCGGTTGAGGCCTGCCGCAACAAATTCATGGTCGGCATCGCAACCAAGCCCATGATCAAAAATTACAAGGTCAGCATGCCGATGATGGGCGGCACCAACCGCACGACTTATGTCATCGCGCCTGATGGCAAGGTGTTATTTGCCTATGCGCAGCTTGGCGTGAAGGGCCATGTTTCCGGCGCGCTGAACGCGGTAAAGGCATGGCATGCGTCGCACGCCAAGCGGAAGTAATGCGTAAACTCTCTTTCCTGCTTTTGCCAATGCTCCTGTCTGGTTGCACCGTGGCCGTCGCCTATGGCGATGTACCGCACAGCAGGCTGGTGGAAAATCCGCGTTGCAATCCATCGCAGAATGATAGCGCCGCGATAGCCGGCAAAGACCATTTCATCGTCACAAGCCGGCTGCCAGACTGCCGCGGCGACATGATAGTCCTGACCAACCACAGGGCCGACCGCGTGCGCTACGCCCGCTTTGCGCCACCCGAAAAGATCAAGCCGGTAAAGGGCGATACGCAAGTGGTAGTGCCACTTGCATTCCAACCAGAGGATGCATGGTGGGATGGCCTGCGTGATGCGGCGAACCTGCGCAAAGGCCGTGTGCTATTATATGTCCACGGCTATCGCGAAACGCTGGCGACTACGGCGCGCGACGCGGTGCAGATTGGCGCGACGAGCAATTTTGACGGGCCAATCGTCCATTATAGCTGGCCCTCACAAGGCAATTTACTGAGCTACGCCGTTGATGAAACCAACATGTATTGGGACGAACGCAATTTTCGCAATTTCCTGACCAAATTGGCGCGGACGGAGTGGGTCAAGGAGATCGTCGTCGTCTCCCATTCGCTTGGCGCGCGGCTTGTTATTCCGGCTGTTGAATATGTCGACCGCACGTCGACCAACGCCGATTCTAGCAATATTTCCAATATCATATTGACCTCGCCCGATGTGGACCGCGAAGATTTTGAACGCGATATCGCAGAAGAAGTCCTCGCCGCGCGGCGCGTCAACAATGACCGGCGGGTGACTGTCTATGCCTCGCTTAGCGACCGCGCTTTGGCCTTATCGCGCGCGGTGCATGGTTACCCCCGCTTAGGCTCGCCTTTTTGCTTCAACCCTTTTGAGGCAAAGGAATTAAAGGCAAAGGGCCTGCCGCAACGCTGCTTTGCGACCAAGACGAAATATCAGACCGAGCCTGCCAAAACTGGCTTTACTATTGTCGACACGACCGATGTTTCCGGCGGCGGCGCGGGCCATAGCGATTATTTGCGTAGCTTTGCCGTCTGCAAGGATTTTGCCGCCGTTGTAAACGGTGCACGCACAACCGAGGACCGCGTGGCGACCAAGGATGCACATGTCTTCACGCTACGCGCGCCTGCGAAACCAACGAAGGAAGACATTGCCGCGATGTGCAAGAGGCTGCCCGATTAATGTCCAGCGAATCCCCTCTTGAACTATTTAAACAAGTGCTGACTGGCACTGCCCGTGCGCTCGCGCATGAGCCGGAGGTGGAATTGGCCTTCACCGCCGACGCGCCAAGCCAGGCGGGCAAGAATTTCAAGGTCCCCATGCCGGGCCGCCTTCTTCCGCCCGATCAAGTGGCTGAAGCGCGTGGTTTCGCCGACAGCTTTGCGTTGAAGTTAAAGCATCATAACCCCGCCCGCCATGCCGCACTGCGTCCATCCGAAGTCATTGCCGGCGCCGCATTTGACGCGGTGGAGAATGCACGCGTTGAGGCGCTGGGTTCGCGCGACATGGCGGGAATTGCCGCAAACCTTGGCTATGCGCTTGAACTCAAAATGCGCACCGACCCGATTGCCCGCGCACAAGCCCCTGACGAAGTGCCCATTTCTACGGCCTTATCGTTGATCGTGCGCGAACGGCTGACCGGCGCACCCGTGCCAGCAGGAGCCGCCGCAGGCGTCGATATGCTGCGCGGCTGGATCGAAGAAAATGCTGGCAGTGATCTTGATGCGCTGGCGCTCGCGCTGGACGATCAAAGCGCCTTTGCCGCGCTGACCCAGTCCATGCTGGAGCATCTGAACCTTACCGAAGGTGATGTTGATCCGTCCGATGCCGACGATGGCGGCGACGATGCCGAAGATGCGCAAGACCAAGACGGCGACAGCGAAGATGATGGCGAAGGCGAAGCTGGCCAAGCCGAAGCCCGTGCCGAACCACAGCAAGGCGAAGGCGAGGAGACTGAGGCCGATTATGACGGCGAAGACATGGACGACCAAGATGGCGCCGATGGTGAAATGGGCGATGACGGCATGCAGCCTGTCACGCCGCAGCGCCGCAATTGGGACCATTTGCCGCAAAGCGATTATAAAATCTGGTCGACCAAATTTGACGAGACAATCACCGCGACTGAGCTTGCCGACGAAGAAGAGCTGAACCGGCTACGCGCCTATCTCGACCAACAATTGTCAAACCTGCAATCGGTGGTGACAAAACTCGCCAACCGCCTGCAACGCCGCTTGATGGCGCAACAAAACCGCAGTTGGGATTTCGACCAAGAAGAGGGCATGCTCGACGCCGCGCGCCTTGCGCGTGTCGTGGTATCCCCCGGCAGTTCCTTGTCCTACAAAATCGAACGTGAGACTGATTTCCGCGATACTGTGGTCACATTGCTCATCGACAATTCAGGCTCCATGCGCGGACGGCCAATCAGCATTGCCGCGATTAGCGCCGACATTTTGGCGCGCACGCTGGAACGCTGCGGGGTCAAAACCGAAATATTGGGCTTCACCACCCGCGCGTGGAAAGGCGGACAGGCACGAGAAGACTGGCTTGCCGCTGGCCGCCAACCCATGCCCGGCCGCCTCAACGATTTGCGCCACATCATCTATAAAAAAGCCGATGAGCCATGGCGTCATGCCAAGCGCAATTTGGGCCTGATGATGCGTGAAGGACTGCTGAAAGAAAATATCGACGGCGAAGCCTTGCTTTGGGCGCATAACCGCTTGATCGCGCGCGCCGAAGACCGCCGCATCTTAATGGTCATTTCGGATGGCGCGCCTGTGGACGACAGCACTTTGTCGGTCAACCATGGCGGCTATCTGGAACAGCATTTGCGCAAGGTCATCGAGATGATCGAAACGCGCTCACCTGTGCAATTGGTCGCCATCGGCATCGGCCATGACGTCACGCGTTACTATAAACGCGCCGTGACGATCATGGACGTCGAACAACTTGGCGGCACGATGATTGAGCAACTGGCTGGGTTGTTTGACGAGGAATAAGCTTGCCTTTCCCGCCCCGCTTAATATGATTTAATCAAACGATTAAACCTGCGGGGAAATAGAGATGAACGTTACCGAAGCCGTCACCTCACGGCGCTCTGTCCGGCAATTTCTGGATAAACCCGTGGATCAGGCCATACTCGAACGCGTTCTCGCCAAGGCGCAGCGTTCGCCGTCTGGTGGCAATACGCAGCCTTGGAATGCCGTCATCCTCACAGGTGCGCCGCTGGCTGACCTGACCGCGAAGATTAAGGCCAAGGTTGCCACTGCGCCATTGGGCGATGGCCATGAATATAGCATCTACCCCAAGGGCTTGGATGGCCGATATGAAGAGCAACGGCGCGGCGTTGGCAAGGCGATGTTCGATGCGCTTGGCCTTGCGCGTGAAGATGGTGCTGGCCGCCTCGCGCAGGTGGGCAAAAACTGGGACAGCTTTGGCGCGCCGGTGCAATTATTCACCTACACCCGTAAATATATGGGTCCGCCGCAATGGTCGGACATGGGCATGTGGTTGCAAACGGTGATGCTATTGCTGCGCGAAGAGGGCCTCGACAGTTGCGCGCAGGAAATCTGGGCGATGTATGGCACGACAATGCGCGAAATTCTGAATATTGATGATGACCATATCTTCTTCTGCGGCATGGCGATTGGCTATCGCGATTCAGACGCCGCCGTGAACAACTTTAGTGTGCCCCGCGTGGAGATGGATCAAGCGATACGCTGGGACGGGTTTTAGCAAACTACGTCATACTGAACTTGTTTCAGCATCCATTATGCCACGCAAACCGCAGGGCAGAGAAGCCAAATGGACCCTGGAGCCGCAGGCGTGCAGAGCACAAACAAGTTCAGGGTGACTTTGAAAGATTGGAGGTGGGTTGACCTCCGCACCCATTTCCAGCATCGCCATTCCCATGTCCGAGCTTAAACTCTTCAACAGCCTGACCCGGCAACTGGAAACCTTCACCCCTGTCCATGCGGGCGAAGCGCGGGTGTATACGTGCGGGCCGACGGTGTATAATTACCCGCATATCGGCAATATGCGCGCTTATGTCTTTGCCGACACGTTGGGCCGCGTGTTGTCTTACAAGGGATATAAGCTTACCCATGTCATCAACATCACCGATGTTGGCCATTTGACCGACGACGCCGATGCGGGCGAAGACAAGATGGAGAAAATGGCGGCGGAGAAAGCCCAGTCGATCTGGGATATCGCCCGCCATTATACCGAAGCGTATTGGGCCGATATCAAGGCGCTGAACATTCGTCAGCCCGCGCATTGGTCGATTGCCACCGATTATGTCCCCGCCATGATCGATTATGCCGTCAGCATTGCCGACACGCATTGCTACGAACTCGACAGCGGCCTGTATTTCGACACATCCACCGTCGCCCATTATGGCTCATTGGCCCGCGTCAAAACCGAGGATGGTGAAGGTCGGATCGAAGAAGTCGATGGCAAACGCCACGCTGCTGACTTTGCCATTTGGCGGAAGACGCCAGCGGGCGAAACGCGGCAGATGGAGTGGGATAGCCCATGGGGCAAAGGCGCGCCGGGCTGGCATCTGGAATGTTCGGTCATGTCAGAGGCGTTGCTTGGCCTGCCCTTTGACATTCACACCGGCGGCATTGACCATCGCGAAATCCACCATCCCAATGAAATCGCGCAAAACCAAGCGCGTTGCGGCAGCGACCATAGCGGCGCGCAATTTTGGATGCACAATAACTTCTTAATCGAACGCAGCGGCAAGATGAGCAAATCATCGGGCGAATTCCTGCGCGTGCAATTGCTGATCGACAAAGGCTTCCACCCCCTCGCCTACCGCCTGATGTGCTTGCAAGCGCATTACCGCAGCGAGTTGGAGTTTAGCTGGGAAGGTTTGCAGGCCGCGTTTGTGCGGTTGAAGCGGATGGTGATGGGGGTTGAGAAGATCCGTGAATTCACAACGTCGCGCCCTGACGGCAATTCTGCTGACGATGCCGGTTTTTTGTCATCTTTCGAAGAAGAAATTTCTAACGACCTGAACACTAGCAACGCTCTCGCAATCTTCGAAATAGTGTTGGGCCGCACGGACGTTAAACCTTCAGAGCGCTTGAAAGTTCTTCAAGCCATGGATGCCGTTCTTGGCTTAAATGTTTTAGTCGTTAATCGCACTGACCTACGTATCCGGCCCAAAGCTGCAATCATCACCGAAGCCGAAATCGAAACCGCCCTCACCGCCCGCAAGGAAGCCCGCGCTGCAAAAGACTTCGCCAAGTCCGACGCGATCCGCGACGATCTTATCGCCAAGGGCGTTGAAGTTATGGACGGCGACCCGCTGGGTTGGGATTGGAAGCTTGATATATGATGCTCAAAATTGCTTGGCTCATCCTTGCGGCTATCCACGCGTTGCCCGCGCTGGCGCTGTTCCGTCCGGCGATGATTGGGCAACTTTACCGCGTCGCTAGCGATAACCCCTTGTTTCTTCTGCTGCATCATCGTGCGGCGCTGTTCCTCGTTATCTTTCTGCTTGCTGTCTGGGCTGCTTTTGACCCTGCGAGCCGCCGCATTGCCAGCGTTGGCGTCGGCGTTAGCATGGTGTCATTCTTGGTACTCTATTGGTCTGCAGGCTCCCCGCCCGCGCTGAAAACCATTGCGATGACCGATCTTGTCGGCATCCCCTTCTTAATCTTTGTAACTTGGAAGGCTTTTGCCGCATGACCAAAACCAAACTCGTGATGTCGGGGCTTGTGCGTCCCCTCATTGAACCGCGTTTGCCCGACTGGATTGAACCGCATTTCTTCATGTCCAAAGAGGAGGCGCTTGCGCTCGCGCCGCAGGCCGAAATTGGCTGGTTTGATATGTATGACAAAGGCGACATGGCCACGGTCATCGGCGCCGCCACCCGCATGAAATGGCTGAACAGCATTTATGCCGGCGTCGACGGCATGCCGCTAAACCAGTTGAAGGCGCAAGGCTGCGTTGTGACAAATGGTGCGGGCATCAATGCCATCACCATTGCCGAATATGTGGTGATGGGCATGCTGACCGTCGCCAAAAACTATCGCGAAGTCGTGCGCGCGCAAGAACGGCGTGAATGGTTGCTGGATTCGCCGGGCAAGGTTGAGCTGTTCGGGTCAAAAGCATTGCTGCTGGGCTATGGTGCGATTGGCAAGCTGATCGAAGAGCGTCTCAAGCCCTTTGGCGTCGATGTTACCGTGGTGCGCCGCTCGGCGGGGCCAAATATGCTGCCCCCCGACCAATGGCGGGCGCAATTGGGCGATTTTGACTGGGTCATCCTCGCCGTCCCCGCAACGTCGGAAACCGACAATATGATTGGGGCGGACGAGCTTGCCGCGATGAAACCGAGCGCAACGCTCATCAACATCGCGCGCGGGTCGGTTGTCGATCAAGACGCTTTGGTCACCGCATTGCAAGCCAAGCACATCGCCAACGCGTTTCTTGACGTCACCACGCCAGAACCGCTGCCCGCAGACCATATCCTTTGGACGCTGGATAATGCCCATGTCACCATGCATTTGTCTGGCCGCGCGCAGGACAAGATGTTCGTCCGGTCGGCCACGCGTTTCTTCGAAAATCTCGAACGCTATCACAAGGGCGAGGCGCTGACCCCTATGGTGAATTTGGATCTGGGATATTGAACATGCCAAACCCCGCCGAAATCTGGCACAAGGTTGCCTTGTCTCGCGATGTCGACACAATCGCCGCGATCCTGCATGATGACTGCATTTTCGAAAGCCCCGTTGTCCACACGCCGCAATTGGGCAAAGCTATCACCGCCAAATATCTCGCGGCGGCGGGCCATACGCTGGGCAATGCGGAATTCAAATATGTCGGTGAATGGCACCGGGAAAATAGCGCAATTTTGGAATTTCAAACCGTCATCGACGGCGTTGCCATTAACGGCATTGATATGATCACCTGCGATGATGACGGCCTGATCACCCATTTCAAAGTCATGGTCCGACCGTTAAAGGGCATGAACATGCTGCACCACAAAATGGGCGAAATGCTGCAGCAGATGACGCGCTAATTGCGGTCAAGTCATTCCGGGATAAGTGACGGCGACGGCGGTTTGTTATCCTGAAACAAGTTCAGGATGACGAATTTTCACGCGATGCCGGGGGTCGCCCCCTCTTCGTCATCCCGAACTTGTTTCGGGATAACATAAATAGAGCCAAAGCCATGCTCTGCCCCCTATGGCGCTAGGGTGACGCCTAAAAAACCATAGCTACACCGAAAAAACAAAAAGGCCGGAAGGTTTCCCCTCCGGCCCGTTTTGTTTCAGCATGCGCCGAGCGTTTGGACTTAGAAGTCCATACCGCCCATGCCGCCCATGCCGCCCATGCCACCTGGCATGCCGCCAGCGCCAGCGGCTTTGTCCTCTGGCGCGTCGGAGATAGCAGCTTCAGTGGTGATCAACAGACCAGCAACCGATGCGGCATCTTGCAACGCGGTACGAACGACCTTGGTTGGGTCGATAACGCCCGAAGCCACAAGGTTTTCATACACATCGGTTGATGCGTTGAAGCCCATGGTCTCGTCATTTTCGCGCAACAAATTGCCCGAAACAACCGCGCCGTCATATCCGGCATTGGCGGCGATTTGACGCAATGGAGCGACAATTGCCTTGCGGATGATGTCGACACCACGTGTCTGGTCGTCATTGGCGCCCTTAAGGCCTTCAAGTGCCTTTGTTGCGTACAGAAGCGCGGTACCGCCGCCAGGGACGATGCCTTCTTCAACGGCTGCGCGGGTTGCGTGCAGCGCGTCATCAACGCGGTCCTTGCGCTCTTTCACTTCAACTTCGGTCGAACCACCGACCTTGATCACAGCAACACCGCCAGCGAGTTTCGCAAGACGCTCTTGCAGCTTTTCCTTGTCATAATCCGACGTGGTGTTTTCGATTTGCGCACGGATCGCTTCTACGCGGCCCTTGATCGCATCGGTTTCGCCAGCACCGTCGACGATGATGGTGTTGTCCTTGTCGATGGTGACGCGCTTGGCTTGGCCAAGCATGCCCAAGGTAACGGTTTCAAGCTTGATGCCCAGATCTTCGCTGATCATTTCACCCTTGGTGAGGATCGCGATATCTTCCAACATCGCCTTGCGACGATCGCCAAAGCCAGGAGCCTTAACCGCAGCAATCTTCAAACCGCCACGCAGCTTGTTGACGACCAGAGTTGCAAGCGCTTCGCCTTCAACATCTTCCGCGATGATGAGCAATGGACGACCCGACTGCACCACAGCTTCGAGGATTGGCAACATGGCTTGCAAGTTGCCGAGCTTCTTTTCGTGGATGAGGATATATGGGTTGTCCAACTCGACCGACATCTTCTCGGTGTTGGTGATGAAGTAAGGCGACAAGTAACCGCGGTCAAACTGCATACCTTCGACAACTTCGAGCTCGCTTTCACGGCCCTTAGCTTCTTCGACGGTGATAACGCCTTCCTTGCCGACCTTTTCCATGGCGTCTGCAATCATCTTACCGATTTCAGCTTCACCATTGGCAGAAATTGTGCCGACCTGTGCGATTTCCGAAGAACCCGCAACTGGCTTCGAACGCTTAACAAGGTCAGCAACAACAGCGTTTACCGCTGAGTCGATGCCGCGCTTCAGGTCCATTGGGTTCATGCCCGCTGCAACCGACTTCATGCCTTCGCGAACGATTGCTTGTGCCAATACTGTTGCAGTGGTCGTGCCGTCACCGGCAATGTCGTTGGTCTTCGAAGCAACTTCGCGGACCATCTGTGCACCCATATTTTCGAACTTGTCTTTCAGTTCGATTTCCTTGGCGACGGTAACGCCGTCCTTGGTGATGCGTGGTGCGCCAAAGCTTTTGTCGATAACAACGTTACGGCCCTTTGGACCAAGCGTTACTTTTACAGCATCAGCAAGAATGTCTACGCCGCGCAGGATGCGTTCACGCGCATCGCGGCCGAATTTCACGTCTTTAGCAGCCATGATAATTTTTCCTTTAGTGAGTTAGTCTCTGAATTCTCGTCATCCTGAACTTGTTTCAGGATAACGCGCCAACGTCGTGTGTTATCCCGAAACAAGTTCGGGATGACGATGGCTGAGTGCGCTTAGGAAACGATTCCCAAGATATCCGATTCCTTCATGATCAACAGGTCTTCACCGTCGATCTTGACTTCGGTGCCCGACCATTTGCCGAACAGGATCTTGTCGCCAGCCTTGACGTCGAGCGCGGTTACCGTGCCATCGTCGGCGCGTGTGCCCGTACCCACGGAGACGACTTCGCCTTCCTGTGGCTTTTCCTGAGCTGTATCAGGGATGATGATCCCGCCAGCGGTTTTTGCTTCGGCCTCGACCCGACGGACGAGAACGCGATCATGCAATGGACGAAATGCCATGTTGAACTATCCTTTTTCTGTTTCGCCATCCCGCCACGCCTACAACAAGCAGGGGACGGCAATGAATGTGCGTTGGCACTCATGTAGGACGAGTGCTAACGGAGCCCAGATAGGGTGTTTTTATGACAGGTCAAGGACTCGGGGTGCAAATTTTTTCATGCCGATGATGTCTCAAAAGCCCTGCTCTGCGGACATATGGCATGACGGCAAATCTGTAACGACGGCGCCTCGTCATCCTGAACTTGTTTTGGCTTTGCCAGCCTTCGGCTCCAGGATAACAATCGACGGTGGTGCGTTATCCTGAAACAAGTTCAGGATGACGAAATATTCTTTAGTCCCGCGCAGGCAATCCCGCCGCCCGCAACGCCGCATGGGCATCGGCGATGCTATATTGGCCGAAATGGAATATCGATGCCGCCAGAACCGCGCTGGCATGGCCTTCGCGCACGCCAGCGACCAGATGCTCCAAATTACCCACGCCGCCGCTGGCTACCACCGGAATATTGACCGCATCGGCAATCGCGCGGGTAAGTGCAAGGTCATAGCCGTCGCGCGTGCCGTCGCGGTCCATGCTCGTTACCAGCAATTCGCCCGCACCGAGTTCAGCGAGCTTCACCGCATGTTCCAATGCATCAATGCCCGTCGGATTGCGGCCGCCATGGGTGAAGATTTCCCATCTATTGCCCGTCCGCCGCGCATCGACCGAGGCCACCACGCACTGGCTACCAAAACGTGCGGCGATATCCGCGACTACCTCTGGCCGCGCTACCGCCGCGCTATTGACCGCGACCTTGTCCGCGCCCGCCAACAATAACGCCCGCGCATCGTCTGCACTGCGCACGCCGCCGCCCACGGTCAGCGGCATGAAGCATACTTCCGCCGTGCGCCGGACCACATCAATAATCGTGCCGCGCCCTTCATGGCTTGCGCCGATATCTAGAAAGCAAAGCTCATCCGCGCCCGCTGCATCATATGCCTGCGCCTGCTCCACCGGATCGCCCGCATCGCGCAGGTCAACAAAGTTTACGCCCTTGACCACGCGGCCATTGGAGACGTCGAGGCAGGGAATGACGCGGACACGGACGGTCACGCGCGCTCCGCCACTTTAATCGCCGTCGCCAGATCCAACCGCCCGTCATAAATCGCCCGGCCCGTAATCACGCCTTCAATGCCGTCCTTGGCATGCAGCGCGAGCATGTGGATATCGTCAATGCCCTTCACCCCGCCGCTGGCAATCACCGGAATGTTCACCCGCCGCGCCAGATCAACCGTCGCGTCGATATTGCAACCGGTCAGCATCCCGTCGCGGCCAACATCGGTGAATAGGATCGACGCAACGCCCGCATCCTCAAATCGGCGCGCCAGATCAATCACGGGCATGTCGGATTTTTCGGCCCAGCCTTCGGTCGCGACAAAGCCGTCGCGCGCGTCAACGGCAACGACGATACCGTCTGTAAATTCGCGCGCCATGTCTTTCACAAATTGTGGGTCTTTAAGCGCCGCCGTGCCAATCACCAGCCGCGCCACACCCATGTCGAACCAGCGCTCCACCGTCTGCGGATTACGAATGCCGCCGCCCAATTGGATGTAACCGGGGAAATTTTCGATAATCCCTTCAACCGCTTCGGCATTTTCGGGCCGTCCGGCGAATGCACCGTCAAGATCGACCACATGCAGAAATTGCGCGCCTTGTTCGGCAAACAGCATCGCCTGCGCCGCTGGATCATCGGCATAGACCGTCGCGCGGTTCATATCGCCCTCGGCCAAGCGCACAACTTCGCCACCCTTCAGATCAATCGCGGGGAAGACTATCATGCAAAATACTTTCTTCTTTGTGTCTTTGCGTCTTTGCGTGATAAAATTTGTTCGCACAAAGGCACAAAGACAGGAAGATGTTTGCGCGTTTTGGTCATGGCATCCATTCCAAAAAATGTTTCAGAAAATTGATGCCATAAGCCTGGCTTTTTTCAGGGTGAAACTGAACGCCCATGATATTGTCACGCCCGACCGCTGCAACGAGAGGACCGCCATGGTCCGTCCTCGCCAACACATTGGCTGCATCCAATGCATCAAAATGATAGCCATGCAGGAAATAAGCTTCGCCGCGCTCTATCAACGGTGCATTGTCGTGGGGCACGACATCATTCCAGCCCATATGCGGGATTTTCAGGTCCGCCGCTGGCGCAATCGCGCGCACCGTTCCGCCAATCCAACCCAGCCCGTTTGTGCTTCCATGCTCAACGCCTTCATCGGCGAGCAATTGCATACCGACGCAAATGCCGAGAAAAGGCGCAGCTTCCACCCGAACGCGCTGCTCCATCGCGGCGGTCATGCCATCAATGGCGGACAAGGCCTCCATACAATGCGCAAAGGCGCCTACGCCGGGCAGAACAATACGGTCAGCCGTGGCAACAATAGCGGGATCAGCGGTCACGCGAATGTCGATCGCGCCCGCCGCCTTCAACGCATTATGCACCGAATGCAGATTGCCCGCGCCATAATCAATCAGCGCAAGCGACACGGCCTACAACGTCCCCTTAGTCGACGGAATCGCATCCGCTTTGCGCGGGTCGATCTCAACCGCTTGCCGCAAAGCGCGGGCCAAAGCCTTATAACAGCTTTCCACAATATGATGGTTGTTCGAACCATATAGATTTTCGACATGCAACGTAATGCCCGCGCTGGTCGCGAAGCTGTGGAACCAATGTTCGATCAGCTCCGTATCCCATTCGCCCAAGCGCGGCATGCCCAGCGACACTTTCCACACAAAATAAGGCCGCCCCGAAATATCAAGCGCGCACCGCGTCAATGTTTCGTCCATCGGCGCATAAGCGGAGCCATAACGGGTAATGCCGCGCTTATCGCTTAATGCCTGCAACACTGCCTCGCCAATGGCGATGCCAGTATCTTCGGTCGTATGATGCTGGTCGATATGCAGGTCGCCTATCGCCTTGACCTTCAAATCGATAAGCGAATGGCGCGACAATTGCTCCAGCATATGGTCCAGAAAGCCAATGCCTGTGGACACGTCATACACACCAGTGCCGTCGAGGTTGACCTCAACATCAATGGACGTTTCGTTCGTCTTGCGACTGATAGAGCCTGTACGCATGGCCGCCGATATAGCCGCCTGCGCGCATTTGGCAAGTTGGCTTACGGCAATAAGCGTCTTGATTTCGGGCTCTCGGCGGTCCACCTAGCGGTGATGACCGAAGAGCATGTTGATAGCCTGATTCCTTATGATGATGTTGTGCAAGAGGCATTGCGCGCCGTGGTGGGCCGCGTGCTCGGCGATGTCGCCCGCGATGGCCTACCTGGCGACCATCATTTTTACATCACTTTCAAGACGCAAGCACCCGGCGTTTCCATTCCGCAACATCTGCATGAACGCTTCCCTGACGAGATGACCATTGTGCTTCAGCACAAATATTGGGACCTGAAGGTGGAGGCATCGCATTTCGAAGTTGGCCTGTCTTTCAACCAAATTCCATCGCATCTGTTCATCCCATATTCCGCAATCACCGCCTTTGTTGACCCAGCGGTGGACTTCGCGCTGCAATTCCATGTGGACGCAGGTGAAGGCACGCCCGAACCGCATGAAGAAGCCGGCAACGACGGCCCCTCCGTTGTCGTCGAAGACGGCTCCAACGTCGTCAGCGTGGACTTCGGACGGAAAAAGTGACGGGGCAATCCCGCACGGAAACCGACAGTTTTGGGCCCATTGACGTTCCTGCAGAGGCCTATTGGGGGGCGCAGACGCAGCGGAGCATCGCCAACTTTCCCTTCCCGGCGCATGAACGCATGCCGATGGGCATTATCTATGGCCTTGCGCATGTGAAACGGGCGGCGGCGCTGACGCATAAGGCATCGGGCGCGCTGCAAGCCGACATATCTGATGCCATCATTGCCGCAGCAGACGCGATATTGATGGGCAATTATGACACGCAATTCCCGCTCGTCATCTGGCAAACAGGCAGCGGCACACAATCGAACATGAATGTGAATGAGGTGATTGCAAGTATCGCCAATGAAACACTGACGGGCACGCGCGGTGGCAAGTCACCTGTGCATCCCAATGACCATGTCAATATGGGGCAATCGTCGAACGACAGCTTTCCCACCGCTTTGCATGTCGCAGTCGCCTTGGCGGTGCATCATGGCCTCTTACCCGCGATGGTCCGCCTGACCGATGCACTTTCTGCAAAATGCACGGCTTGGGACGACATTATCAAAATCGGCCGCACCCATTTGCAGGATGCGACCCCGCTGACGCTGGGGCAGGAATTTTCCGCTTTTGTCGCACAATTGATAGCTTGCCGAGCGCGGATCGAAGGGGCGGTGGTGCATGATGTCCAGAAATTGGCACAAGGCGGCACGGCGGTTGGCACAGGGTTGAATGCGCCAAAGGGGTTTGACGTCGCCATCGCCGCCGAAATATCGGCCGCAACTGGCATTGTTTTTGCGCCTGCCGCCAATAAGTTTGAGGCTTTGGCCTCTAATGACGGGCTGGTGCAGATGTCGGGCACGTTGAATACGCTTGCGGTTAGTCTGACCAAAATTGCCAATGACATCCGCTTATTGGGGTCCGGCCCGCGCTCCGGACTTGGCGAGCTAATCCTCCCCGAAAACGAGCCCGGCAGTTCGATCATGCCCGGCAAGGTCAATCCGACGCAATGCGAGATGTTGACCATGGTGGCCGCACAAGTCATCGGCAACCATCAGGCGGTGACCGTAGGCGGGATGCAGGGGCATCTTGAGCTTAATGTGTTCAAGCCGCTTATCGGTGCAAATGTCCTGCGTTCGATTGAACTGCTCGCCATTGGTATGGATAGCTTTGCCAAAAACTGCGTCGATGGCCTTGAACCCGACCGCGCGCGCATCGCCGACTTGGTCGACCGATCGCTCATGCTTGTCACCGCGCTTGCACCAATTATCGGCTACGACAATGCCGCGAAAATCGCCAAACAGGCACATCGCGACGGAACCACCTTGCGCCAAGCGGCATTGTCATCCGGTCTGGTTGACGAAGCAACCTTCGATACCCATGTCAGGCCAGAGGATATGGTTTAAGGCATTGCACCGTCATGCTGAACTTGTTTCAGCATCTTAGTTTTTTGACGGTGGCGATTTAAGTAAGATCCTGAAACAAGCCACCGCCGCATGTTATGCTGAAGCAAGTTCAGCATGACGACGGGAGTGGAACAAGAAGCGACGAGAATAATCTCGTCATCCCGAACTTGTTTCGGGATAACGGACCACCGCCGTATGTTATGCTGAAACAAGTTCAGGATGACGAAATTTGAGGGATCGGAAAAAACATATGCTAAAATCCATCGCAGGAGCCGTCATCGGCGAAGTTATTGGACGCAAGCAGGGTCATGGCTTGCTAGGCGCGGGCATTGGTCTGGTGGCCACACGGCTGGCGACCCGCTCTATTCCCGGCCTTTTGCTGGTCGGTGGCGCGATTGCAGCCAAAGCCATCTATGACAAAAGCAAAGAGCGTAAGGGCGGCTAACCCGTTTTCGCCATCCAGGCCTGCGCTTCCCTCTTGACGCCGCCCTGCCCTTTCGCGCAGTAGCGGCTATGGCCCATAATGACCCTCATAAGCCGCATGAATTAGAACGCCGAGGCCTTCTGTTCGTCCTTTCATCGCCCTCCGGCGCTGGCAAATCTACGCTTTCGCGCATGTTGCTGGATGCAGATGAGAAGATCGCTTTGTCGGTATCCTACACAACCCGCCCTCCCCGACCCGGCGAGATTGAAGGCGTGCATTATCATTTTACCGATGTCGCCACATTCAAGCAAATGGCCGCAGACGGGGAATTTCTGGAATGGGCGCATGTCTTTGGCAACCGTTACGGCACGCCCAAAGGCCCCGTTGAGGAAAAGCTTGCGGCCGGTTGCGATGTCCTGTTCGACATTGACTGGCAAGGGGCGCAGCAATTATATCAAGAGGCTGGACCGGATGTCGTGCGTGTATTCATCTTGCCGCCATCGATTGAAGAGCTCGAACGCCGGTTATTCAGCCGCGCGCAGGATAGCGAAGCGGTAATTTCCGACCGGATGAGCCGCGCAAAGGCCGAAATCGGGCATTGGGATGGCTATGACTATGTGCTCATCAATGATGATGTGCAGGCCTGTTTTGAAAAAGTGCGGCAGATCCTTGCCGCCGAACGCATGAAAAGGCGGCGGCAAAAGGGCCTGATCGGTTTCGTGCGCGATCTTGCCGCCTCTTAAGCAAAGCCCGCCAGCAACAAGGTTAATCCGCCCAGCCCAATCGACAAATGCCAGCGCAGCTTCATCCAGCCAGCGGGCAAGGCACAGCGCACCGCCAACCAGCGGTCTCCCAAGGGCGATAGCAGCACGAAAAATCCAAGCCACGCCAAAGACGGGCCGGGCCAAGGCAGACCCCATATCCACGGCACATAAGTGGCAAGCGCCAGCAAGCTGGGTGCAACGGCAAGCGCGAAGATAGCATTGGCCGACATATCATCTTTACGGGTGGTCACGCCAAGCGCCCACCACATGCCGCCAATGAAGCTGAAGATAAATGCGGCATAGCCATAAGCCAAGGCAAGGCCAGTCCATTGATATTCGGAACCCGATAGCACCATGATGGCGGCAATAATCTGCGGCAATAATCCGGCATAGCCCGCGACAAAGGCGGCCTTTGGAATGGGGTGGAGTGTAAATGTCGCGCTATCTGCCATGGCTATAATCCTTGTATGCACCGCGTCACTGCCCGCTCTTATCGTTCCCGACGAGATGGGTTTTAACCTAGGGCCAGCAGGTCGAGAAAGCGCGCAGCCGCCATAAATTCGCCTTCGCGGTCGCTGCGGTTTTTTTGCGCCCAATGGTCAGCGCCCCATAATTCTTCCTGCCACAGTTCATCAAGGCAGGCGGCGCTCCATATGTCTTCGGGCTTGCCGGCGCGTTCGATCACCGCCAAGCTTGCAACAAGTGACCCCGACAAATGCGCAAGCTTCGCCATGGCGGCCAGTTCAAATGCCCCGCGCGCAGCGACCGCTCCGCGCAATGTTTCCAGCGTTGCGGCAGGTTGCGGCTGGTGCATGATGCCTTCGACAATTACGAAGCTGATGTCATAGCGCGCTTTCGCCCAATTCAGCCAATGGTCCCAAATCTGGGCCTGCCGTTCGGCAAAAGCTTCGCCAGCCGCCGCGCGATAGCAGAAAAGGTCGGTTTCGCCATAAGCAGCGATGGCGGCGGCAAAGCCCGCATGATCGGGCGCAATACGGTCAATGGCGGCATTGGCAAAACCCGTCACCGGCATCATGATCGGGTTGAGCGTTTTTTCCACGGCTTCCCATTCCGCCACGACTGCATCCGCCATTTTCTGCGTCGGCAGCGCGAGCGCATTGCCCGTTGGCGTCTTTACCGGACGCCCGTCGAGCCGGACAGCCTGACCCAATGGCGTGGATTCAAGCGTAACCTCTTTCCAAAACCGCCTCATAAATCAGGCTTACTTTTCCATCTTTTCGACAGGAATACAGGCAGGAGGAGAAAGTTGAGCATACCGACCAGAAACAGCAGATATCCCGCCGCCTTGGGGATTCCAAACGTCTCCCGCGCGATGACGGCAAGGCCCAGCACCAACAAGATCGCGCCTATAATCCGGCACAGGTTGATGACCAAAAAGCGATATTGCGCCTGCATTTCTGCACGGGCCTTGTCATCGATTGGTGTCATGCAAAATCCTTTAGATACGCGTTCAGATCGTCCATGCTTTCGGCGATATAGTCTGCCCCTGCTTCGCGCAACTCCGCAACGCTGTGATAGCCCCAATTGACACCCACGGTCCGCGTTCCGGCCGCGCGGCCCATATGAATATCATATACCGTATCGCCAATAACGACCGCATCGCGCGCATCAACGCCGGCATCGGCCAATGCCTGATACACCATCGACGGGTGCGGTTTGGACGGGTGACGGTCGGCGGTTTGCAATGTAACAAACAGGCCCTTGATTGCATGATGGTCCAAACACCGGATCAGCCCGCGGTCGGACTTGCCCGTCGCCACGCCCAACATCCACCCATCTTCGTCCAATTCCGACAATAATGCGGCCATGCCGTCATATAAGGGCTCATCCACCAAGCCATTATTGCGCAATGTCAGGAACGCGGCCCTGTAATGTTCGGCCAGATCATGATGGGTTTTGTCATCGGCATCGGGCAACAATACACGCATCGATTCCACTAAAGACAGCCCAACCACGCGCCGTATATCATGCCGCAACGGTGGCCGCAGCCCCGCGCCTTCAAACGCATGCTCCATCGCCATGCAAATATTGGCTTGGCTATCGACCAAAGTCCCGTCGCAATCAAATATGGCGAGGCGTGTGCGCGATTTGATCACTAACTTGGCTCCCCGTCATATTAAACTCTTACCCGTCACTCCGAACGATTACCATCGGCACGTCAAACAATTACCATCGTTACCCTAGAGCTTTACCCGTCACCCTGAACTTGTTTCAGGGTCCATTTCTCTTCCGCAACCGCCGGTCGTGTGGCGCGATAGACCCTGAACCAAGTTCAGGGTGACGAAAAGGAGGACGTCATCAGCATAACTATAGGATGCGGTAAAAAGCGACATCTTCGTGTCTTCCTATCTTCATGCGAACCAACAAACATGAAGGTTCGCACAAAGACATAAAGACGTAAAATCTATTTCTTCGCCGCAGGCTTCTTAACCACTGCCCTTTTCGTCCATGCTTTTACCGTCACGGCACATTGCGCATCAAGTCGGCGATACCGCGTGTGCCTGCGCCCTCGGCACCATCGGCAGCGGCGTTGCGGGCGGCGTCGGGCTTATTCTGCCCTAATTTGCGCGTGCCGCGCCACGCGCTGATGTCCATATTAAAGCCCAATATGCCCCGCAGCATCTTTTCAAAATGACCATCCGCCATTTTTGACCGGTCCCAAATCGGCTTTGGCGCCAATTTCGATTCCTGAAACAGGCTCAGCGCATCGGATTGGGCGATCAACTCAGCTTCGTCCATTTGGCGGATATTGCCCTGCATCTCTATTGCGCAATAATTCCAAGTGGGCACCTGATTATCCATGCCATACCAATCCGGACTGATGTAACCGTCCGGACCATTCACAACAAATAATGCCTCTGCGCCATCCAGATATTTCGTCATCGCATTGTTGCGCGCGATATGAAAACCAACGCGATTGTCCGCCAGAAAAACAAAAGGCAGATGAGCCACGCGCAGGCCTTCTGGGGTGACCATAAAGAGCGTGCCAAAGCCGATATCCTGCGCAAAAACACGCAGCGCATCACGATCATCCCAAGCAAATGCAGCATTTGGATGCATGTTGTTCGTTCCCCTGTCGTTCTGATTAGCGATCAGAATCTCAAATCCACGCCCTTTATGCTGAAACAAGTTCAGCATGACGAGAGGGAAGTTGCATTCCCCCTTACCCGTCTCTCTAAAGCCTTACCCGTCGCCCTGACCCGTCTCTCTAAACACCTACCCGTCACCCTGAACCCCTACCCGCCACCCTGAACTTGTTTCAGGGTCCATTTTTCCACCGCAACCGCCAGTCGTGTGGCGCGATAGACCCTGAACCAAGTTCAGGGTGACGAAGGGAATAGAGAAACGACCTATTTCTTCCCAGCAGGCTTCTTCACAGGTGCCCTTTTCGCAGGTGCTTTCCCAGCCACGGCCTTCTTAATCACTGGCTTTTTCGCCGCAATTTTTTTGCCAGCGGCCATTTGGCTGCGCTTATTATCCTTGGGCTTGTCGGACACCGATCCGCGCGATCGGCGTTCGCCCTTGCGTTCTTTGCGCGCTGACTTGGCGATATTGGCGGCAACGCGTTTTTTGCCCTCGGCAGTTTCGCTAAACTTGGGCGCGTCCAAAACCAAAGCATCGCCCAATTCAATATCAAAGCCCAAATCGTCAAAGCTGGCCTTCATATGTGGGGGCAAATCGGCGCGGACGTCGATTTGATGGCCGGACGGATGGTCGATGCGGATGCGGCGGGCGTGAAGATGCATTTTGCGGCTGATTGTGCCGGTTAGAAACGCCTCCTTGCCGCCATATTTGCCATCGCCGACAATCGGGTGGCCAATGGCAGCCATATGCACGCGCAACTGGTGCGTACGGCCAGTATAAGGCTGCAATTCGACCCATGCGGTTGCATTACCTGCGCGCTCCACAATGCGATAGCGGGTGCGCGCCGATTGCCCGTCTTTTTCATCGACATGCATTTTTTCGCCACCGCTTCCGGGTTGCTTGCCTATCGGCAGGTCAATGAAACCATCGGCAATGTCGGGCACGCCGACGACTAAGGCCCAATATACCTTGCGCGCGGTGCGTGATGAAAATGCCTTGGCAAAATGCCCCGCCGACCGCGATGTCCGCGCCAGCAATAACGCGCCCGATGTGTCCTTGTCCAATCGGTGGACAAGCTTTGGCCGGTTATCGAGCTCAAAGCCCAAGGCATCGAGCAAGCCGTCGACATGATTCTCGGTCTTGGTTCCGCCCTGCGTCGCAAGGCCGGCTGGCTTGTTAATCACCAACGCCGCGTCATCCTTGTGGATGACCATGCTGAGCGCAAATTCCATTTCGTCTTCGGTCAGGTCACGGCGCTTGCGCACGGGCCGCGCGCTTGAGGATGCAGACGTATCCGCAGGCGGAACCCGTAAAGTCTGTCCAGCCAGCAAGCGGTCACCGGGCGTTGCCCGCTTACCATCGACGCGCAATTGCCCCGTGCGCGCCCAGCGCGACACGATGTTGAACGATGCATCGGGCAAATGGCGCTTAAACCATCGGTCCAATCTTATGCCGTCATCATCGGGAGCAACGATAAATTGTCTTATGCCCTTATCGTCATTCTTGCTCATGCCCAAATTGCCTTTGCTATCACCATACCGGCGAAAATTGCGCCAAGCGCCAATGTCACCGACGCGAACGCATATATTGCCGCCATGCCCATTTGCCCGCGTTGCACCATCTGCGCCATTTCAAGACTGAAGGCGCTAAATGTCGTAAACCCGCCCAAAACGCCAACGCCCAGAAACAGACGTAACGGTTCCGCCGCATTGTCCCCGCGCAGCATCCAGTTCGCCAATATACCCATGCACAGCCCGCCCACGACATTGGCCGCAAAGGTCGGCCATGGCCAGCCCGCAGCGCCGACAGGCAAGGCGCGGGAGAGGCCGTAACGCATCGCTGCGCCGATGGCTCCGCCCGACATGACAAGGATGATGGGGTTCATGCCCGCGCTGTAGCGGGACAAAGCCTGCTTTAGCAAGCCTTGCCGCCGCGCAGGGTCATAAGGCGGGATTATGCTTTGCCCAAAATGCCGCCATCGACGACAGCGCTTGCATCAACAACAGCAATATAATCCGGCCTGCCTCACACTTGAAATGATGGTCGGCAAGCCGCATGCAATGAATGGCAGGGTAAAAAGGTTAAAGCCGCGGGGGGTGCGCGGCAAGTTTTGATAACGCCGAACGCATCAACTTCCTATCACCGGTTTGCGACCCGATGGATGTTTCGGCGTAACCCCCGCCACGATCCACGATTGACGCATGCATCATGACAGATCCCGAGCCCAAGACAAAACACGCCAACTGAGGGAAATTGGCAATTTCACCCACCCGATATGGACCATGTTGACCGGGGGAATTATCGATTATCGCTGAACTCGGGTTCTTAACCTTAGATATATAGCCTTTGAGAGTGCACGGAAGTAACCTTCGGGCAACAACTGCGCCTGCGGCATAAATGCCTTTTTTATCTGGAACTTGTTGGCCTGCAATAGGTTTATCAACTGAGGCAAAAGGCACATTGAATTGCCGTTACATACCCCATGTAACGGTCCCAGCAGCGCGCACGCACTTAACCTGCTGTATGAAATCGTGACGCAGGAGACGTCCAATTACAATTGCAGTCAAAGATACCAACCTAAATTTTGCAGTTAGGGTCAATGCAGAGCGTGACATCGTTTTATCCAGCGCTGTGTTTCAACGTTCGCCCGCTTTGTCGGGTTTGCTGCGTTATCTTATCGACGAAACAATTGCCGGTCGCGCTAAAGCGTTAAAATCATTCATCGTCGCGGTCGATGCTTTGGGCCGTAAGAAAGATTTTGATTCTGCATCGGACAGTTCGGCCCGTGTGCAAATGGGACGGCTGCGCAAAACACTGGAAATTTATTACGCGCAAAATGCGCCAAGCGCGGGTTGCTGCATCTACCTGTTGTCGGGTTCTTATGTCGTCCATTTGGGTCCGCGCGAACTGGCCTATCCAAAACTGCCGCCCTTACCCAAAGTACAAGAATCTTCCTTTGCTGAAAACGCCGCAATTGCATCGCCGCCTAAAGGTTGGGCACAAACGTCAATTCCCTTTTACCGCCGGTCTTTGGTCGTACTTTTCCTCATCCTCCTCTTCTTCTCCATCGTTGCAGCAGCAACTTACTTCGCGCAAAAAAAACCAGCAGCCGTCTCTGTCTATCGCAGCCCAATCCTAGAAATAATTGCCGCCGACACTGGCAAAGACCCACAAGCGGCGCAAACCTCGCGCCGCATTGCGGGGTTACTGGCCGATGATCTCAGCCGCTTTGAAATATCGCGCGTCCGGCTCGGCACCGGACCTTCTTCACCTGCTGAACGCAATGATAGTTCCCATGTCTATCGTCTTTACTCACGGCTCGTAACCGACGAGAATAATGTCACCTTATATCTGAATATTGACGATGCGCAGGCTGATATCCTGATTTGGTCGCGTGTCGTGGTCATGCCGCCTGAGCCCGAAAAAATGCAGGCCGCACTTATTCCTATTTTGGGAGAGATTAATGGCGGGCAAGGCATCATTGCATCTTATGAGGCGGTGCAGACGCGCAACCAAAATGATGGCGGCTATCCATGCCTCCTAAAATATTTCGAATTTGTACGATATCGCAGCGATAGCTTAGAGGACAAGGTTGCCGCCTGTCTGGAAAAGCCAGTGCTGGAAACACATATCCGTGGCACAATGCTGGGCTTTCGCGCTTTATTCGAAATGGAACGCAAAAGCGCGGCGGCAGATGTTGATGCGGCTTATGCCCGCGGCACGTTGTTTGCGCGCGCTGCGGTCATCGTCGACCCCAATGACAGCTGGGCCAATTTTGCTGTCGCCAACCTGTCTTATTTGAAACGGGATTGCCCCACCGCACGACTTTACACCCAGCGGGCCATGGCAGCAAACCCAAACAGCCCGGCATTTTCGGCCGTTCTTGCCGGCCTCGCGCCCATATGTGATTATCCGGACGCGGAAAAACTGCTCGATCAGGCGATTCTAACACAAAGCCCCTATTTCGCCAGGGCACGACTTCAGTTGGTTTTGGCGGCGATATCACAGAATCGGCCAGACAAAATTGCAGAGATTTATGATGCAGAATTACCTCTATCGCCCTATAATCGCTCCAATTTTTACCTGACAGAGGCCATGATTGCCGCAAGCATGGGGCAAGGTCCTAAAGCCGCGCGCTATTGGGGCCTGTTTGAAACCACCACGGCGGGGCAAAGCAATGCGGCGGATGACAAGATGCGCCATTTCGTCGTCGTCCCGGCGGTGCGCCAACAAATGATTCAATATCTTCGCAATGCAGGCGTTACGATCTCCTGAGCCGACGGCACGCATGAGTCACCCCCACCCCCATCCCGCCGCCCCAGCGCAGGCTGGGGCCCATCACGCCTCGCGGGCGCGCACAAAACATGGTAGGCAGTGCCTTCCGCGCGCGCGACCGTCCCCCGCGCCGCATTATGTTAAGGAAATTGCATGATCCCCTTTGTCACCATGACCGATGTGCGCGGCCAAAAAATCTCGGTCAATCCGGAAATCGTGCAGTTTGTCCGCGTCGCCGACAATGCACATGACGAATGCTTGATCGTCTTTGGAAAAGACCAATTGCTGCGCGTGCGCGGCAGCCTAGATGAGGTGACGGACGCATTGCGGCACGGTTAATCGCCGGATGAATCCGCCCGACATATCCACAGCGTAATCCACAGGTTAATCCACATTCAGCGCATCAGGGTCAACCAACCCGCCCCACATTCTCCGCCAACACATTCGCCACATAGCTGTTCAACGAAACGCCCTCACGCGCGGCGACGATCTTGAGCTTCTCATGCAAGGAACGCGGCACGCGTTGACGCCATTGGCCGAGCGATGATGGTCCCGGCAATTCGCGGCCAAGTGCCTTTGCCGCGTCCATCCATTCGCCAATCGCGCGTTCGGCATCCGCCAAGGCTTCTTCGGGCGTCTCGCCATCGCCGATGCAGCCGGGTAGCGCCGGAACGCTTGCCAACCAGCCGCCGCCATCGGCCTCTGCCAAGGGTTCGACCATGATTGCATATTCAGTCATTTTCTGGACCATCATTTTCACCCTTCGTCATTTCAACCAGCTTGCGGATATAAATCGGTTTAATCGGCCGCTTTGCCGGGATGGTGAGGATCATATCTGCCCCCGGTGCGGCAATTTTCCAATGAGACCCGCCGCCCGTGGGCGGAAGGCAGCGCCAGCCAAGCGCCCTACACACCGTCTGGACATCCGATATTGTCCAATCCCCTGCAGGATTGCGGCGCATTTTGTCCAAGAGCCGGTCGGTTTTATCCATATTTATAATGATACCTTATGCGGTATCAATATTCAATATCTTTTCATTGCCCGCCACTTGCACCCCACCCCCAACCGCGCTAAGGCGCGGCCAGCAAACGAATCTCCCGCTTTTACGCTGGTTTGACGCGCGTTTATTGGCCGCAGATAGCGGCAACCGTGCTGTCTTCCCCATCCGGCCGAAAGCCCAAATTTTAAGGGACAATATCACCATGACCGCAATCGGATTAGACAGCCTGCAAACCCGCTCCACCTTGACCGCTGGCGGCAAGACGGTGGATTATTTCTCGATCAAGAAAGTGTCGGCGAAATTGGGCGATGTGTCGCGTCTGCCGTTTTCGATGAAGGTATTGCTCGAAAATCTGCTCCGTTTTGAAGATGGCGGCTTTACCGTGTCGGTGGACGATGTGCAGGCGTTGATCGATTGGCAGAAGGACGCCAAGTCTACCCGCGAAATTCAATATCGCCCTGCCCGCGTTTTGTTGCAAGATTTTACAGGCGTGCCGTGCGTGGTCGATCTAGCCGCAATGCGCGATGCGATGACCGCGTTGAAGGCGGACCCGTCGAAGATTAACCCACTTGTCCCTGTGCATCTGGTCATTGACCATAGCGTCATGGTGGACGAATTCGGTCACCCCAAGGCGGCGGAACAGAATGTGGAAATCGAATATCAGCGCAATGCCGAACGTTATGACTTTTTGAAATGGGGTTCCAAGTCGCTCAATAATTTCAAGGCAGTCCCCCCCGGCACGGGCATTTGCCATCAGGTCAATCTGGAGCATATCGCGCAAGCCGTTTGGACCAGCACTGGCGAAGATGGCGCGACCATCGCCTATCCCGACACCTGCGTGGGCACAGACAGCCACACGACGATGATCAACGGCCTTGGCGTCCTTGGCTGGGGCGTAGGCGGGATTGAGGCTGAGGCCGCGATGCTGGGCCAGCCGGTATCGATGTTGATCCCTGAAGTTGTCGGCTTCAAGCTGACCGGTGCATTGGCCGAAGGCGTGACCGCAACCGACCTTGTGTTGACCGCAACGCAAATGCTGCGCGCCAAGGGCGTGGTTGGCCGCTTTGTCGAATATTATGGCCCCGGCCTTGCATCGCTTAGCCTTGCCGACCGGGCGACATTGGCCAACATGGCGCCGGAATATGGCGCGACCTGTGGTTTCTTTGGCATTGATGAAAAGACCATCGAATATCTGCGCCTGACCGGCCGTGATGAGGACCAAATTGCGCTTGTGGAGGCTTATGCCAAAGAACAAGGCCTATGGGCCTATGCCGATATGGCCGACCCGATTTTCACCGACACGTTGGAACTGGACATGGGCAGCGTGGTCCCGTCGCTGGCTGGCCCCAAGCGCCCGCAGGACAAGGTTGTCCTCACGCAAGTCGACAATGTGTTCAACGATGACCTCATCAACGTCTACAAGCATGACAGCGCAAAGCGCGTCGCGGTTGAGGGCAAGACGCATGATATCGGCGATGGCGATGTCGTGATTGCGGCGATCACCAGCTGTACCAACACTTCGAACCCAAGCGTTTTGGTTGCCGCCGGATTGGTGGCGCGTAAGGCCAATGCCTTTGGACTGAAGCCGAAGCCATGGGTGAAGACATCGCTCGCGCCGGGATCACAAGTCGTGACCGATTATCTCGATCGTGCGGGATTGACGGCGGATCTGGATGCGGTCGGCTTTAACTTGGTTGGCTATGGCTGCACGACCTGCATCGGTAACTCCGGTCCATTGGCAGAGCCGATTTCGGCAGCGATTAACGGCCATGACATTGTGGCCGCTTCGGTCATTTCTGGCAATCGCAACTTTGAAGGCCGCGTGTCCCCCGATGTGCGGGCGAATTTCTTGGCCTCACCGCCATTGGTAGTGGCTTATGCGCTCAAGGGCACAGTGACCGAAGATTTCACCACCACGCCCATTGGGCAAGCGACCGACGGTTCGGACGTGTTCCTGCGCGATATATGGCCCAGCAATCAAGAGGTGCATGATGTCATGACCGCAAACATCGACCGTTCGATGTTCACCGCGCGTTATGCCAAAGTCTATGAAGGCGATGCGCATTGGCAGAAAATTCAGGTTGAAGGTTCGGACACCTATCAATGGCGCGCCGGGTCGACTTATGTCGCCAATCCGCCTTATTTTGAAGGGATGAGCATGACGCCCGCGCCGGTGATGGATATCATCGAGGCAAAGCCGCTGGCGATCTTGGGTGATTCCATTACCACCGACCATATCTCGCCTGCCGGAAGCATCAAGGCGGACAGCCCTGCTGGAAAATTCCTATTAGAGCATCAGGTGAGCAAAGCAGATTTCAACAGCTATGGCGCGCGGCGTGGCCACCATGAAGTCATGATGCGCGGCACCTTTGCCAATATCCGCATCAAAAACGAAATGGTCCCCGGTATCGAAGGCGGCATGAGCAGCTACCAAGGCGCAGTCATGCCCATCTACGACGCCGCCATGAAGCATAAAGCCGACGGCACGCCCTTAGTGGTCATCGCTGGCAAGGAATATGGCACCGGTTCTTCGCGCGATTGGGCCGCCAAGGGCACAAACCTGCTTGGCGTCCGCGCCGTCATCGTCGAAAGCTTCGAACGTATCCACCGTTCGAACTTGGTCGGCATGGGCGTCTTGCCTCTCCAGTTCATGGAAGGCGAAAGCCGGACAACGCTGGGCCTGACAGCCGACGACAGCTTCACAATCACCAGCGTCGGAAAGCTTCAGCCGCGCCAGATCGTGAATGTGATGGTCACGCGCAAGGACGGCTCAACGTTCAATTTCGACACTTTGTGCCGCATCGACACCGCGAACGAAGTGGAATATTTCATGAACGGCGGCATCCTGCATTATGTGTTGCGGAAGCTGGCGGCTTAAGCATAACGCCGGTTCAGTTTGCCCATCACCCCGGCGCAGGCTGGGGTGATGCATTATGTTGACCGCCTAAACGCGCGATAACGTCGAAAGCGCCGCTTTCAAATGCGGCGCGTCGATCATTTTACCATCAATTTGCAGCACCCCGGCTCCGGGGTTGGCGGCGAATGCATCGACGATGGATTGGGCATGCGCGATCTGCGCCGGCGTAGGCGTAAAGCCAGCGTTGATGGCGGCAACCTGCGATGGGTGAATGGCGAGCATACCCGTAAAGCCATCCCGCGCAGCGCGGGCGACATATGCGGCAAGGCCATCCTGATCACTGATGTTCGGAAACACTGTGTCAATCGCCGCAACGCGTGCGGCATGGGCCGCAAAAAGCGTTAACGCGCGGACCATTTCATAGGGTGCAGTATAGCTGCCATCCGCCTCAAGCGCGGTCGCTGCGCCAACTGAGGCCGGCAAATCCTCTGCGCCCCAGCTGACACCAGCGAGATAAGGTGCGACATCACGCAAGCTGCCAAGGTCAAACACTGCGCCTGGCGTTTCGGTCGCGATCGGCAAGATCGGCGGTGCTTCGCCATCCTGACTGTCGGCCACCGCCGCGGCTTCGGCGCGCAGCCAATGGACCGAGCGCGCGCCCTCTGCCTTTGGCAACACTATGCCATCGGGCATATAAGGCAAGATCGACGCCAAATCGTCATGCGTCAATTGGCTATCCTGCGGATTGACACGGACGAACACGGGCACTGGTCGGTCGCCGGACAGATATTCCGCCGCCGCCTCGCGTGCGGCCACCTTGCGGTCAAGCGCAACCGAATCTTCCAGATCGATGATAATCGCATCAGCGCCGCTGGCGGCGGCCTTGGCAAAGCGGTCGGGCCGGTCACCCGGGACGAAAAGGAGCGATCTTAGTTTCATATTTCTACCTCAGCAAAATTCACCTTAGTGCTGCACGCCTATCCGATAAGCGCCCTTCGACAGGCTCAGGGCTTCGGTACTAGCTTTCACTCCGCTTTAACAACGCAGCCCGTTCCGTTTGGCAAACAAGTTCGTCACGTTGATTGAGGCATCGGTGCAGGAACGTCACAACACCGGCATCGGGCCGTGATTTGCTTTCCTTCAACCCAATAACCTCAGTTTCGGCGCGCAATGTATCGCCGATAAACACAGGTTTTGGCATCACCAATTTATCATAGCCCAGATTGGCGACCAGCGTGCCAAGCGTCGTGTCACCCACCGATAGCCCGACCATCAGCGCGAAAGTGAAGGTGCCGTTGACGAGAATCTGACCAAACTCGCTAGCCTTGGCCGCCTCTGCGTCAATATGCAGCGGCTGCGGATTATGGGTCATGACCGAGAACAAAAGATTGTCTGTCTCGGTCACCGTGCGGCGAATGTCATGGGCGATGGTGTCGCCGATTTGCCATTGGTCGAAATATTTGCCTGCCATCTATCCCACCTCACAAAAAATCACTGTGTCATTCCCGCGAAAGCGGGAATCCATGGCCGGATCTGAAAGCTTGAACACAGACCGTTCGGTGACCCGATAGCTCAGGCCGTGGATTCCCGCTTTCGCGGGAATGACAAACAGGTGGTGAGAGATGTTCACGCCACCCCCTCAATCCGCACCAACACCGCCTCAACCTGCACCTGCGCGCCAGCCTCTGCGTTTAGCTCTTTTACCACACCGTCGAACGGCGCGGTGAGGCTGTGTTCCATCTTCATCGCTTCGAGCGTCGCGAGTTTCTGGCCCTTGGTCACTATGTCGCCCGCCGCGACCTCGACCGCGATGATGCGGCCTGGCATCGGCGACAATATTGCGCCGTCGCTTGCGGCACTGTGTCCAGACCCACGCGGTTCATCCAAGACATAGCGGCGGGCAAAGCCATCGGCAAAGGCGAGCACATCTGCGGTTGGTGCGTCGGCCTCAATCTCATCAAACGCGACGATATATAGGTTGCCCGCGTCGTCCAAGAGGCGTGCTTGTGCCCGTGGCGGTGCATTTAAACGGAAGCCAAGAATTGCGCTGACGGGACCGTCGCCGGGGCTGGCGCACAACAACGCCGCCGCCTCGGCAAGTTCTTCTGGCTCTGGCTTGGATGGATGAACAAGATTATCGACTTCGCGCGCAATCAGACCCGTATCAACATCACCAAGTCCGAAGTCGTCCAAGTCAAGCAACCGGCCCAAGAAACCGGCGTTCGTTTTCACTGGCCAGACTTCCGTGCCGTCAATGCCATCGCGCAATCGGTCCATCGCCGCGTCCCGCGTTTCGCCCCATGCGATCAACTTGGCGACCATCGGGTCGTAAAAGGGCGAGACTTCGCCGCCTTGCTCTACGCCTGTGTCGATGCGCAATTCTTCGGGAAACTCCAAATGGTCGAGCGGACCAGTCGAGGGTAAAAAGCCAGTCGCCGGATTTTCGGCATATAACCGCGCTTCCATCGCCCAACCGTTAATGCACAGTTCGTCCTGCCGCTTGGGCAAGGCCTCTCCGCTCGCCACACGCAATTGCCATTCAACAAGGTCAACGCCCGTAATCTCTTCGGTCACCGGATGTTCAACCTGCAACCGCGTGTTCATCTCCATGAACCAGATGCGGTCGGCGCGTAGACCCTCTGATGCGTCGGCAATGAACTCAATCGTGCCTGCGCCGACATAGTCGACGGCTTTTGCGGCCTTTACCGCGACCGCGCAAAGCTGCGCACGGGTCGCTTCGTCCATGCCCGGTGCGGGGGCTTCTTCAATCACCTTCTGGTGACGGCGTTGCAGCGAACAATCGCGTTCGAACAAATGGACGATGTTGCCATAGGTGTCGCCAAACACCTGCACCTCAATATGGCGTGGGCGCTGGATATATTTCTCGATCAAGACATGGGCGTTGCCGAATGAGGCGCTGGCCTCACGCTGGCACGAAGCGAGCGCGTCGGCAAAGTCTGCCGCGCCATCGACCTTGCGCATTCCCTTGCCGCCGCCGCCCGCAACGGCCTTGATGAGGATAGGATAACCGATCTCGGCGGCGCGTTCCTTAAGAAACGCTGGGTCTTGATTATCGCCCATATAGCCCGGCGTCACGGGCACGCCCGCTTGGGCCATCAATGTCTTGGCTGCATCCTTCAGGCCCATCGCGGTGATGCTGGCAGGGTTCGGCCCAACCCAGATGAGGCCAGCGTCAATTACAGCCTGCGCAAATTCGGCGTTTTCGGACAGGAACCCATAGCCCGGATGGATCGCATCTGCTTTGGTGGCTTTTGCAGCAGCGATAATCTTTGCGCCGACCAAATAGCTCTCCCGCGCCGCAGACGGCCCAATATGCACGGCCTCATCCGCCTCCCGCACATGCAACGCCTTGGCATCCGCATCCGAATAGACCGCTATTGTGCGAATACCCATATCGCGCGCAGTGCGGATAATCCGACAAGCAATCTCGCCCCGATTGGCGATGAGGAGGGATTGGATCATCTGACTCACATCCTAAACACCCCAAAGCGGGGTGCCTCCTCTACGGGGGCGTTTAGGGCGGCGGCGAAGGCTAGCCCCAACACATCGCGGGTTTGCGCTGGGTCGATGATGCCATCATCCCATAAACGCGAGGTCGCATAATATGGGTTGCCTTCATCCTCATATTTCTGACGGATTGGGGCTTTGAAGGCTTCGGCTTCCTCCGGCGTCCATTTTTCCGCATCGCGGTGGACGGTGGCGAGGACGGAGGCGGCTTGCTCGCCGCCCATCACCGAAATCCGCGCATTGGGCCAAGTGAACAGGAAGCGCGGGGAATAGGCCCGCCCACACATGCCGTAATTGCCCGCGCCAAAGCTGCCGCCGATCAGCACAGTGATCTTCGGCACGCTTGCGGTGGCAACGGCAGTGACGAGCTTTGCGCCATGCTTGGCGATGCCCTCCGCCTCATATTTGCCGCCGACCATGAAGCCGCTGATATTCTGCAAGAACAAGAGCGGTATCCGGCGCTGGCAGGCAAGCTCAATGAAATGCGCGCCTTTGACCGCGCTTTCCGAAAACAGCACGCCGTTGTTGGCAAGGATTGCGACTGGCATCCCCCAAATATGTGCAAAGCCGCAGACCAAGGTCGTGCCATACAGCGCCTTGAACTCATGAAATTCGCTGCCGTCAACCAACCGCGCGATGACTTCATGCACATCATAAGGCGCACGGACATCATCGGGGATGACACCGTAAAGTTCTTCGGTGTCGAACTTTGGCGGACGGGGTTCTTTTACATCAATGTCCGGTTTGTGGATTGGGCCTAAATGCGAGATGATATCGCGCACGATGGTCAGGGCATGTTCGTCATTTTCGGCGACATGATCGACCACCCCCGACTTGCGACCATGCAGGTCGCCGCCGCCTAAATCCTCCGCGCTAATCTCCTCGCCTGTCGCGGCCTTCACCAATGGCGGGCCAGCCAAGAAAATCGTGCCTTGATTGCGGACAATCACGCTTTCGTCCGACATCGCAGGGACATAAGCGCCGCCTGCGGTGCAACTGCCCATAACGCAGGCGATTTGCGGAATGCCCTTGGCGCTCATATTGGCTTGATTGAAAAATATGCGGCCAAAATGGTCGCGGTCGGGAAAAACCTCGTCCTGATGCGGCAGGTTGGCGCCGCCGCTGTCGACCAGATAAATGCACGGCAAATGGTTCGCCTCGGCAATTTCCTGCGCGCGCAAATGCTTTTTGACGGTCATTGGGTAATAAGTGCCGCCTTTGACGGTCGCGTCGTTGCAGACGATCATGCACTGACGGCCCGAAACGCGGCCTATTCCCGTGATGAGGCCTGCACCGGGGATTTCGCTATCATACAGGTCGCAGGCTGCAAGCTGGCCGATTTCTAGGAAAGGCGAACCGCTATCCAGCAGGCGCTCGACGCGCTCACGGGGGAGCAACTTGCCACGCGCAGTGTGCCGCTCACGCGACTTCTCGTTACCACCCAGCGCGGCTTCGGCAACCTTGGCCCAAAGCGCATCGCGCAACGCTCGGTTGTGTGCGGTGCGCGCCTTAAACTCCTCGGAGTCAGGGTTGATCGACGTTGGCAAGACGGGGGCGCTCATGCTGACACTCCGTCATGCTGAACCTGTTTCAGCATCCATTTTTCCTCTCAAGCCCGGCCGTTAGAGGCGCGATGGACCCTGACCCAAGTTCAGGGCGACAAAATTGCTATACTTAGGAAGTATATAACGGGGAAAGCAGGAAAAGGAATGCGCAACCTTATTACGCAAACCAATTTTTGGTCACCCGAATTTATTTTGTAACGCCAACAAGGCCATTGCCGCAATGGCCGCCTCCCCGCCCTTGTCCTTTTGCTTAGGATCAGCGCGGACTATGGCCTGGTCTTCGTTTTCAACCGTCAATATGCCATTGCCAATGGCGATACCATCCATCGTCAACGCCATGATACCGCGCGCGCTTTCGCCAGCGACGATCTCAAAATGATAGGTTTCCCCGCGAATAACAACGCCAATGGCGACAAAACCGTCATATATCTGCGCCTCTGCGGCCATCGATATGGTGCCGGGAATTTCGAGCGCGCCGGGCACAGTAATTACCTCAACCTCATGCCCCTTGGCCTTTAACGCCGCCTTCGCACCTGCCACGAGCATATCGTTCAGATGGTCATAAAACCGTGCTTCGACTATTAAGAATTTCGCCATTACTCGCCTCCGGTGCCGGGAATAGGCCGTTCGCCTACAATGGAAAGGCCATAGCCTTCAAGGCCAACCAGCGTGTGGTGGGTGTTGGTCAGCAATATCATGTCTTGCACGCCCAATTCCGTCAGGATTTGCGCACCCCCGCCATAATCGCGCAGTTCTTCGATTTCCGGCGCACCAGCTTGCTTGCCCTCGGCGCGCAACTGCATGAAGCGGGAGACGACACCCTTCATCGGCTTGTTAATAACTACGATGACGCCAGCGCCTTCGTCCGCAATGGCCTCCATCGAGCGCGAAAGCAGACCAGACCGCTCGCTTTCTTCGCCAAACACGTCAACGAACATCGACATGGTGTGCATTCGTACCAGTGTCGGTTTTTCAGGATCAATGCGTCCCTTGAGCAAAGCCATGGTCTCATCGCCCGTCGCTTTGTTGTAAAAGGTCATGGCGGTCCAATCGCCGCCCCAGCGGCTGTTGAACTTCATCTCCGCGCGCTTTTCGACGAGATGGTCATGCTGGCGGCGATAGGCAATCAAATCGCGGATCGTGCCCATTTTCAAATTATGCATATGGGCAAAGGCGACAAGGTCGTCCATCCGCGCCATTGTGCCGTCGTCTTTCATGATTTCACAAATCACGCCCGACGGGTTCAGGCCGGCAAGCCGGCTGATGTCGACAGCGGCCTCTGTGTGTCCGGCGCGAACCAACACGCCGCCATCGCGGGCAGTAAGCGGAAAGACATGTCCCGGTGAAACAATGTCGTCAGGCCCCATAGAAGCATCTACAGCGACAGAAATGGTGCGCGCGCGATCTGCGGCGCTAATGCCTGTCGTAACGCCCTCACGGGCTTCTATGGACACCGTAAAGGCGGTCTGCATGCTTTCGCGGTTTTCCCGCGCCATCGGCGTCAGGCCAAGCTGTTCACAACGTGCTTTGGTCATCGAAAGGCAGATGAGGCCACGGCCATGCGTGGCCATGAAATTGATCGCATCCGGCGTTGCCATTTGCGCAGGGATAATCAGGTCGCCTTCATTTTCACGATCCTCATCATCGACAAGAATATACATGCGGCCATTGCGCGCCTCTTCAATGATTTCCTCAATCGGCACGAGCGCCGGCGTGTCATCGTTGGAGAATAAATAGCTTTCCAACTTGCGCAAAGTCTCAGCGGTCGGGTTCCAGCCCGGCTCATCCAAGTCACGCAAAGTGTTGGCATGCAGGCCAGCAGCGCGGGCCAAGCCCGACCGTGACAAGCCACCGTCGTTGACGAGGCTACGAAGTTTAGTGATCAATTGTGTGCTCATGATTCGCCTTTTTTCACACTACGATGTGATTGTCAAAGCGGATAATCACATCAATGTGCACAATTGACGCCCTTGAACGCATAAGTTCAGCGCGTTATGCCCACCGCAGGAGAACCAAAAACATGGCATCGACAATCTGGGTAAACAAACAAGCGCTTACACAAACGCTATTGCATGAGGCTGCATTACCGCCGCTCAGCGAAGGTACGGTTCGTTTGCGTATCGAAAACTTCTCCGTGACTGCGAATAACATCACCTACGCCGTCATCGGTGACATGTTTGGCTATTGGAACTTCTTTCCAGCGGAAGGGGATTTTGGCGTCGTGCCAATGTGGGGCCATGCCATGGTGGAAGAATCACATTGCCCCGATATCGCGGTCGGTGAGCGCGTATATGGATATTTACCGATGGGGACGCATCTTGATGTTCTGCCCGGCAAGATCAGCGCGGGCGGCTTCACGGACATGGCTGCGCATCGCCAACCCATGAGCCCCATCTATAACCAGTATAGCCGCCTTGCCGCTGACCCCGAACATGACCCCGCAAAAGAAGCAGAGCGTATGTTATTTGGGCCTTTGTTCAAAACCGGGTTCCTCATTGAAGCCATGCTCCGCCGCGAAGGCTGGTTTGGCGCAGAAAACTTGCTCATCACCAGCGCTTCATCCAAAACGGCCATGGGCCTTGCGAGTGTTGCTAAGGATCTATCGCCCAGCGTAAAACGCATTGGCCTGACCTCAAAAGGCAATATGGGCTTTGTCGTCGCAACTGGCCTTTACGACGAAGTCATCTCTTATGATGCAGTCGGCACCCTGCCCAAGACCGCTTCGGTATGCGTCGATTTTGCCGGCAACTCGCGGTTGCTCCGTAGCGTTCACGAAACATTGGCCAGCCATCTAAAATATAGCTGCTTGGTCGGCGCCACCCATGTTGACGCGCGCGGCCCAAACAGTGCTGGTGCAAGTGGCGGCGAGATGCCGGGGCCGAAGCCCATCCTGTTCTTCGCCCCTGATCACGCGGTCGCAACTATTCAGGAACTGGGACCAAAGGGCTTTGGCGAAGCCGTCGGCCGCAGTTGGAAAAGCTTCCTAACCGCAGCCGATGGCGTTGTGGACATTGAAACCCATGCGGGATTGCAGGCTGCCGCAAGCGTCTTTGTGGAAACGCTTCAAGGCCGGACAGACCCGCAAAAGGGCATCATTATTCAGCCTTAAAAACCCGCCCATCTTTCATAACAAAACGCACGGATTTTAATGTAGTGATGTCCGCTATGGGGTCACCGGCTACGGCGATTAAATCCGCCGCCTTTCCGGGTTCAAGCGAGCCAACCTCTTTTTCAACGCCCAATAAGGTCGCGGCATTCATGGTCGCGGCCTGAATGGCGGCGCTGGCGGGCATGCCATGCTTGACCATCAATTCAAACTCGTCTGCATTCCGGCCATGTTTGGAAACACCGGCATCTGTGCCAAACGCAATTTTTACGCCTGCGGGATAAGCCTTGGCAAGGCTCTTGCCGGTCACACCAATCCGCCATTGTACTTTCGCCAGCACGTCGGGCGGATAGGCATTAGGGTTTGCGGCAAGCCGCTCAAGATAGCCATTTACCGTTGAGAGGGTCGGCACATAATAAGCACCTGCAGCCTTGAACAATTTGATGCTCTCGTCGGTCATCATAGTGCCGTGCTCAATCGAGTCCGCGCCTGCGGCTAAGGCGATATTGACGCCGTCGTCGCCATGGGCATGCACGGCAACTTTCTTGCCATAAAGATGCGCGGTATCAATTAACGCCTTCACCTCGTCATCGAATAATTGCCGTCCAAGTCCAGCGCCAATGCGACTGTTCACGCCACCTGTCGTTGCGATCTTGATGACGTCCACGCCGCGCCGGACTTGTTTGCGTATCGCCTGACGGCAGCTTTCAACGCCATCACACAGATTTTCCTGACCGATACTATTATGCAGGTCTTCGGAGACCGATAACGTTGCGTCCATATGCCCGCTGGTCGTTGAGATCGAACGGCCAGCATCGATAATCCGGGGGCCGGGAAGTTCGCCAGCCGCAACCGCGTCACGCAGGGCCAAGGTTGCGCCAGTGCCATCGCCCATGTTGCGCACCGTAGTGAAGCCAGCCATCAACGTTTTCTTCGCATTGCCCGCAGCACGATAAGCGGCGCGCGCCGGGCTGTCGGTGACGGCCTCGATCAAGGCTGCATTACCGCCAGCGTCACTATCCAAATGCACATGGCTGTCGATTAAGCCCGGGAGGACAAATTTGTCTTTCAGATCGATGAGCGTCGCACCTGCTGGTCCCTGCTGATGACCTGCCAAAACTTCGGCAATTTTGCCGTTGCGAATAATGACGGTAGATGGACCACGCGGCGGGTTTCCTGGCATGTCCAATAACTTGCCGGCATGGATCACCGTAACCCTGTCGGTTGATTGCGCGGCCAAGGGCGTGCTCGCTAGCAAGACTGCGCCTAATGAGACAAAAATGACTTTTTTCATGCTATTCAAACTCCCCTGTCGGCGCGATGCCGTGAACCTTTTGCTGGCGGGTCCTGTGGCGGCCCCGCAAAACATTGCGCCATAGACATCCATTGATGCGCGACTTCGCCTGTGACTTCAAGCGCAGTGTCCGCAATGTTGCGGCATTGGGTGACGACTTGACAAAATTCTGTCGCACTGCCCGAAATCATACCACTTTCGGAGAGATCGCCATATTCCCACACCGCGCCAGATGGAGCGGACAGGCGCAATTTCGGCATCTGTCCCGGTGGTTCAATACGGCGATTTTTCCATGTGAAGCCCCATGTATTCACGCCAAGACGTGCGATGTTTCCAATACGGTCAGTGTCCTGCCGCTCCACGCCAAGCACATCGTAAACGGCCTGCCCATGTGCCCAAGTTTCCATTAACCGCGCGGTAATTGAACTTAGCGCGCTCATGTCAGGGCCAACCCATTTGAGACGAAGCTTCGGATCCAACGCAGAAAATGCAGCGGCAGTGGCTTCGGCACGCTCTATCCAAGCGTTTCGCAAGGCATGGCCCGAAAGACCGTCCAAATAGCGCGCCTCAAACTCAGGCAGCTTACCCCCGCGAACGCCAGCCATCATCGCGGTGATAAACGCGCCAAACGCGACCTCATCACGCAATGATAAATCCACCGCTATGTTCCAAACATGCAAATGCCTGATGATGTTGTTAATGGTCCAGCCCTTGAAAAGGGTCGGCCTTTCAAAATCTATTTCGGAAAGCAGCGCCAGCTGTGCGCATAACGCTTTGCTTTCATACAAAAAATCATTTGCCTGTTGCATTAGTTTTGTCGTCCCAGATCAATTTCAAAGCGTTTGGTTTTGCCAATATGCGAACACATCATCCTGAAGCTTTCGGATATGAGCATGGGCTTGCGGCCCTGTCCATGCACCCTGATAATCGCTCCGCCCTGTCCACCAGCCTTGGCCCGGCAAGCCGTCACCTTCACGCACCACAAGCACCGCGAGCGCAGGTGCGCCTTCTTCGGCGGTAATCTGGTCTATCTTATCCAGCGTCTTGCATACCGCCCGCATTTTGGGCCGCGTGAAGCGAAAGCCAAGGTTCAGCAAAAGCTCGGAATAGCTAATCGCACGGCCATCACGCCCACATTGCTCTAATATGACCTTGATCCGCGCAACATCGTGCAGCGCCGAAACATCCGCCGCAGGATCGCTCAGAAACTCTTCTAGGACGGGGTCCAAGTCAAATCCTAAAGATAATCACGGCGCAAATCGTTTATGACAGCATAAAACTCGTCCATCACCTCGTTGATGATTTGCTTGGCGGGTTTCACCGCATCAATGCGTCCGGCCACTTGCCCGGAAAGGGCGATCGCAGCCTCCATGTCACCGCCGAAATACAAATCAAGCACACCGCGCATTTCAGCCATGATATTGTCCGTTGGCTCAACATCCAGCTTTGTTGTTCGTTCAGTACGCAAGGCGCGCAATGCCGGTCCCGGCCCATGGCGGTTAAGGAAAAGCGTATCGGTTTCCTTCGCGTTGATGATCGCGTCTTTCCAGTTATGGTGCACAGGCGATTCCGCAGCGCTGACCATCCGTGTGCCCATTTGCACAGCCTCAGCGCCAAGCGCAAATGCGGCTGCCATTGTCCGTCCGCAGACGATACCACCAGCAGCCACAATAGGCACATCAACTTTGCTCCGGATGAGCGGTAGTAGGACCATCAGCGCGACGTCCTTCGGATTTTTGAAACCACCACCTTCTCCGCCTTCAACCACAAGGCCATCAACCCCGGCATCAATCGCTTTCAATGCACCGGCCAGTGTTGGTACGACGTGAAATACGGTTAATCCCGCAGCCTTTAATGGACCGCAATATTTATTAGGGTCGCCCGCAGATGTGGTGACAAACTTGATACCTTGGTCGACGACAAAATCGACGATACCAGGATCACGCACAAAGGCTTGCGCGATATTCACACCAAAGGGTTTATCGGTAAGTTCGCGCATCTTGATGATTTCGGCGCGCACTTCATCCAACAGCCCCGAGGAGGTCTCGATTATGCCAAGCCCCCCCGCGTTCGACACCGCCGATGCCAGTTGCGCCCGCGCAATCCATCCCATTGGCGCTTGAATGATGGGATATTCGACGCCGAGCAGATCGGTCATGCGGTTCTTCATGGGCTTCATATCAATGTCCAATCTGGCTGGTGCGGATGTTTAACTGGCCGGCAAGCCCAGCTTTGCGGTGGGACTCAATGGCTTGATATTCAGGCGAAGATAGCATTTTCTGCATCGCCGCGAGTGACGGGTATTCGACCAAAGCGATCATGTCCCATTGGTCCTCAACTTCACCAATCATCATACCAGTAACGTTCCCGGCGAAGATTTGGCGCCCACCAACGGCAGCCAAACATGCCTGAATAGCCTTACCGTAGCGGGCATAAGCCGCTGCGCCCGAGAGGTCGGAATCGCTGCCATCGGCATATTCCGCTTTGTCTCTGAACTTCAGCAAATTGACCATGACAAACGGCCCGTTCTCCGGACCGCCGAAAAATGACTTAGCCTGCTCCATTGATGGAAATATTGCATTTTCGACACGCATGATAATCTCCCTCCCACTATGATTTAATCGCATGCTTAAATCAGCATTGAGGCGTTGTAAAAGTGATTATGCGCTCAAGAGGTTGCCACAAATATGGCGCGGGTTATGAAACGATTCTGATATGCGGCTCGGCAGGTGTTTGCGCCGACGATTTCTTGCCTAACCCACGAAAAATTGTCTCAATAATCGTTGCCAGTTTCTCAACCCTTAACTTAACCGTGCCGACGTAAAAAAGCGCATCAGGGTTTGTGTAGCATTGCACCATCTGGTTGATGAGTGACACGGCCTCATCAATCGAGAGGCCTTCAAAATAGCCCTGCTCCATGGCCTCTGCGACAATAAGGGAGAGATAATGATCTCCCAGATCAACATATCCGCGGACAACCTCAAAATATTGTTGGCCGATTTCGAGGTAACTTTTCAGCAGGTCTGGCTCTGCCTCATATTGGGCAAGCATCGCGAGGTAACGCCGCGCAAAATATTGGTACATCTTTTCCTGAACAGGCAGGTCGGATTCGGTTACCTCAACCATTATCCGAACTTTTTCGGCAAAAAAACGCTCGGCCACAGCCTCAAGCAGCGCTTCTTTATTGTCGAAAAAGCGATATAGATTGGAGGGCGACATGCCCGCGGCAGCCGCCAAATCTGTCATTGAAATATCTACTGCACCGCGCTTGCGGACCAAGTCATCCACCACCTCCAGCAATGCAGTTCTTCCAGCATCAATGTCCGTCTGCGGGCGCGCCATTTTATATCCTGTGTTATGTTTGTATAACAGTTTCATGATATGTAATAAATTATTTCAATTTTCAATCAACCAAATGTAAATTGTCCTTGCTGTGTTGCACCATGCGCGATTTCATTATGGTCTACCAACCCCGAAAGCGTCAGCCCAAGGAGCCGAACGCCCATTTCGACTGGTAAGATTTGATCAAGCAACGCATGCCCTAATTGGGCAATAGTCGCACGATCCGACAAAGCTCGTCCCATAGTGCGAGAGCGCGTGATCGTCCGGAAATCTGCATAACGCGCCTTCAACACTAATGTCCTGCCCTCTGCCTGATACCGGTCAATGCGGCCCCAAAGGATATCGACTATGTCTTCTAATGCTTCGCGCAGTTCTGGCTCACTGCTTTTGTCGTTGAAATAGGTACTTTCCGCCCCGATAGATTTGCGCACAGAATGTGCGTTGACCGGACGGTGATCAATCCCACGCGCGGCCCAGAAAAGATAGCCGCCCCAACTGCCAAAATGCTGCGCCAGCCACGCTTCATCCTTTAGAGCAAGGTCCGCGCCCGTATTTACGCCCAGCTTCGCCATCTTTTCAGCAGTGCGCGGCCCGACACCGTGAAAACGGCGGACCGGCAAGCCAGCTACAAATTCCGGGCCCTGCTCCGGCAAAATGACGCAAATTCCATCGGGCTTATTCTGGTCACTGGCCAGCTTTGCAATGAACTTGTTATAGCTTACACCCGCGCTTGCGGTCAGGCCCGTCTCGTCGCGGATAGCTGCGCGGATCGCCTTGGCAATCTTCACCGCCGACCCGATGCCCTGCTTGTCATGGGTCACATCAAGATAGGCCTCATCCAATGAGAGTGGCTGAATAAGGTCGGTGTGCCGCGCGAATATGTCACGGATCTGTCCGGACACCGCTTTATAGGCCTCAAACCTTGGTTTGACGAAAATCAGGTCGGGGCATTGCCTTTGCGCCACAACCGAAGGCATGGCGGAACGCACACCAAACGCCCGCGCTTCATAGCTCGCCGCAGCCACAACACCGCGTTTGGACGAGCCGCCGACTGCGACAGGCTTACCGCGCAGATCAGGGTTATCCCGCTGTTCCACACTGGCGTAAAATGCATCCATGTCGACATGGATTATCTTGCGGACGAGAGCGGAATCTCCTTCCATCGCAGACTAAGGCCTAGGAACCCAGCGCCACCCGCAACGCTTTGCGGTCAAGCTTGCCGATCATTGTTTTTGGCAAGGAATCCATGATCGTGACCCCCTTGACGCGTTCATGCTTACCCAATTTCGGGTTTAGCCACGTTGCAAGCGCGGCGCCATCTTCGGTCGCACCATTTTGTAATGTCACAAAGGCGTGTGGAATTTCACCGAGATATGCATCAGCAACGCCGATAACGAGCGCTTCCTTGACCGCAGGGTGTTGGTAGAGAATGTCTTCAACTTGGCTGGGGAATACCTTGAACCCGCCAACCGCGATCATATCCTTCAACCGGTCAACGATGTGGATAAAACCATCTTCGTCAATCGTCGCGACGTCACCAGTGCGAAGATACTTGCCGAGAAATACTTCTGCATCCGCCTCTGGCCGGTTCCAATATCCGCACATAACTTGTGGGCCTGAGAAAGTAAGCTCGCCGGGCTCGCCGGCAAGAGCGGGCTTAGTCGGGTCCTCCTTGTCAACAAGCCGGACGTCGGTTCCAGGGACAGGTTGCCCGATGCTGCCGATCTTGTTCATGCCCTCATAAGGGTTGCACGAAACCACGCCGGAGCTTTCAGTTAAGCCATAGCCTTCGATAACAACAGCTCCGGTAGCTGTCTCAAACCGCTTTTTCAGTTCACCGGACAAGGGCGCGCCGCCCGAAATACAGGCACGAAGGCTGCTGAAATCGGTCTTTGCAAGGTCCGGGCAATCTAGCAATGCTTGATACATGGTCGGCACGCCAGGAAGTGAAGTTACCTTTGCGCGGGTAATCGCCGCCAAAGCCGCCTTTGCCTCAAAACGCGGAAGCATGACAATTTCACCGCCATTGGCGACTGTGCGATTAAGAACAGTTGCATTTGCAAAGACATGGAAAAACGGCAGCACTCCAAGGATACGATCGTCCGATGGGTCCTCCGGCTGATTCATTCTGCTATGCGGATCAAGCATGTTAATCTGCCGCGCATTGGCGGTAATATTTTGATGACTTAACATTGCGCCTTTGGGGGTGCCAGTTGTCCCGCCCGTATATTGCAACTGCGCAATATCTTTTTCGGGTGCGCATGGCTGGATCGCATAATCGCCTTCATTTGCGACCAGACGGGCAAAAGTAGACACACGACTATCAGAGGGTGTCGCCGCAATCTCGCTGCGTTTGAACACACGATATGCCCAGCTTTTCGCTTTTGGCAACGCTTCGGATACGCTTCCGACGATCAATTCTTTCAAGCTGCTATTGTCGAGTACCTTCATCGCCGTGGGCAATAGCGCCGCCGCAGAGACCGCAAACAATATCGACGTGCCGCTATCGGCGACCTGATGCGCGAGTTCATCAACGGTGTAGAGCGGCGAAAAATTCACCACCGTCGCCCCCGCTGCCAAAGCGCCATAATAAGCCGCGATATATTGCGGAACATTGGGCAGGAATAGGCCAATATGGTCGCCCTTGCCTATCCCCTTATTTTGCAACCCACGGGCGACGCGCCGGACAGTTTGTGCCATTTCAGCATAACCATATTTGCGGCCCATAAAGTCGGCCATGGCTGCGCGGCCCATGCGCTCGGCCGATTGGAAAAACATGTCATGTAGCGCCAATGCGGGAAAATGCTGATCCCATTTGATAGGATGAAAATAGCGATCGTTCCAAATGCTCTGTGTCATACAGGCATTATGCCGCGTGATACCAGCCAACGCCATCGCGGATTTCACATTTTATCCGTCCAGCAAAATGCAAATGTCGCAGATGCGCCTGCGCCTCGCCCGCGGCTAAGCCATAGACGCTATCATCAATCTCGCGGTCAAACAGTAAGGAGAATGTATCAACGGCGCGCATTTCGGTGGTACGCAGTTGTAATTCAAGCTTATCAAGCCGTTCATGATGTCCCGAGGCAAGCTTGTCCAGACGGACATGCACACCCGTAAATGGTTCCCCATGTGCGGGCAGCACCAACATATCAGCAGGCAAAGCCGCACGGAATTTCGCAATGGACGCCAGCCATTCACCAAGCGGATCGGCCTCCGGCTCGCTGTCCATGACCGATACATTTGATGTAATGCGCGGCAAGATTTGGTCCCCAGCAATGATCATTCCATTACCGAAATCTACCAAGCAAGCATGTTCAGGTGTGTGCCCACCGCCAGTCATCACCGTCCAGTCGCGTCGCCCAACCTGAATGACTTGTCCGTCATCCATGCGCACATGCCCCGTCGGAAGTTTGGATACGGCTCTGGCAAAGCCGCCCCAATCGCCTTTTCGCAAAATATCAATGCGCTCTTCGTCAAATCCGGCAAATTTTCGATTGCTCAAGACGTCTTCTGGCGGGTGATCTAACTGCTCGGCGGTCAGCATGCGTGCCATCAGCCATTCGGTCCGGTTCATCCAGATCCGGACTTTGAACTTGTTTGCCAACCAACCAGCGCAACCCACATGGTCTGGATGGAAATGCGTTACGAAAATCCGTGTTAGGTCGCGGTGCGCCAACGCTCCCTTGAAAAGCGACTGCCATTGGTCAATCGTTGGCGGCATGAACAGGCCCGTATCGGCAATTGCATATCCGCCGTTCGCCTCATCCAGCAACCATAGATTGATATGCGCCAAATTGCCCGGCACGGGCATCCGCGTCCAACCGATATCGGGCGCTATTGGATAAATTTCACCATATTGCGGAGCGTGTTCGCCCAAAGGGTAGGTTAGCCCCTTTAGCTCTTTTGCTTCAAACCCATGATCGGCAAGCGATGCGTCATATGCGGGGGGTGTGTTAGTTGCCATCCCCCCGCCGTGCCTTAATCAAGCGATTAAGGCAATCATCACGTTTCGATTATTCGCCAGCTTTTTTGAATAAGGTGTCGGCGGTCAATTCTGCCTTGCCAACATTTTCGTCTTCGCCATTCAACGCAGCTTCGGCCCGGCGTGCAGCTTCCGTACGTTCTGCGCGTAATTCCTCGATCAAAGCGTCGCGATCGGTTCCAAGGCGCGCGTCGTTGGCAGCGGTATTGTCGATACCAGCTTTCTTTGCAGCGCGGTTCACGATCGCATCCAGTTCGCGCTGCGATGTCAAACCAAGCGTGACGGGGTCCTTCGCCTGAATTTCAGCGATGTTCCAGTGGCTACGCTCACGAATGGCCGCAATTGTATTGCGGGTCGTACCGATCAACTTGCAGATCGCGCCATCCGAAATTTCAGGATGATTGCGCAGCAACCAAGCAATGCCATCCGGCTTGTCCTGACGCTTCGACACTGGCGTATAACGTGGCCCTTTTGTGCGACGAACCTGATCCGGTCCCTTTGACATTTTGAGGACATAATCCTCATCCGCCTGCCCCTTTTCGATTTCTTCCATCGCCAATTCGCCGGCGTGCACAGGATCACGTCCGGTATACTTCGAACCCGTCATGTCATCAGCCATGGCTTGCACTTCAAGGATATGAATGCCGCAAAACTCAGCGATTTGCGAGAAGCTCAAACCCGTGTTGTCGACCAACCAAGCGGCAGTCGCATGTGGCATCAAAGGGGTAGCCATTTCATTTGCTCCAATAATAAGGGCCGCCCCTTACGGAGCGGCCTGAATGTCTTGGCTCGGCATTAGGCGAAGTTTGCCATATCGGCAAGCGACAATGCGCGTTTGGACTTGCACGCGCCGCACCAGCCGTGCATTCCCAAGCAATCATTGGGGGAAGAAATGCTACGTTTCATTAAATGGCTCTTCATTTTGTTGCTTGCCGCCTTGGCCGCACTGTTTTTCTGGGGCTATGCGCCTGACACGGATGCCGCGCAGATGGAGCGCAAATATGGCAGTGCCGCTTCGCGCTTTGCCAAGTTGGAGCCTGGTCTGCGCGTGCATTATCGCGACGAAGGAAAACAGGACGGGCCCGTGCTCGTTCTCATCCACGGCTCAAACGCATCACTACATACATGGGAGCAATGGGTTGGCATTTTGGGCAAAGACTATCGCATTATATCGCTTGATCTTCCCGGCCATGGCCTGACTGGAAATAACCCCGCAGGCGTCTACGACAGTGCATCTTATGTGCGCGTCGTTGACCGTTTATTGACCAAGTTAAATGTTGATAAGGCGGTGATAGGCGGCAATTCGATGGGCGGCGGCGTGTCATGGGCATATGCGCTGGAGCATCCGGAGAAGGTAGAAGCTTTGTTATTGGTTGATGCCAGTGGACAGCCATATGCAAGGTCTGGAAAAACGCCACTTGGATTCCGGCTGATGCGCATGCCAGTGATAAAAGAAGCCGCGCGCTTCATTGCCCCCCGCAGCATTTTTGAATCGAGCGTCAAAACGTCGATGAGTGTTCAATCCGAAATCGACGACAAGCTCATTGATAGATATTGGGAATTAAACCGCTACCCCGGCAACCGCAACGCAACCATGCAACGCTTTTCAAATTCCAAGAGCATGGTGCCTGGCACAAAAGAACGGCTTTCAACAATAAAGGTGCCTGTTTTGATTTTATGGGGCGCGGAAGATAATTTAATCCCCGTCACAGCGGCCAAATGGTTCGCGGAAGCCATGCCGCAGGCCAAGCTGATTATTTACCCCAATGTTGGCCATATCCCGATGGAGGAGATTCCGCAGAAGAGCGCCAATGATGTCAAAATCTGGCTGGATGGATTGGGAACGCAAGCGCCGAGCCCATAAAGCTATATTTCGTGCTTAAACCGCCAGCGTGATTTTCCCCACATGCGCGCAAGATTCCATATAAGCATGCGCAGCGGCGGCTTCGGCCAAAGGAAAGACCTTGTCCATTTCCGGACGCAGCGCACCATCACAGACTAGCGGCCAAACATTGGCCGATATCTCCTGCGCAAGCATCGCCTTAAACGTGGCGGTTCGAGGGCGCAGCGTTGACCCAGTCAGCGTCAGCCGGCGTGACATGACATAAGCCATGTTGATTTCTGCTGTCATCCCGCCCTGCACCGCAATGGTCACATGCCGCCCGTCTTCGCGCAAACACTGCAGGTTTCGCGAAACGTAACTCCCTGCGACCATATCAAGCACGATGTGAACGCCCTCACCATTTGTGATTGCCTTGACACGTTCGACGAAGTCGGAATCATTATAGTTGATAGCGTAGTCAGCGCCAATTTTTTCGGCGACTGCGCATTTGTCGTCAGAACCACAGGTCACAATCACCGTCAGGCCGAAAAGCTTGCCCAGCTTGATTGCCATGGTGCCAATCCCGCTGGTCCCGCCGTGAATCAATATGGTCTCGCCGGGGGTGGCATAGCCCCGCTCAAACACATTATGCCAGACGGTGAACAATGTTTCAGGCAAGGCCGCAGCCGCAGCCATGTCCATGCCCGCTGGAACTGGCAAGCACACATCCATCCGCGCGAGGCAATATTCGGCATATCCACCGCCAGATACCAAGGCGCAATAACGGGCACCGATTATGGTCGGGTCGACATCGCCGCCCACGGCGACAACTATGCCCGACACTTCAAGTCCAGGCAGATCACTCGCGCCCGGAGGCGCAGGATAAAGTCCTTTGCGCTGGATTACGTCAGGCCGGTTAACGCCCGCATAAGCCACTTTCAACAGCACTTCACCCACATCTGGAACCGGCAGCGGTCGACGCGACGCGACAAGCACTTCGGGCCCACCCGGCGTCGAAATTTCGATTGCGGTCATTTGATCCGGTAGCTGTGCCATTACGAAGTTATCCCTTGTGAATGGTCGGCCTTTAAGCAAGCTTCATATTGACAGCAACTGCCCATCGGTAAAATATGCGTTATGGATATTGACGAAAATCTACCGCGCCGGCGCGACGATCCTGTGGCCAATCTTGTTAAGCAGGATATTGACGCCCTATCTGTTGCGGAACTTGAATTACGGATCGCTGCGCTAAAGGCCGAAATTACGCGCTGCGAAGCCAAAATAACGTTTGCAAGCAAGCACAGAAGCGTTGCCGACGCATTGTTCAAGAAGTGACTCATAGCGGGCCAATGCGCAGAAAGCGGCAAGCCAAACCGTTATCTCTGTCATCATGCTTGAAAGCACCGAAGGCCGCGCCGATATAGTGTATAGAACGCGCAGCGACTCATTTTAGGGAGACCGAATTATGCCATCATTTGCAGAGTCGCTTGAAACCACACTTCATAACGCATTGAAGCATGCTGGCGACCGTGCGCATGAATACGCAACGCTGGAGCATCTCCTGCTGGCGCTCATCGAAGATGCGGACGCAGCGAAAGTCATGCAGGCTTGCGGTGTCGAGCTTGGCGAACTTTCGGACATCATCATTACATATTTGGATACCGAGTTGGAAAGCCTACGCGTGGAGGGTAAGGTCGACCCGTCGCCGACAAGCGGCTTTCAGCGCGTTGTTCAACGGGCGATTCTGCACGTCCAAAGTTCCGGCAAAGACGTCGTGACTGGCGCAAATGTGCTGGTCGCTTTGTTTTCGGAGCGCGAGAGCTATGCCGTATATTTCTTGCAACAGCAGGATATGAGTAGGCTCGATGCCGTATCTTATATCAGCCACGGCATCGGCAAGGACGGCAAGTTAGCCGAACCTCGGTCAGTCACCGGCGCTGAGCAGAAAAGCGAAGAGCCCGAAGACGCCAAGACGAAAAAAGACAAAAAAGAAGGTGCGCTGGACCAGTTCACCGTCAATCTGAATGAAAAAGCCAAGCAGGGCCGCATCGACCCGCTGATCGGGCGGACTGCCGAAGTTGACCGCACTGTCCAAATCTTATGCCGCCGGTCAAAGAATAACCCGCTATATGTAGGCGAACCGGGCGTTGGGAAAACAGCGATTGCAGAGGGGCTGGCCCGCCGTATCGTTGAGAATCAGGTGCCTGAGGTTCTTTTACCAGCAGTGATCTACTCGCTCGACATGGGCGCATTGCTGGCTGGAACGCGCTATCGCGGTGACTTTGAGGAGCGGTTAAAGGCGGTCGTGTCCGAGCTGGAAAAACTGCCAGACGCGATCTTGTTCATCGACGAAATCCACACAGTAATTGGCGCTGGCGCAACCAGCGGCGGCGCAATGGACGCGTCAAACTTGCTGAAGCCCGCTTTGTCCGGCGGAACCATCCGCTGCATCGGGTCGACCACCTACAAGGAGTTCCGCAACCATTTTGAAAAAGATCGCGCATTGCTGCGCAGGTTCCAGAAGATTGATGTCAACGAGCCAAGCGTTGAAGATACAATCAAGATCCTTGCTGGCTTGCGCAGCGCGTTTGAAGAGCATCACAAGGTGAAATACACTCCCGAGGCCATCAAGGCTGCGGTAGAGCTGTCCTCACGCTACATCAACGACCGTAAGCAGCCTGACAAGGCGATAGACGTCATTGACGAAGTGGGTGCCATGCAGATGCTGGTTCCACCGTCAAAGCGCCGCAAGCTTATCACAGCCCGCGAAATTGAGGCCGTTATTGCCACGATCGCCCGCATACCGCCAAAGCAGGTTTCGACCGATGACAAGACTGCGCTTGGCACGCTTGAGGCGGATCTCAAGCGCGTCGTGTTCGGGCAAGACAAAGCGATTGCAGTGTTGGCGAGCGCCATCAAGCTCAGCCGTGCTGGTCTGCGCGATACCGAAAAGCCAATCGGCAGCTATTTGTTCAGCGGTCCGACCGGCGTTGGTAAAACCGAAGTCGCGCGGCAATTAGCCTCTATCCTTGGCATTCCGCTCAAGCGATTTGACATGTCTGAGTATATGGAACGCCACAGCGTCAGCCGTCTGATTGGTGCCCCTCCAGGATATGTCGGCTTTGACCAAGGCGGATTGCTGACAGATGCTGTCGACCAAAGCCCGCATAGCGTGCTGTTACTCGACGAAATCGAAAAGGCACATCCGGACCTGTTTAACATCCTTTTGCAAGTGATGGACAATGGTCGCCTGACCGACCATCACGGCAAGACCGTTGACTTCCGTAATGTCATTTTGATTATGACGACCAATGCGGGGGCCAGCGACATGGCAAAGGAAGGCATTGGTTTCGGCAACAACATCAGCAAGGAAGATGCAGGTGACGAAGCCGTTAAGAAGATGTTCGCACCGGAATTCCGCAATCGCCTCGATGCAACGGTACCATTTGGTTATCTGCCGACCGAAGTTGTCGCGCGCGTCGTCGACAAGTTCATCCTGCAGTTGGAGTTGCAGCTTGCCGACCAAAATGTGCACATCAAGCTTGATGACGAAGCACGGGCTTGGTTGACTGAGCGTGGCTATGACAAGCTATATGGCGCGCGCCCGATGGGGCGCCTTATCCAAGAAAAGATCAAACAGCCGCTTGCAGAAGAACTGTTGTTTGGCAAACTCATTCATGGCGGTGAAGTTGCTGTGCGTATCAAGGACGACCAGCCCGCATTTGAAGTGACACCCGCACCGCCTAAAGCGGCTAAGCCTAAGTCGCCAAAGAAGATTGCTGCGAAAAAGTCCAGTAAAGCCCGCTAAATGAATGTTCCCCTGCGATCAGGGGAGCATTCTAAATCCGTCCAATTGGAAGCAACTGGGCAGACGGCCCAATATCCTTAAACAATTCGGGTTCAGTTCCGGTCATCCAGACTTGCGCCCCGGTGTCTGCCAACAACGCAAATAACGCAGCGCGTCTTGACGGATCGAGATGCGCCGCGACCTCATCCAACAGCAAGATCGGCGGGGCATCACGTTGCGCTGATACAAGCGCCGCGTGCGCAAGGATGAGGGAGAGCAATAATGCCTTTTGTTCCCCTGTGGAACATTGCTCCGCGACCTGTCCTGAGCCGCTGTGCAATACTTCGAGATCGGCACGATGCGGGCCAAGCAAAGTGCGCCCGGCAGCTGCGTCACGGCTACGTCCCTTGCGCCATGCAGACGCAAGATCGCCATCTGCAGTTGCAAGCTTTTCGACCAATTTAATCTGCGGCGTTGCAAATGGCCCGGATATATTTGTCAGCAATTGAGCACTCAACGCCTCAACAACCCAAATGCGGGCCGCCTGAATGAGGTTTCCGCTCTCCGCCATCTGCGCCTCAAGTGCATCTAACCACAATGGGTCGGCACCAACACCGCCTGCCAAAAGCCGGTTGCGTTGTTGCATGGCCTTTTCATATCGGCTGCTGTGCCGCGCGTGGCCAGGGTTTATCGCCAATACCAAGCGATCCAGAAACCGCCGTCGCGCGGCCGCGCCGTCTGCAAACAAGCGGTCCATCGCTGGGGTTAGCCAGATAACCGACAGCCATTCGGCAAGGCTGTTTATCGCCGCATTGCTCTCGTTCACCCGCACCTTGCGCCGTTCAGGCTGCTCTGCGCTGACCCCAGTTCCAATCACATTGCCGCCAGCGTGCGCAACGATAGCAAAGCCGCCACTGCCCTCGTTGCGCACCATGTCAGACATGGCCGCCCGGCGAAGACCTCGGCCTGGTACCAAAAGCGACACGGCCTCCAGTATATTCGTCTTGCCGGCCCCGTTTGACCCGTGAAGTGCAATGAACTGCGCCTCTGGCCGGATCTCCAGCGCAGCATGATTTCGAAAATCATTCAGGGTTAGTCGCGACAGCGTCATATCATGCGTCTGCTATAGTATGACCACTTTTGGTCAAGCGGCTATTGGCACTCCACCACTCCCAAATATTGGCATAATTTCCCAATATATGAATTTATTCCAATCATGCGGCAATCCCAAATATAGCATAATTAATTGTTTTTCATGGAAAAATCAATTTTGGCATAAGCTATGCAAAGTAGTTCGCATAGCCGGCATGGTCCGGGATCTTGAAAAGGAAATTAACATGACACAATATGTGCACACACAAATTCTATCGGCTTTCGCCGCAGTTATCTGCGCATTCATCACTATCGGCATCAGCGTGGCACCCGCCGTTGCACCTGCCGCCGCGATCATAGCATAACAAAACCCCATATTTTGAGTTTAGGGAGCAATTTAATGACACGTTTGACACTTGATAAAGCCAACAAGAAAATTCTCGGCGTTTGCGCTGGCCTTGCCAACTGGACCGGCATTGATGCCATGATCATTCGCTTGATCTTCGCTGTTGCAACGGTTGTCGGCTTTGGTTCGCCAGTTTTGATTTACATTTTGCTGGCGATGATACTCGACTAACGCGCACAAAGCCCTCGCCAACGCGCTGGCAGGGGATGTACAATAAGCGTGCATCCCCCAGACGGACCGAATTGCGCAAAGAAATGGCAGCTGACGTCAACCGGCAACGGGGTTTGCCGCCTAAATCCGCAGCCCCATTTATTAAGCGACTTTCCGCACAAATACCGAGCCCGCCGAATACCCCGCGCCGAACGAGCAAATCAGGCCAATATCTCCAGCCGTCAGGTCTTCATTATGCTTGTGGAAGGCGATGATGGAGCCGGCGCTTGAGGTGTTGGCATAAGTATCAAGCACTGTGGGACTTTCATCCTCGCTCGCTTCATGCCCCAAAACCTTTTGTGCAATCAGTCTGTTCATGCCCGTATTGGCTTGATGCAGCCACATGCGGCGTAAATCTGTTCCAGATAAGCCCAGGCTTTCGGCATGTTCAATGATCATTTGTCCGACCATTGGGACAACCTCTTTAAACACCTTCCTACCCTCTTGAACAAATAGCTTGTCATTGCGCGGCCCGCTTTGGTCGACCGGACCCTGCCCATGCGCGCGGTTGAGAAAACCAAAATTGTTGCGGATATTGTTCGAAAATTGCGTTTTCAGCCGCGTGCCCAGAATCTCCCAATGCTGCGCAGGGGCCATATCCTTTGCCTCAACTAATATGGCGGTCGCCACATCCCCAAAGATGAAATGGCTGTCGCGGTCGCGCCAGTTAAGATGGCCTGATGTTATTTCAGGATTTACGACCAATACCGAACGCGCATTACCGCTGCGGATATAGTCAGCAGCAGTTTGAATGCCGAACGTCGCTGAAGAACAAGCAACATTCATGTCAAAGCCAAAGCCGCGCTGCATACCAAGCTCATGTTGGATTTCTACAGCCATGGCAGGATAAGCGCGCTGCATGTTCGACGCAGCGCATAGCACGGCATCAACATCTTCAATCTTGCGACCAGCGCGTTCCAGCGCATCACGGCATGCCGCAACGCCAATTTCGGCCATTAACGAAATCTGGTCATCTGGCCGTTCGGGGTAACGTGGCTCCATGATGTCGGGATCGACGATGGCGCGCTTATCGATCACATGCCGGGATTTGATCCCGCTGGCCTTCTCGACAAATTCAACTGAGCTGTGCGTGAGTGGCTCTGCATCAGGGTTGGCGGCGTTGTAGCGGTCGGCATAGGCATTAAAGCTCGCGACCAGTTCCGCGTTGCTGATATTATGAGATGGGGTAAACAATCCGGTTGAAGAAATAACTGGAGTGCTACCGTGTGCATGTTGCGACATGTAAATTCCCGCGTTGATTTTTATTGCGCCCGGATGCCTAGCCTTTGCGTATTTACGAAACAAGCCGTTTGAAATGCATTGCAACGGCGTTATGTGAGCATTGGGGGAGGATGACGATAATGTTCTTGAATGAACGCCAGCCCAGCTGGTTATCCCAAATGTTTAGGCGGGTATTGGTTGCTATTTATAAACGCGGCGGATGGCGGGCGCATGGCGTCGTTCCGGAGCCACGCAAATTCGTGCTCATCGCCGCACCACACACCAGCAACTGGGACTTTGTCTATTTTTTAGGACTGACCGAAGACTTAGGAATTAAGCCACATTTCATGGCTAAAACTTCGCTTTTCCGCTGGCCGTTTACCAACTTCATGCTCGATATGGGCGGTGTTCCTGTCGACCGTAGTTCAAACCGCAATTATGTGCAGCAGATGATCGATGAATTCGGCCGTCGCGACGAATTCATGCTGACAATCGCGCCAGAAGGGACGCGCGGCACGGTTAAGGCGTGGAAAACTGGCTTCTACCATATTGCCATGGGTGCAGGCGTACCGTTGGTATTGGGCATGATGGATTATGGTTCCAAAACCGGCGGGCTTGGGCCTGCCATATGGCCAACTGGCGACTATAAAGCCGATATGGCGAAGGTTGCAGAAATCTACGCAAAGGTTAAACCAAAGCATCCAGCCAAAGGAATGACAGAAATATTTGCGAGGGACGAGGCATGACTGATTTTGGTTCGACGATGCTTATCAATGCTGCGGCGTTGCTAACCGTGATTCTTGCCTTATGGGCTTATTCGGTCAGAATTCGCGATGTGTCATTCATTGATGCCTTTTGGGCATTCGGGATGGTGTTACTGGCTTGGGCGACTTGGGCGCAATCAAGCGCGCCGGACGCGCGGTCCCATTTGCTGATAGGTTTGACTAGCCTTTGGGGCCTACGCCTGACCTTTCATCTGTGGACACGCTGGCGCGCGCATGGCGAAGACCCGCGCTACGCCAAAATCATGGGCAGCGTGATGGAAAAGAAAGGCTGGAGCTGGAGCAAGACATCCTTGCTTTCGGTGTTCCTTACCCAAGCGCCTCTGCTTTTCATTACTTCCCTCCCCGCGCAGCTTGGTATTTGGGCAAGCGAAGGCGGGAATATAGCGTTGGGCCCATTGGCATTATTCGGCACAATCATTGCGATCATCGGCATATTGTTTGAAACCATCGGTGATTCGCAGCTTAACGCATTCCGCGCCAATCCGGCTAATAAGGGCAAGGTTCTGGATACTGGCCTTTGGCGTTATACGCGCCATCCCAATTATTTTGGTGACGCCTGCACATGGTGGGGCATTTGGCTCATCGCTTGTGAAGTAGGGCTGGTAGGATGGGCTAGCGTCATTGGTCCGATATTCTTGACATTCACCCTGACGCGATGGTCGGGTAAGCCCTTGTTGGAACGGGGTATGAAAAAGACGCGGCCCGAATATGCCGATTATGTCGCCCGAACTTCAGGCTTCTTTCCCCTACCGCCGAAGGGCAGATAATCAGGCAACCACCCCAAACAGATCGTGCTCGTCAGCATCTTCGATGTTGACCAGCACGACGTCGCCGGCCTTCAAAGTCGGGTTAACATCCCGCAGATAGACATGGCCGTCAATTTCAGGTGCATCGGCCTGCGATCGTCCCGTGGCGCCAATGCTGCCATCTTCATCCGCATCGCCGATTTCGTCGATGATTACAGGAATATTGCGTCCGACCTTTGCCGCAAGCTTGGCAGCGCTGATCGCGGCGGTTTTTGCCATGATACGCTGGAACCGCTCTTCCTTGACTGCGTCGGGCACGGGATTGGGCAAATGGTTCGCCTGCGCGCCGTCCACCGGTTCAAAGCGGAACGCCCCTACCCGGTCTAGCTGCGCTTCTTCTAGCCAATTGAGCAGATATTCGAAATCGGATTCGGTTTCGCCGGGGAAGCCGACGACAAAGCTCGATCGTATCGCAATGTCCGGAGCCATATCGCGCCATTTGCGGATGCGTTCAAGCACCTTTGCTTCATTAGCTGGCCGCTTCATGGCTTTGAGGACATTGGGCGCTGCATGCTGGAACGGGATGTCGAGATACGGCGTCAAATATCCTTCAGCCATTAACGGAATGACATCATCCACATGGGGATAAGGATAAACATAATGCAGCCGGACCCATGGTGCGATGCCATCGCTGGTGCGCAAGCCGCCCAATTCGCGCGCAAGGTCAGTCATATGTGCACGCACCTGACGCCCCTTCCACTCGCGCGGTTCATGCCGCGTATCCACCCCATAAGCGGAAGTGTCTTGCGAGATAACCAGCAGCTCTTTTGTGCCAGCGGAAACAAGCTTCTCCGCCTCACGCAGCACAGCGTCAATCCGGCGGCTTGCAAGTTTTCCGCGCAGGGACGGAATGATGCAGAACGCGCAGCTGTGGTTGCAGCCTTCGGAAATTTTGAGATAGCTGTAGTGGCGCGGCGTAAGCTTTAATCCGCCTTCAGGGACAAGATCAACGAATGCACCGCGCGCCGGCGGCGCTGCCTCATGGACCGCCGATACGACAGCCTCATATTGATGCGCCCCTGTAATCGCCAACACATCGGGAAAGCGCGCGCGAATAACATCGGCTTCATTACCCATGCAGCCCGTCACAATAACACGGCCATTTTCCGCGATAGCCTCGCCAATGGCTTCCAGGCTTTCTTCCTTTGCAGAGTCCAGAAAACCGCACGTATTGACGAGCACCACATCGGCACCCGCATAATCGGGCGACAGGCCATAGCCGTCTGCACGCAGCTTAGTGAGAATTCGTTCGCTATCGACCAGCGCTTTGGGACAGCCAAGCGATACCATGCCGACTTTCGGCGCTGCTTTAATGATTGTTGCCATGATGGGCGGCGCATAGCGCGTTTCGGCAGGCTTGTCACGGCTGGCGAACAAGCGCATGATTGATGCTTATAGTTGTGCGAAGGATCATGATGGCTAACGCGAATTTATTAGCAATTTTGGTGGCTGCGGCGACCGGATTTCTGATTGGCGGCCTTTGGTACGGACCTCTGTTCGGCAAGGCATGGATGGCGGAGCATGGATTTACCGAGGAGCAACTGCGCGGTGGCAATATGCTTAAAATCTACGGCCTGACCTTTGCCTTTTCGGTGCTATCGGCAGTGTTTCTTGGCCATTTACTCGCGTTTTTTGATACCAATGCGCGTTCGACGCTCATGATATCTGTCGGCATTTCGCTGGGCTATATCATCCCCGCCATTGGCACCAATTATCTGTTTTCGCGCAAATCGGGCCGGTTGTTCGCGATTGATGCGGGATATTGGCTCGTATTTTACGCAGCGATGGGATTGGTTTTTTTATTGCTGGGGCATTAGGATCAGCCTGTCCCTAAGCTTCTGTCGGTAAGATCTGCACCAGCAAATCGCCTGCTTCCAATTTTTGCGCTTCGGGCTGCCAAAAGCCAAAATTCACGCCATTCCGGTAAATACGAAGGCCAATTCCCTCAGGCAAATCGCGTAAGCTTTTGCCAACTTCGCTTGGGTATACTTCACGTTCCTTAATAATGACCTCGCCGCCGACAGAAGCTAAATCGGTCAAATATTCCGAAATATGTTCGCCATGGCACGAACTGGCCAATAACAACCCAGTAAAACTGACTGGATTGATAACGGTCGTTGCCCCGGCCTGACGCGCGAGCAATTCGTTATCGTCAGCACGTATCACGACGCTGATTGGCACATTGGGCGACAGATGGCGTACAGTCAGCACCATCAAGATGGACGAATCATCGCGTCCGGCGGACACGATCACCGACGACGCCTGCTTAATGCGAACGGCGTTTAGAATTTCGTCTCGCGTGCCATCACCGCACAAAATATTGCAACCCAGATACTCGGCCTCGGCAAGCCGTTCCTCGCTGCTATCAATCACCACAATATCTTTTGGGTCAGTCCCGCGCTTAATAAGCTCATTAACAGCTTGCGACCCGCTGACGCCGAAACCCAAGGTCACAATATGTCCGGACAAGGTTTGCTGAATCTTTTTCATGCGCCATTTTTCCCAACTGCGTTTGATGACAAAATTATAGGCTGTGCCTACGAATATAAAAATGACGGCAATGCGTACCGGCGTCACGATAATCGCTTCGATAAAGCGTGATCGGTCAGACACTGGGGCAATGTCCCCAAACCCCGTAGTGGTGACGGAAATCATCGTGAAATAGACGACATCCAGAAAGCTGATGACGCCGTCATGATTGTCTTTCAAACCAGCCCTGTCAAACCAGTGAATGATGATGACCAACAAAATCAGGAAGAACGCCAGCGACAGCCGAAGGAGCACGTCCGCCCATACCGGCAACTTGCTTGCACGGCGAAGTGCTACTGTGAATTTGGTCGGGATATTGGGATCAGCCATGAATGGATCCACATAGCTTAGAGAAGTGACCTCCGGCGGGTTTTGCGGATTTCGAAATCACCATTAACCTCAACCGCATCCGCAGCCCCTTAAATGTTATATCTATGCTTCAACGTCGCCAAAGATTCATGGTGGGTCAGATCAAGTTGGAGAGGTGTGACTGCAATATAACCATCTTCAATGACTTCAAGGTCGGTGTCATGGCCCGGCGTGTGCAACATGCCGTGCAAACCAAACCAATAATAATCATATCCGCGCGGGTCCGTCCCTTTGACAATCGAACCACGGCTGTAATCATGAAAGCCCTGACGCGCGACTTTGATTCCCTTCACATCTTGCGGCAACAGCGGCGGAAAGTTGATGTTGGTCAATGTGCGCGGCGTGTCTGGCATATCAAGCAACGGACGAAGTACGCGCTCACCCCAAGCTTCGGCCGCCGAAAAGGGGACAGCGTCGGCCATGCCTTCTTTGCCATAGACTTGGCTCAGTGCAATGGAGCGAATGCCGGCCAACGCCCCTTCCATCGCGGCGGAGACCGTGCCTGAATAGGTAACATCATCGCCTAAATTGGCGCCACGGTTGACGCCGGATAGGATCAGGTCAGGCTTTGCGTCCTTCATGATCACACCAATGCCAAGCATAACAGAATCTGTCGGCGTGCCTGAAACCGAATAATGCTTTTCCCCATGCTGGCGAATGCGCACGGGCTTCGTCAGGGTAAGCGAATGGCCAGCGCCAGAGTTTTCCTCCGCAGGCGCAACGATCCAGATGTCATCACTGATCGTGCGGGCGATTGCCTCCAATACCTTAAGACCTGGCGCGTTTACGCCGTCATCATTGGTCAATAATATACGCATTAAGCTGCAAGCTCCAATTTTGTGAGGCCGCCCATGTAAGGCAGCAAAGCAGCCGGAATGATGACACTGCCATCGGCTTGTTGGTGATTTTCGAGAACAGCAACAAGTGTGCGGCCAACCGCGAGGCCGGAGCCATTCAGCGTGTGGACGAATATATTGCCTTTGCCTTCGGCGGGGCGGTAACGGGTGTTCATGCGCCGTGCCTGCCAGTCGCCGCAGTTCGAACAGCTTGAAATTTCACGATATAGCCCTTGACCTGGCAACCAGACCTCAAGATCATAAGTACGTTGCGCGCTGGCACCCATGTCACCTGTGCATAGCAGCATCTTGCGATATGGCAGTTCAAGCGCTTGCAATATACCTTCGGCGCTTTCCACCATGCGTTCATGTTCTGCCGCGCTGTCTTCGGGCCGGACAATGGAGACCAACTCCACCTTTTCAAACTGGTGTTGGCGAATGAGGCCCTTGGTATCGCGCCCTGCTGCGCCTGCTTCGGAACGGAAACATGGGGTCAACGCGGTCAACCGGATCGGCAGTGCGCTTTCGTCCAAAATTTGTTCCCGCACGCTGTTGGTCAACGACACTTCCGCAGTGGGAATGAGCCAGCGGCCATCGGTTGTCTGAAAATTGTCTTCGGCAAATTTAGGAAGCTGCCCGGTTCCAAACAAAGATTCCTGTCGCACCAAATAAGGCGTTGCGCACTCGGTATAGCCGCGCTGTGCAGTTTGATGGTCGAGCATGAATTGACCAAGCGCGCGGTTCAAGCGCGCCATCTGGCCGCGCATGAAGGTAAACCGCGCGCCCGAAATGGCAACGCCTGTTTCAAAGTCGAGGCCAAGGGCGGGACCGATATCCGCATGGTCGCGGGGTTCGAAATCAAAATCGCGCGGTTTGCCCCAGCGAGCAATTTCGACATTCTCGGTCTCATCTGCGCCATCGGGTGTGTCAGCCGTGGGCAAATTCGGTAAGCCTGCAAGCAAGGCGTCGAGTTCCATCCCAGCCGCGCGTTCGCGTTCTTCCAACTGCGGTAAAATGTCTTTCAACTGGGCAACCTCGGCCTTTAATGCCTCGGCGGTTGCGGTATCGCCCTTGCCCATGGCTGCGCCAATGGATTTTGACGCATCATTGCGACGGGCCTGCGCATTTTGCATCTCAGTCAAGATTGCGCGCCGGTTTTCGTCTAACGCAAGGATAGACATCGCAACGGGTTCAGAGCCCCGGCGCATTAACGCAGCATCAAAGTCGGTGGGATTTTCACGGATATATTTTAGGTCATGCATGACGGCAGGCTATGCCCCGCGAGTGGCGGTTTCGCAATGAAAAAGGGCGGCGGAAAGTTGGCGGCGTTTGCGCGGCACTTACACAATGTGGCTTGCCATCGCTTTCTTGGCCGGACATTGCCCGCATGCGGGAACAACGCACTCTTCCTCAGCTAACGGCGTACCCGACCGCAAAATTTTTCATGCATAAACAGCGAACCAGCGCCCGCTGAACATCTTCCAAAGCTTTTGCGCAATTGAAGACGCCGCGTAACATTTGGCTTGTGCCGCATTTGGCCCGAGTCTATAGCGCCGCCAAGAGTGGATTGGACGCAGACTCCTTCGTTCTGGAGGGCCTGCCCCGGGGTGGAGAATTACGATGGGCGTGAGCGCCAAGCCTCAAGATACGACCAACGAAACAAGCGCCGCTGACTTTGGCCTCGACGATTCATATGTACCTGGCGACGAAGAGCCATTTATGAACGATCGGCAGTTGCGATATTTTGAAAAGCAACTCGTTGACTGGAAAAATAGCATCTTGGCGGAGGCCCAAGGAACGCTGAACCAGCTTCAAGATGGCCCCATGCGTGAGCCAGATCTGAACGACCGCGCCTCAAGCGAGACCGATTGGGGTATCGAACTTCGTACCCGCGACCGACAACGTAAGCTTATCGCCAAAATCGAGGCCGCCTTGCGTCGCATCACGGAGGGCGAATATGGTTACTGCCAAGTGACCGGCGAGCCCATTTCTCTCGCACGCCTCCGCGCCCGACCGATTGCAACAATGACACTCGAAGCGCAGGAACGCCACGAACGCCAAGAGCGCGTTTCACGCGACGATTAAACAGCGCGTCAGCCTACCACATTTGGTGGAAAATTACGGCAAAACGCCGAGAAAGCATGCCGCATTAACCTTTTGGCGATGTTTGGATGCCAATGTGCAAGGCCTAGTTAACACTAACCTTGTTTGGCGCTGCAACATGGACGACCAATTGAGCGAGACGCAATGCCCTGCTGCACAACGCAGCGTGAATCGCGACAGCCTTTTGCTTACGGCAATATTACGTTTTCCAGCTACGCAGGAAGAATGGCCGGTGCGCATTCGCAACCTGTCCGCCGGCGGCTTAATGGCCGAACTCCCGAATGGCACAATGCGGGGCGAACTTGTCGAAGTGAACCTGCGCAGCATTGGCTGGATCAGTGGACGCATAGCCTGGGCCACCGAAGGGCGATTGGGTATCGCGTTCGATATTCCGATCAATCCGAAAGATGCGCGCAAACCCGTCGGCGTCTCCGAATTGGATATCCCGCCTTATCTTAAGAAGCTGAACGCAAAGACTATCCCCGGCAAAATGCGCCGAGCCTAATCAGTCGTCGAGGCAGTAAATGTCGACAGGCACGACAATCTTGTCAAGCACGCGGCCAATCGGATAGCTTGATTTGCCACCCTGTTCGATCGCCGCTTCAAGGACCTTGCGCTTTTCTGCACCATTGATCACCAAAATCGCCGTCCGCGCCGCGCCGATGGCGACACCTGTTAAGGTCACACGATTGACGGGCGCTTCGGGTGGTAACGGATCGGGCGCAACGCCCACGGCCCGCACATCTTTGCCGCTGTCCATCGCCGAATCAAAATCAGGGCCGGGGAAGATTGACGCTGTATGGCCATCTACCCCCATGCCGAGCCAGACCAAATCCGGCGGCCAATGGAGGTCCGCCAGCCGTGCATTCGCCGCGCTACCCGCCAGCTTATGGTCGGCGGCATCGCTTGCGATTGGTAGCACCCGCGCACCCTTTGGAATGAAAATTTTGGCAATCATCGCCACATTGGACAAGGGATTGTCGACAGGTACCAATCGATCATCGGTTGGAATAATCGTAACATTTTTCCAACGAATATTAGTTTGAGCAAGCTTTTCCAAAATCGGTTTAGGCGTTGCGCCACCGGGGAATGCTACCAGCGCCTGACCACGGGCATCCAATGCGCTTTCGATGATGAAGCTGACATCGCCTACCACTGCGTCGATCAGATCTTCCGCAGCATCAAAATCCCACCATTCGATTTCTTCGGCCATACGCCTTGTGTCTCCATTATTTCCGTAATGCCGATGCGGCACGCGCTGCCGATTCAATCGCGGCAACATCGGGAACGCCTTTACCAACAAGCCAGCTACCGCCAACACATAAAATTTCCGGAACGGCCAACCAATCTGCTGCTGTATCCTGTTTTATGCCACCCGTTGGGCAAAATTGGCACTGGCCGAATGGACCAATGAGGGCCTTGAGCGCAGGAAGGCCACCATTAGCCTCCGCCGGGAAGAATTTGAAATGCCTCAGTCCCAAATCCAACCCGCGCATGATGTCGCTTGCGCTGGCGATACCGGGCAAGAATGCAATGTCTTTGGCAATTGCTGCCTTGGCCAAATTGTCGGTGAGGCCAGGCGAGACAATAAATTCAGCGCCAGCGGCGATCGCGCATTCTAGACCCGGTATATCAACGATCGTGCCGGCGCCCACAATCGCGCCGGGGACCTTTTTCATCTCGGCAATTCCGTCCAAGGCTGCAGCGGTGCGCAAGGTAACCTCAAGCACAGGAAGTCCGCCCGCAACCAGCGCCTCCGCTATGCCACGCGCATACGCGGCATCTTCAATGACCAGCACCGGAATAACGGGCGCGCTGCGCATGATTTTTTCGATGGCGACCATATGCGATGCATCCTCAAACATGTTGCTGGGCGTAGGCTGCCGCTGCGCCAAAAAGACCGGGCTGCGGATGTCTAATCAGTTTTACGGGGATGGCGGACATCAGCCCTTCAAATCGGCCCTTTGCACGAAACCGTTCGGCAAATCCGGAACGAATGAGGCTATCTTTGATCCGTAAACCAAGCCCACCGGCAATCACTACGCCAGCAAACCCTCCCTGTGCGAGCATAATGTCACCGGCCACACTGCCAAGCGATAGGCAGAAGCGGTCCACCGCTGCGGCGGCAAGACTGTCCTTGCCTGACATGCCCATTTGCCACAAAGTCTTGTCGTCATATTGCTGGACCGCACGCCCCTCAATCGCGGCAAGCGTCTCATAAAGATCGATAAGACCTGGTCCAGACACGACCCGTTCAACAGATACCCGACGGTAACGTTTGCGCAACCGCGCCAAAACGGCGTCCTCAATCGCGTCGAGCGGCGCAAAATCCATATGCCCGCCTTCGGTCGCTTGCACATGATAGGTAGCGCCCTTGCGCCACACATGCGCCACGCCAAGGCCTGTTCCCGGCCCGATAATGCTCAACGTGCCATCCGTAGCAAAATCCTGATCCGGCCCTGTTAGATGCTGAAAATATTCTGGTCCTGCTTGCGCTACGGCATGCCCAACGGCGCCAAAGTCATTCACGATGACAAAATTATCCACCTGCAATTCATCGCACATCATGGAACGACGGATGATCCAAGGGTTGTTGGTTAGCTTGATGATATCAGCGTCCACGGGCCCCGCAATGGCAATCGCCGCCGCGCGCGGGAGGTGCGTGCCATTGAGCCGTTCAAATTCCTGCCACGCCGTCTGGAAACTTGCATGTTCAGCCGTCTTGAGCGTTATCGCCTCGCCAAGCGCCAGCACGCGACCGTCCTGAACCTCGGCTATGGCAAAGCGGGCATGAGTTCCGCCAATATCGACAGCGACAATAGCCGTCATAGTCCCGCAACCGCCAACATGGCCGACCCGCCTTTCTCTGCCTCATCCGCGCCTGCCTGCATCAATGCAAACAGCTCGCGACCCGTGCCTATACGCCGTGCTGGCGTCGGCGCTGGCACGCGCGCCGCCCAGATATCTGCGTCCACCAACACCGACAATGTTCCGGTATTCGCGCAGAGCCGAACGATGTCACCATCCTGAAGCTTAGCAATCGCCCCCCCGCGTGCTCCTTCTGGACTTAAATGGATAGCGGCAGGTACTTTGCCCGACGCGCCCGACATGCGGCCATCGGTCACGAGCGCCACATGAAAGCCCTTATCCTGCAACACACCCAAAGGCGGGGTCAGCTTGTGCAATTCAGGCATGCCGTTGGCTACCGGCCCTTGGAAACGGATAACGACGATGACATCGCGGTCCAATTCGCCCACCTTGAATGCCGCCAATGCCTCATTCTGGTCATGAAACACGCGGACGGGCGCTTCTATGGTCCAGCGGGCAGGATCGACGGCGCTGGTCTTAAATGTTGCACGCCCCAAATTGCCCGTCACCAAACGCATCCCGCCATCGGGGCTGAACGGCGCAGATGGCGGCCGCAACATAGTATCGTCGGCAGTGACGGCTGGCGCGTCGCGCCAGACAAGCTGGTCATCCTCCAACATTGGCTCACGCCCATAATCGGCCAAGTCATCGCACGCGACCGTCATGATATCGCGGTGCAGCAGGCCTGCATTGATCAGTTCGCGAATGACATAGCCCATGCCGCCCGCAGCGTGGAAATGGTTCACATCGCCCGACCCATTCGGATAGACCCGCGCAATGAGCGGCACAGCCGAAGACAGTTGGTCCAAATCTTCCCAATCGATCATGATCCCCGCTGCCCGCGCAATGGCCGGAATGTGCAGTGCATGGTTGGTTGAACCACCCGTTGCGAGCAAGCCAACACAGGCGTTCACAATCGCCTTTTCATCAACACAAAGGCCCAAGGGCCGATAATCATCGCCATCCCAGCCAATTTTGCTCAGGCGGTGGACGGCGGCACGGGTCAATTCGGTCCGCAATTTCGTGCCGGGGTTAATGAAGGCGGAACCGGGTATATGCAGCCCCATGACCTCCATCATCATCTGGTTTGAATTTGCAGTGCCATAAAAGGTGCAGGTACCTGCGCTGTGATAAGACGCCGCCTCCGCTTCTAACAATTCGGCACGGCCGACTTTACCCTCGGCGTAAAGCTGCCGAACGCGTTGCTTTTCTTTATTGGCAAGACCAGATGGCATGGGCCCGGCGGGCACAAATATGGTCGGCAAATGGCCAAAGCGCAACGCCCCGATCAACAGGCCGGGAACAATCTTGTCGCAAATGCCAAGCATCGCAACGCTTTCGAACATACCATGACTCAGCCCCACCGCCGTCGCCATGGCGATAACATCGCGGCTGAACAAGGACAGTTCCATCGAATCCTGCCCCTGTGTCACGCCATCGCACATGGCCGGTGTGGAACCGGCCACTTGCGCGGTGGCGCCAACCTCGCGCGCAAAAATCTTCATCTGCTCTGGGTAACGGCCATAAGGCTGATGCGCGGACAACATGTCGTTATAGGCGCTGACGATGCCTATATTCATAGCCTTACCATCGCGGATCGCCGCCTTGTCCTCGCCACTGGCGGCAAAGCCATGCGCGAGATTACCGCAGCTTAAAGTCGGGCGGTTAACGCCAGCGTCGCGTTGTTTGCCGATCAGGTCGAGATAGGCCTGACGCTGCGGCTTGGAACGTTCAATAATCCGCGCGGTGACGGCTTCGATTGTGACGTGTAATTCACTCATGCCAGCTCACTCCATCGCGTTCAGTCAGGGCAATTGCCGCATTGGGGCCCCAGCTTCCCGCGCCATAGGTTTTTGGCTTTAGCGCCATGGCTTTCCACAAGGCCCGTATGGCATCAATCCACACCCACTGCGCCTCAACCTCATCGCGGCGGACGAATAACGTCTGGTCGCCTTCTACGAGGTCAAGAAGCAGTCTTTCATAGGCAATCCTGCGGCGCGACCCCGCGAACGCGGCGGTGAGCGATAAATCCAGCGGTACTTCGCGCAAGATAACTCCGCCTCGGTCCAGCCCCGGCTCCTTTGCCATCACTAACAACCGCACATATTCCTCAGGTTGCAAACGGATGATAAGCGTATTTGCCTCAAGTTTACCGCCACGGTCGCGGAACACATTGTGCGGGACTGGTTTGAATTGAATGACAATTTCGCTGCGCCGTTCGGGCAGGCGTTTGCCCGTGCGCAGGAAAAATGGCACCCCCTGCCAGCGCCAATTGTCGACATAAGCTTTTATCGCAACAAATGTTTCGGTGTCGGATGCTTTGCCCAAGTCACTTTCATAGCTTTTGACCGCATCGCCTTGAACCGCGCCTTCGGTATATTTGCCCGTCACAACGTCGCCTTCAGTCACCGGACGGAGCGCGCGCAGAACCTTTACCTTTTCGTCGCGAATAGCGGTGGCATCAAGGCTGGCGGGCGGCTCCATCGCGATCAACGCAAGCAATTGCAGCATATGGTTCTGCACCATATCGCGCAGCGCGCCTGTATCATCGTAAAAACCTGCGCGCCCCTCAAGCCCAACTGTCTCGCTGACGGTAATCTGCACATGCGCGATGGCATTGGCGTTCCAAAGCGGTTCGAACAACATATTGGCAAAGCGCAACGCCATGAGGTTCTGGACCGTTTCCTTGCCCAGATAATGGTCAATGCGAAAGGTACGCTTCTCCGGGAATACGGCGTTGACGGCGTCGTTGATATGTCGCGAGGAAGCAAGATCATTGCCCAAGGGTTTTTCAAGGCCGATACGGACATTCTCTCCCGAAAGACCGGCATTATGCAAGCCCTTGATCGTCGCTTCGAACAAAGACGGCGCTGTGGACAGGAAAATCGACAAGCCCCCCGATATATCACCAATCGTCGCCGCCAGTTCGGTAAAGCCATCTGGATTGGACGCATCAAGCGCGACATAATGCAAATGTTGCAGAAAGGCGTCGATCAACCCTTCGGCCTTACGATCATCGGGCAAAAATTCGCACAATGCCCCGCGCGCCATGTCGCGGAAGGCCTCGTCGGTCAGCGCGCTGCGTGCCGTGCCGAAAATGCGTAAATTGGGGTCAATCAACCCATCAGCATGCAAAGCATATAAGGACGGCAACAGCATCCGGCGCGAAAGGTCACCCGTCGCCCCGAACAGCAGCAAGGTTGAGCTATGGTCGCGCATTCCGTCAATCTCCTGGCAAGGCAGCAGACATTTACCCCGCAATTCTCCCTCCCTTTATCCGGAAGCGAGGGGGCGTCTAGCGTTTATTCGTATGCAGTGATTAGCTTAACGCCAACGCGCGCTGTTCAGCCATGCCCATGGAAATGAGGATCGGGTCATTCTGCTGCCGCGCCTGAAAGTCCGCTTTGCTCGACAGACCGCGCCAGCCTGAGGCAATCAACGCCTGAACCGTCGGCGCGCCCAAGGTCGTGCCGGGGCCCAAGACAATGATTGTCTCGGGCGCAAATTCGGCCGCTGCAACCTGAACCGCACGCGTGAAATCATAGCTTTCGGTCAGTTGCGCGCCGAATGTGTAGTCATAAATAGCCTCACGGCTGAACGCGCGCGGGGACCAAATCCGGCCCTGCCCGTCAATCGCCGGAATATCACCAGCCGCGAAATCGCCAACAAGATTGCTAGCCCGCGCCATCGGAACGACATGGTTCAGTAAAGGACTATGGAATGCAGCATGGTGCATAAGTTTTAGAGGAAAACGGTCATCTTTAGGCAGCCGTTCCGTCAACCATTTGAGCCCCGCCTCGTCTGCCGCAAAAACTATCATGCCACCGAGCCGGATGGAAATATCTACGCGTATTTCAGAATTTATACGAGCCTCGGCCAATAAATAATTAACAAATAATATTTTATCTGGCCGCATATTCCAATTGTCATCAACGACTGACCAGACAATTTGTCCGCCGGTTCCATGCTGATGCATGATCCCGCCCATATTATTGACGAGCCGCGCACCTTCCGCGAGATCGACTATGCCTGCGCAAGCCAATGCCAGATACCAGCCCATGGAATTGCCAGTCACGGCAACAATCTCATATCGTTCGCGGTCAATCGCGGCGAAGTCGGCCATGGCGCAGGCATAGATCAACGCCGATGCATTATCGCCCGTCATATGAACCGATGGCGCATATTTGGCGGCATTATCAAGTTGCGAGACAGTCACCTGCCCCAACTCGGTCCGGATGGCATCAACCGTGGCGATAACGTCCTGACGCGCCGCATGATGCGTTTTCAAATAGCCAAGCTCTGCCGCATTATAAGTGCCGCGCCCGGGACAAACGACTAAAGCCCGTTTTTTCACGCCACCGCCGCCCGTGCCGCTTCGATGATTGAGGCTTTGCTCGGCAATACCAGTTCAGCCGCTGGGCCCAATGGGATGAAGCAATCCTCGGCCGTAATACGGCTGACGGCGTCGCCACGTCCGGCTTCGGTTAAGATGGTCATCAACTTCTCGCTCAGGCTTCCCGATTTTCGGCATTCATCAACAATCAAAATTTTCCCGCAATCCGCCACAGCCGCAACAGTCGCCTCAGCATTTAACGGGTGCAACCAGCGTAGATCGATAATCCGCAGATCAATCCCCTCTGCCTTTAATTCATCCGCCGCTTGCCGCGAAAGGAAATAACCATTTCCGTATGTTATGATAGCAAGTTCAGTACCCTTACCAAATTGACCGAGCGTACCAAGGGCAATAACCTTGTCTTGATCCGGTGCCACATAAGGTGCGCTCCAACCGCCGTCGTCCGCCTGCTGCAGGTCGGCCGTGTGATATAATGCGATCGGTTCAATAAAGACCACCACCCGCCCATCTTCATGCGCCAGACGAACGCATTCCCGCAACATCGCTGGCGCGTCAGCGGCGCTGGATGGACAGGCAACGATAATGCCTGGAATATCGGTAAGGACGGCCAAGCTATTGTCATTATGGAAATGCCCGCCAAAGCCCTTTTGATAAGGCAGGCCGGCAATGCGGATAACCATCGGGTTGCGATATTGCTGGTTCGAAAAGAAAGATAAGGTCGCCGCTTCGCCGCGAATCTGATCCTCGGCATTATGCAGATAGGCCAGAAACTGAATTTCCGGGATCGGAACAAAGCCGTTATGCGCCATGCCAATGGCAAGACCCAAGATCGTTTGTTCGTCCAGCAAGGTGTCGAACACACGCACGGGGCCGAATTTCTCCTGTAAGCCCTGTGTCACGCCATAAACGCCACCCTTGCGCGCGACATCTTCGCCAAACGCCGCGACATTGGGATATTGCAGCATGATATCTGCCAAAGCAAAATTGATGCTTTTGGCCAAGGTCGCTGGCTTGGCAAGGTTGCGCGCGTCATGCGCGAACAGGGCATCACGCGCCGCCATATCAGACAGTGGCTGCGGCGGCTTTTCGGATTTCGCGGGCTCAATCGACGCCATAACCTCTGCCGCCGTCAATAGTCGCGGCTTTGATAGCGCCTCGCGTGCCACCCAGTCGACCCGCGCACGCATATCTTCATAGCGCGCAACAATCTCCGCGCCTGACATGCCTGCGTGCTCATGCAAGATCCGCGCGCTGTGCAGCAATGGGTCCTGCGCCTCTGCGGCCTCAATCTGCGCGACGGAGGCGTAGCTTAATTCAACATCCGCACCGGCATGCCCCATCAGTCGGATCGTCTGCATGTGCAGGAACACCGGTTTACGCCGTGCGCGGGCATAGGTCACCGCCTCTGCGCATCCGCGCAGCGCGTCACGCATGTCCGCACCGTCGCAGCTAATGTAATGCAGCGCCGGCCTATGCGCGAAGTTAGCGGCGATCCACCCGCCCGGCGTGCGCACGGAAATCCCTATGCCATTATCCTCACACAAAAAGACAATAGGCATCGGTAAATGCTGATACGCGGCCCAGCACGCGGCGTTGAACGCGCCTTGCGAGGTTGAATGGTTCGCAGACGCATCGCCGAACGAACATAAAATTACCGCATCCTGCGGCAGCACAGCATCGGCAAGCTGCAAGCGTTGCGCCATGCCCAATGAATGCGCCGCGCCAACGGCCTTAGGGAGATGGGACGCAATCGTGCTGGTTTGCGGCGGGACAAAGCTATGTGCGCAGCCCAATACTTTGTGCCGCCCACCCGAGATCGGGTCATCAGCCGACGCAGCGAAGGACAAAGCCATGTCATGTAACGGCGTCAGGCCGCCCGCTTGCTTCTTACGCTGGATCAGGAACGCAGCATCGCGGTAATGCAGGAATGCCATATCCGTCGCGCGCGTTGCCGCCGCCATTGCGGCTGTGCCCTCATGCCCCGAACTGCCAATGGAATAGAAAGTGTTGCCCTTGGAACGCCGTGCCCAAAGGTCGAGATGGCGGCTCATAATCTGACTATCGAACAGATCCACAAGCACGTGCGGCGCAACCATTTCGACAATGTGGTTGATACGCGAATGTGGAAAGTCATGCGCAGCGACGCGGCGGGAAAATGCCTCGTCCAAAATCGTGGGGCGGTCAAACATAGCCTAGGATAATTAACGTCATAAGGCACAAAAGCCACAGTAAAATGATATCTTCAATCGCGTGATTAAATTGCTGGATTTGTGAAATTTCGGCGATAGGATGATGGCTGCTTAGAGTTTCTTCCCGGAATAATCCCACCCGGGAAGCGTTAAGAGCGCCGCCAACCATATATGAGCAGCAAATGCCAATGGGTGGTCGGTTAAATGGAGGAGAGAGAAATGCGTCGATTTAATCGTGTGATTACCGCTGCCTTGTGCAGCACCATCTGCAGCGCGATGTTAGTGCCTGCAGCTTACGCCCAAACAGCCCAAGCCGAAGAAGACAGTGGTGATGAACCCATCATTGTGACCGCGACATTGCGCGCAATGGATGTGCAGGACATTCCGCTGGCCGTGACCGCCGTCGCGCCAGAGGCGCTGGAGCGCGAGGGCGTATCGGACATCAAGACGCTGTCCTCCATCTCACCAAGCTTCAACATTCAGTCGTCGCAGACTGAAACGCAAGGCACGTCGATTAAAATTCGTGGCGTCGGCACAACGGGTAATAACACCGGCCTCGAAAGCTCGGTTGGCGTCTTCATTGATGGCGTTTACCAGTCACGCCCAGGCGTTGCGTTGGGCGATCTTGTCGACCTGGAGCGTCTCGAAATCCTGCGCGGCCCGCAAGGTACATTGTTTGGCCGCAACACGTCGGCTGGTGCGTTGAACATCACAACAAAACGCCCTAACCTGTCTGAAGTCGAAGGCTTTGCCAACGCCTCATACGGCAACTACAACTTCATGAATGCGCAGGGCGGCGTGAGCGTTCCCGTGGTACAAGACGTAGCCGCCATTCGCTTGTCGGGCACATGGCGCAAGCGTGACGGTTACTTGAAAAGCTCAACTGGCGCTGAAAGCAACAACCGCGACCGTTACCTCATTCGTGGTCAATTATATGTAGAGCCCAATGCAGATGTCAGCATCCGCATTGTCGGCGACTATTCCAAGGTAGACGAAAATTGCTGTGACGCGGTTATCGTGCGTGAAACGGAACTCGCACCTTTCTCGGCATTCCATGGATTGGCCAATGACGGCGTTGCAGAATCCGGAAAGTCAGCGCTTAAAAATCTGGCCACAAACAGCCAGACGTTTTTCAATGGCGCAAAACAATGGGGCATTTCCGGTGAAGTCAAATGGGACCTTGGCGGTGCAAAACTGACGTATGTCGGTTCCTATCGCGACTTTAAATCCAGTTCGACGGCTGAGTCCGATTTCACGAGCCTGAAAATTTTCACAACTGGTGTCGGCGGCTCGATTCAGGCTCCGGGTGTTCTGCCCAATGGTGACCGGATTAAAACGTTCACGCAGGAACTCCGGTTGCAAGGTACCGCGCTTAACGATTCTCTAGATTGGTTGATCGGTGGTTTCTATTCAAAGGAAAAGATTGCTGCACAGCAAACCATGTCCTTCGGTGCCGACTATCAAGCCGCGAACAGCGCATTTAACTTTGCGAATGCGGCAGGCGTAAATCCATTGTTTGCGCTCACTGCTTTGGGTTCTGGCGGAACAGCGGCGGCTCCAACGATCGGTGCGCCCGTCAATTCGAACAATTCTTTTGGTAACAACCTGTTTTCGCAAGATGCCGAAAGCTATTCAATTTTTACGCACAATGTCTTCAACGTAACGGATAAATTGAGCCTAACAGTTGGCGCGCGCTATGTCTCTGAAACGAAGGATGCATCCTTCGGTCAAATCAGCGCAAGCAACGCAGCATGCCAAGCAAGCGTCAACGGCGTACTGACAGGTCGCGTGCCCGGTGCGCTTGCGCCTGGTTTGGTAGGCCTCAACTGCTTTCCCTTTGCCGTTCCGGTCAACCTGACTGCACCGGCTGCTGCCGGAGGTGGTTTGGCCAGCTCGAAATTGCCTTTGCCGCGTGCATGGTCCAACCAATTTGAAGATGACGAAATCACCTACACAGGTCAGATTGGTTATAAGGCAAATGAAGATTTGCTGCTCTATGCCAGCTATAGCCACGGGTTTAAGTCTGGCGGGTTCAACCTCGACCCGACCGCAGCCAACCTAACGAACTCTACTGCAGTTCTGACGACTGGCGCAGCGCCGGTTTATGCCGACCCACGGTTCAAATCGGAGAAGGTCAACCAGATCGAACTCGGCGTGAAAGCTACCTTTGGTCCGATCAAGGCCAACCTTGCCTTGTTCGACATGAAGATGAGCGATTTCCAAGTTCTGGAATTCACTGGCGTCCAGTTCCTCACCTTCAACGTTAATTCTGCACGTTCGACAGGGGCCGAGCTTGAGCTGTTCGGAGACTTTGGTAATTATATGCGGGGCAATCTTGCGGTGACATATGCAAATGCCCGCTATCCAAGTGATTGCGCCGACGGTGTTGCCGCAAGCGCTCTTGGCTCTGTAGTGCGACTCTGCGGCCAAGACCTCACCAATGCACCGAAGCTAACGGGTGTGGCGGGCCTGACCTATGACGGTCCGCTCAACAGCTCAGGCTGGGGCTTGCTCCTCAATGGCAGCGTTAACTATTCCGATAGCCGCACGACCCGTACGATTAATCTTGATACCAACAATCTGCCGATCCCACTGGCGCTGCAGGAAAATTATTTCAAGATGAACGCACGCATCGGTCTTACCACGCCAGATGGGCGCTATACGTTCGAGCTTTGGGGTACAAACCTGACCAACGAAATTACGCGAGGGGTTACGGCCAACACGCCGCTGCGTGGCGCAGCTGGTACACGCTCGTTAATTGGTTTCGTGGAAGAGCCACGCATGTACGGCCTGACCGTCCGCGCCAAGTTCTAATCCAACGACACAAACAAAAAGGGCGGCCTCCGCGTGGAGGTCGCCCTTTTTTGTGCCTTACTTGCGGGTGTTTATGCCGCAGCTTTATACAAAGTCTCGCCCTTGTCCGCCATTTCGCGGAAGCTTTTGGGTGGCGCAAACCGGTGACCAAAACGTTGTGCCAAATTGTCGGCGGTGCGGACGAAATTCTCAAGGCCAACGGTATCGATATAGCTCATGGGACCGCCCGTATAAGGTGCAAAGCCCCAACCAAAGATCGCGCCCAAATCCGCGCTTTGCGGATCCTTGACAACATCTTCTTCAAAGCACTGCGCCGTCGCAATCAGTTGGATATACAACAAACGCTGCTTCACCTCTTCCACCGACGGCTGTTCCTCGGCCAGCGGATAATGCTCGGCCATGCCCTGCCATAGGCTCAGGCGCTCGCCCTTGGCATCATAATCATAAAAGCCAGAGCCAAAGCGGCGGCCCTTGCGGCCAAGCTTGACCACCATCAACTCCATAAAGTCTTCAGTGCCGCTTGGCTGATAAGCGTCGCCCAGTTCTTTCTTGGTCGACTGCATAACGTCATAGCCCAGTTGCAAAGTGGTCTCGTCAAGCAACGCCAGCGGGCCGATGGGCATACCAAGTGCCTTGGCGGCATTTTCGATCAGAGCGGGCTTCACGCCCTCCGTCACCAGCTTCATCGCCTCACCCATATAAGGCGGGAACACGCGGTTGGTAAAGAATCCGCGCACATCCTTCACGACAATCGGCGTTTTCTTAATCTTGGCGTTATAATCAAACGCTGCTGCCAAGGCACGATCACCCGTCAACGCGCCCGGAATAATCTCCAACAACGGCATCTTTTCAACGGGTGAGAAGAAGTGCAGCCCGACAAACAATTCAGGACGTGACGAATTTTTCGCCAAACCGGAAATCGGCAGGGTCGACGTATTGGACGCAAAAACGACATCTGGACGAATGACCGCTTCTGCCTTTTTGATAACATCGGCCTTTACATCAGGACGTTCGAAAACGGCTTCGATGATCAGATCGACATCTTTCAGATCGTCATAATTGTCCGTTGGCGTAATCCGCGCCATGAAGGCGTCACCGGCTTCTTTGGTCATCTTGCCACGGCTGACGGCCTTGTCGATGATTTTGCGGCTGTAATCGACTGCCTTGTTGGCGTCTTCTAGGCTACGGTCGAGAACAACGACGTCCATGCCACCCTTCACGGTAACATGCGTGATGCCCGACCCCATAAGGCCGCCGCCCAACACGCCAACCTTCTTAATCTCAACCGGCGGCATGCCTGCGGGACGGCCAGCGCCCTTTTCGGCGGCCTGCTTGTTAATGAACAAGGTACGGATCATGTTCTTGGCTTGGCTGCCCGAAAGCAACTTGGTGAAATATTTCGATTCCACACGCAGCGCGGTGTCGATTGGCAGGATCGAGCCTTCATACAGGCACGACAGAATCGCCTTTATGGCATCGAAATTGCCTTTGCTTTCCTTGTGCGCCATGGCGTTGAGGCCAACGAATAACTGCACGGCGCGCGGCTCCATTGCCCCTGCCCCACCTGGGAATTTGAAATCCTTCTTATCCCAAGGCGCGATAACCTTCGGATTGGCCTTCACCCATGCCTTGGCATTGGCAACCAAGTCAGCTGCTGGCGCGACTTCGTGGACCAGGCCTTGTGCTTTTGCCGTTGCCGGGTCGAGCGCCTTACCTTGAATGATCATCATCGCTGCATTCTGCAGGCCAATCAGGCGCGGCGTCCTTTGTGTGCCGCCGCCACCGGGCAGCAAGCCAACCATGACTTCCGGCATGCCAAGCTGAATTTTCGGATTGTCAGCGACAACGCGGTAATGACATGCAAGCGCAAGTTCCAAACCGCCACCCAATGCCAGACCATTTAGCGCGCATGCAATGGGCTTGGCCGAAACTTTGCCGCTGCTCAGGTCCTTGGCAGACTGGCCACCCGTTTCCATTTTGCGCAGCAATGCGTTCAGGGCAAATGCTTGGTCAAAAGCTTCCTTGGTGCTGTTCGCCTTCGCGCCGCCCAGCATCGTAAGGTCAGCGCCAGCCAAGAAACCGGATTTTTTGCCCGAGGTAATGACCGCGCCCTTTACGGCTTCGTTGGTCGTAAAATCATCAACCCATTTGCCGAATTCTTCAATCAACGCGCCATTCCACACATTCATGGAGGCATCGGGCAGATCGATTGTCAAAAGCGCGATGCCATCGGCGTCGATATCGACGGAGAAAGTATTGTAAGTCATATCTTCGTTCCTTGTTCGCGCGTTTTCGCGCCAATCTAAAACTTTGTCACCCCCGGCTTGATCGGGGGTCCATGACCATATCCGTCGGTTTACGCTGACGTGCCGGACCATGGATCCCCGCGTTCGCGAGGATGACAAAACTAGGTTAATTCACACGTTCGATGATGGTTGCGGTGCCCATGCCTGCGCCGATGCACAAGGTGGTGAGCGCAGTCGACTTGCCGGACCGCTCCAGCTCATCGAGCACCGTCCCGAGGATCATCGCACCTGTTGCCCCCAAAGGATGGCCCATGGCGATTGCGCCGCCGTTCACATTGATATCGGAATGATCGATATGCATCGCTTCCATGAAACGTAGGACAACCGAAGCAAAAGCCTCGTTCAATTCCCACACGTCTATGTCGTTTTTGTCCATCCCTGCACGCGCCAGTGCCTTTTGCGCAGCAAATTCGGGGCCAGTAAGCATGATGGAAGGTTCCGAACCGACAGAAGCCATCGACACAATCCGCGCCCGCGCCTTCAGGCCGTATTTTTCGCCAGCTTCCTTAGTGCCGATCAGCACGGCTGCAGAACCATCCACAATACCTGAGCTGTTGCCAGCATGGTGGACATGATTGATCTTTTCGACGTCGGGATAGCGCATGATGGCAATGTCATCAAAGCCGGGCATCATCGTGCCCATCATCTGGAATGCAGGTGCCAATGCGCCCAAGGACTGCATATCGGTTTGCGGACGCATCAATTCATCATGGTCAAGCACGACCTCACCAATGACATCCTTGATAGGCAGGATGGAGCGCGCAAAGCGCTTCTCGGCCCATGCACGGCCTGCACGCTTCTGGCTTTCAACGGCATAAGCGTCGACATCGTCGCGGCTGTAACCATATTTGGTGGCGATAAGGTCGGCCGAGATACCTTGCGGGATGAAGTAATTGGCAATCGCCGAACGTGGGTCGATAGGCCATGCGCCGCCGTCTGAACCCATGGGCACGCGGCTCATCGATTCAATACCGCCGCCAACCGCAAGATCGCATTCGCCGGATTTCACCTTGGCAGCGGCGATGTTCGATGCCTCAAGGCCAGAACCACAAAAACGGTTCACTTGAATACCCGAAGTTGTGTGCGGATAGCCAGCGGCGAGGATCGCGGTGCGCGTAATGACTGCGCCTTGTTCTCCCACGGGCGAAACGCAACCAAAGGCCACATCCTCAATCTCTTCGCCCGACAGGCCATTACGATCACGAATTGCCGCCAAGACCTGCGCTGCCAGATCGATGGGCGTAATTTCATGCAACGCACCATCGGGGCGGCCCTTGCCACGCGGGCTGCGCACCGCATCATAAATATAGGCTTCAGTCATATTTAATCCTTATTTGTGACCACAGCGCCCGCCGCGATCAATTGGGAGATTTCATGTTCACCAAGGCCAGCCTCGGTCAATATATCGGCATAATCGCCGCCTTTGGTTGCAATATCGAAATGGGTAGCCAGTGGCTGCGTTGCAAGTCGCGGCGCAACTTGCGGATGCAACCAGCGACCATCCTGCACAAAGGCCTGCCGCGCGGCGTTTGCAGGGTGGGATGCGGCCTCGACATAATCCAGCACTGGCGTAACGCACGCGTCGGTTCCGGCAAAAATCGCCTCCCATTCGTCGCGGGTTTTGGTCGCGAATACATCTTCCAGCAGTTCATGCTGCTGAGCCCAAGCCGAGCGGTCATGCTGCCCGCCATAGGCATCCTTGTCGACAGGCAAACGCTCCATCATCGCGGCGAAAAACTGCGGTTCGATGCAGCCAACGGCCATAAACTTACCGTCAGACGTCATATAACAACGGTAGAATGGCATCGCCCCGTCGAGCAAATTTGCCTCACGCTGCGTGTGCCATTGGCCAAGCCCGGTCATGCCATGCACAAAGCTCATCAGGCTGTTGGTGCCATCGACAATCGCCGCATCCACGATATTGCCTTTACCAGTCCGTGCGCGTTCCAATAAGGCCGCAAGGATACCATTGACGAGAAACATTGACCCGCCGCCAAAATCGCCGATCATGTTGAGCGGCGGAACCGGCGGCTGCCCATGCTTTCCAATCGCGTTCAAAACACCCGTCATGCCGATATAATTAATGTCATGTCCGGCCATTTGGTTCCATGGCCCCTTCTGACCCCAACCAGTCATCCGGCCATAGATAAGACGGGGGTTAAGAGCGTGGCAAACATCAGGGCCAACCCCCATCCGTTCCGTCACACCCGGCCGCAGTCCTTCGATCAAGACATCCGCAGATTCAACCAGCTTCAACAATGCGGTAACCGCTTCGGGTTTCTTCAAATCAAGGATAATTGATTTTTTACCCCGCGCATCAATGGCCTTGGGCACGATTGAGCCACCTGGCCTGTCGATGACAATCACATCTGCACCCATGTCCGCCAGCAACTGTCCCGCATAAGGCCCCGGCCCAATACCGGCGAGCTCGACAATCTTTATGCCGCTTAAGGGACCGGACTTGGCGCGAGAATCGGTCATGACGTGGGCTCCGTTACGATAGGCGTTTAATCGCCCGATTAAGACACGTCTTTTAAGGTGCCCACGCACTTGACGCAAGCGTCAACTAAGTTTTTTAGCATAGAGCAATTGTCGGGCGGCGCTTCTTGAAACAAGTGCAGCCTGACGGGCTAACAGACGGAAAATTAATCCACGTCGTCAACGGCGATGGCTTCACCTGTAACCCGCTGGGCCAATGCCGCGGCGATGAAATTGTCGAGGTCGCCGTCTAGTACGTCGCTGGGTGTTGGCGATGTGACGCCGGTGCGCAAGTCTTTGACCATTTGATAAGGTTGCAACACGTACGAACGGATTTGGTGGCCCCAACCGATTTCGGTTTTGGCCGCATATTCGCCGCTCGCGACCTCTTCGCGCTTGCGCAGTTCGGCTTCATATAGCCGTGCCTTCAACATGCCCATCGCGGTGGCGCGGTTTTTATGTTGGCTGCGGTCATTCTGGCTCGCAACGACGATGCCTGAGGGTTTGTGCGTGATGCGGACGGCCGAGTCCGTGGTGTTAACGTGCTGCCCGCCTGCGCCAGACGCGCGGTAGGTGTCGATCTTCAAATCGCCTTCGTTGATTTCAATGTCGATATTGTCGTCAATGACCGGATACACCCAGACGCTTGAAAAGCTGGTATGCCGCTTTGCCGCGCTGTCATAAGGCGAAATGCGGACCAGACGGTGGACGCCGCTTTCGGTCTTGGCATAGCCATAAGCATTCTCGCCCTTCACCAGCAAGGTGGCGGATTTGATGCCCGCCTGATCGCCTGCCTGATAATCGACCATCTCAACCTTATACCCGCGTTGTTCGGCCCAGCGATAATACATGCGCTGAAGCATTTCGGCCCAGTCCTGGCTCTCGGTGCCGCCAGCGCCCGCATGAATTTCAATGAAAGTGTCGTTGCCGTCTGCCTCACCCGACAGCAATGCAGAGACCTTGTCGCGGTCGGCACGGTCAGCCAATGCTTTCAATGCAGCGGCGCCCTCATCGCCCAATTCGGCGTCGCCTTCCATCTCGGCAAGCTCGATTAATTCAACCGTGCCCGCCTTGTCGGCGTCGATTTCGCGCACGGTCCCAATGGCCGCATCCAAGCGGCGGCGTTCGCGCATAACTTCTTCGGCAGCTTTCGGATTATCCCACAAGGTCGGGTCCTCAACCTTGGCGTTCAGTTCGTCCAAGCGGCGCAAAGCACGGTCCCAATCAAGCGACATCTTGACGAGGTTGAGGGCGGCATCAATGCGGGCAACATAGCCTTCTGCGTCGGCGCGCATAAGAAACTCCAAGGGAATGAAAAGGTCAGCCGCGGCCTTTAGCGGATTGGGCGCTCAAGTCAAAGGCAGCGATGACCGCAATTATCTGCCGCAACCCAAAATCTAATAGGGTCCTGACCCTAAGCACTAAACCTAATAAATTCCGCCTTCTTGCTGGATAAACTCCTGGTCGCGCTTTGTCCCGACGCTTGCGCTTGGGGCATTGGCTGCGCCGGCAGCACCAGCAGACTCCGTTTCAGCCGCTTTCTTTGGCGTGTCATCCCGCGTGGCCAGCTCTTCTTGACGGATAGATCGCTTGGGTTCTGTCTCGGCCTTGAACGCCTCCCAAATCACGGCGCTTAGCGGGTCATCACTCGGCCAAGCACCATATACGCGCTTGCCACTTCTGCGATCTACGCGAACAAGCCGTGTTCCGGCAGGCGCGATAAACGGTGTCTTTGGCATATCGGCCATCGCTGTGCGCGCGAACTGTTTGAAAACGGGCGCAGCCAGTGAGCTTCCCTGCGCATAGCCGCCCATATTGCGCGGTTGGTCAAAGCCCAGATAGAGGCCAGCGACCAAATGCGGTGATCCGCCAATGAACCAGACATTTGTGGGGCCGGTGGTTGTTCCGGTTTTGCCGAACAATGGCCGGTCAAGTTCACGCAATGTGACAGCCGTGCCACGCGCAATCACGCCTTCCAACATATGCACGACTTGATAGGCCGTGATGGGATCCATGACTTGCTTGCCGGCAGGTGTGAAGCGCGGCATTGGCCTGCCATTCCAATCGGGCGCGCGGCACCCCACACAAGGCTTCCATTTGGCGGGCCAAATAACCTTGCCTTTGCGATTTTGGGCAAAATCAATGAATGTCGGTTTCAATTCACGGCCATGATTGACCAGCATCGAATAGGCATTGACCATCTTCAACACTGTCGTGTCCCCTGCACCAAGGGCATAAGAGAGATAATCAGGATAATCCCCAATCGACATGTCACGCAAAGTGTCCGTCACATTGTCCATACCCGATTCAGCCGCCGCCCGCACCGTCATCAGGTTGCGAGATTGTTCAAGACCCCAGCGCATGGTTTGCGGCCCTGCCCCGCCACCTGTGAAATTGCGAAAGCATTTTTGGCCTAAGTTCGCACCCTGCCAGACGCAATAAGGACCATCGACGATAATCGACGTGGGCGTCATCCCATTGTCGAGCGCAGTTGCGTAGACAAAGGGTTTAATGGTTGATCCGGGCTGCCTTTGTGCCTGCGTCGCGCGGTTGAAGCTGGATATACGATTATCGAAGCCACCTTGCACCGCGAGCACACGGCCATTGAAAGGATTCTGGACAACCATGCCGCCGCCGACCTCTGGCACGCTGCGGACAACGAAGCTGTTCGTGCCATTGGGGGCAACGGCGATCACATCACCTGCCTTCATCGCGGCTGGACCGCCATCAATGCGCGCGGTCGAACCATCCGCAAATCCAACGCGCCCCTTGCCCAGCGCAACGCCAGCACGCCAATTGGCATAATCGATACCAATATTGGTCGACGCAAAGCGGGATGGCCATTTGTCATCGGTAACGTCAATTGTGCCCAAATTGGCTTTCCAAGCCTTGCCAGCATTGTAGCGTAGCAAGCCGTCACGCAACGCCTTGGTCGCCGCAAGTTGATGCTCGGGATGCATGGATGACCGAACCCACAAACCGCCCGAATAGACGCTATAGGGCCCTGCCTCGTCAGTTTCGCCAAATTTTTCTATAAGCTGGCGGCGCACTTCTTCTGCAAAATAACCGCCAACATTTTTATAACCGGTACCGCGTTGCGTCACCAGGCCAAGCGGTTGGGCCCGCGCGGTCGCAAGCTGCGCATCGGTGATCCATCCATTCGCGTGCATTTCGCCAAGCACCCAATTACGACGGGACATGGCAAGATCCGCATTTTTGGAGCGCCCATAACGTTCCGGCGCCTTTGGTAGGATAGCCAGAAAGGCCATTTCATGCAGTAAAAGCTTATCAACGCTTTTACCGAAATAGGCCTGCGCCGCGGCCTCAACGCCGAAAGATTGGCGTCCAAGGGCGATTTCATTGAGGTAAAGCGACAAAATCTGAGGCTTGGTCAGCGCGCTTTCGATACGCCTGGCCAAGATCGCTTCTTTGACCTTGCGGGTGTAACTATATTCGTTGGTCAACAGCAGGTTTTTCGCAACCTGTTGTGTGATGGTCGATGCGCCACGCGACCGCTTGTCGCTAAAAATATTGTCAAAAATGGCGGACGCGATACCGGGATAATCTATCCCGCCATGGCTGAAAAATGTTTTGTCCTCGGCCGCGAGATAGGCATGCACCAACGTTTTTGGAAAGTCGGCATATTCCAATTGAACGCGCCGTTCCCGGGCATAGCTGTGAAAAGGCTCTCCGTTGATATCGCGCACCACCGTTGGCAGCGGCGATTCATATTCGATGAGCGCCTCTGCATCAGGAAGATTGCGGGCAAACAAGGCCCAGAATATCAAAAGCAGAACGAAAAGCGCACTTGCGGCGTAAGTCGCCAAACGAAAACGCTTGTTTTGCCACCATCCACGCCAGCGAGTCACAAAATCTTCGGCGTCGCGTTTCAGCCGGTAACTGATAGTTGTCGGCACTTCGGCAGGTGGTGACTGATTATCCATTGCGGGCCCTATCTAGCCGATTTGCCGGGCAGGTCCAGAATGTAAATCAGAAAATGGACGCGAATTTAGCCACATGCTTGTTTAACATGACGCAATCCGCCGCGCAGAATTGACTTAAATGGCATTGAACAGCGCCCCGCGCCCTCGCGCTATACTGTGGTGGCGGCAGGAACCGCATATCCGTTGCTTTTACCACATGCGCTATTTCAAGCGGCACAACATTTTTTACAGACAATGGTCCCGGCTAATCCGCATTATAAAAATAACGGTCCATGAGACGTAATTACAGGCTAAATCGCGGGATGCTCTTGCCGATAACATGCAGGAGTGCTAGCGTTTCCCTACAGGGAGTTCTGAAGAATGCCCCGATAGTCCGCCGTTCGTTGTTAACGTTCGGCATTTTAACAGGTTGACGCTTCATGAGGCATGATATTTCCAACAACGCCGCCCGGTCTGGGTATGGCGCATGGGTTGGAAATCACGCGCGCGCGATACACGCCCGCCATGCACAAGCAGCAGACGCATTTTTAACTTTTCCACCACATCGCTTTGCCGACAGGAACGCTGTGCGTCCGGTCCGGCAACGTATTAACAAAGAAGCGAGCGGCCATCGGCTAATAATCGGCTGCCGGCCTCGCTGGAGTAAATTACATGACAACGCGTATGCTTATCGACGCGCGTCACCGGGAAGAAACCCGGGTCGCAGTCGTAACAGGAAACCAGATTGAGGAATTCGATTTTGAGTCGGCGGAGCACAAGCAGCTCAAAGGCAATATCTATCTTGCAAAAGTAACCAGGGTAGAACCATCGCTTCAGGCGGCTTTCATTGATTATGGCGGTAACCGCCACGGATTTTTGGCGTTTGCCGAAATTCACCCCGATTATTACCAGATCCCTCGGGAAGACCGCGACCGGTTGTTGGCCGAAGAAGCTGAGGCTGCGGCTGAAGAGGCTGCGCTGCGTGAGCAGGAAGAAGAGGAAAGCGATGAGCCTTCCGATATCATGCAGGGCTCGGCGGAACGTGATGATGATGCAACCGACCTTATTGAGGTCGATAGCGACGACAGCATCGATACCATAGACATGACCGAGGGTGAAGAACCCGACCTTGGCGGCAATGGCGACGATTCCGACGAAAACGGAAACGGCGAAAACGGCAGCGAAAATGGCCGCAACAACCGTCGCCGTCGTGGTCGCGGTGGCCGAAATAACGAAGGCCGCGCGCCGAAGGCAAGCGACGAGGTGCGCGCAAAGCGTATGAACTTACGTCGCCGGTACAAAATCCAGGACGTCATTCATCGTCGTCAAGTTTTGCTCGTTCAAGTCGTGAAAGAAGAACGAGGCAACAAGGGTGCGGCGCTCACTACATATTTGAGCTTGGCGGGCCGTTATTGCGTCCTCATGCCGAATACGTCGCATGGCGGCGGTATCAGCCGTAAAATTCATAGCGCAGCCGACCGTAAGCGTTTGAAAACGATTATTTCTGACCTTACCTTGCCATCCACCATGGGTTGCATAATTCGGACCGCTGGGCTTGCCCGGACGAAGCCTGAAATCAAGCGTGATTTTGATTATCTGGCGCGCCTGTGGGACGAAATCCGTGAGCGCACGCTGCGCGGGGCAGCGCCAATGCTGATCCATACTGACAGCGACCTTATCAAACGCGCCATCCGTGATATCTATAATAAGGATATTGACGAGGTGTTCGTTGAAGGGCCCGACGGGTATAAGGCGGCAAAGGACTTCATGAAGTTGCTTATGCCAAGCCACGCCAAGCGTGTGCAGCATTATGCCGACCCAGTGCCATTATTCCAACGCTATCATGTCGAAGATCAGTTGAACGCGATGTATCAACCGGTCGTTCAGTTGAAGTCTGGTGGCTATATTGTCATCAACCCAACCGAAGCATTGGTCTCGATCGACATCAACTCAGGCCGTTCGACCAAGGAACATGGCATTGAGCAAACCGCGCTTTCAACCAATTTGGAAGCTGCGCGCGAGATTGCCCGTCAGCTGCGCTTGCGCGATATGGCTGGCCTTGTTGTTATCGACTTCATCGATATGGAGCATCATTCGAACGCCCGCAAAGTCGAGCGTGCAATGAAAGAAGCCTTGAAGCATGATCGCGCCCGCATTCAGGTCGGTCGTATTTCCAGCTTTGGCCTGATGGAAATGAGCCGTCAGCGTCTGCGCACCGGCGTGCTGGAGGCATCGACCCGCGAATGTCCGCATTGTGAAGGCACGGGCCTTGTTCGCACAGCATCATCTGCTGCTTTGTCCGCGCTGCGCCTTATCGAAGACGAAGCGGCAAAGGGTCAAGGCAACCAGATCGTGTTGCAAGCAAGCCAAGAGGCGACCATTTATTGCCTCAACAACAAGCGTGCCGAATTGGCGGCGATCGAAGATCGCTATCATGTCCGCGTGCTGATCGTGCCCAATGGAGAGACCGAGGGCGCAAAGCTTGCGGTTTCCAGTTCCGGCCCGCGTCCAGAACGCCCGGTCGAACTGCCGCCGATTATCGATCTCGACGATGATGACATTGAAGACGATATCGAAGATTTCGACGACGAAGTTGAAGAAGCTGAGGAAACCGCGCGCGAGCCGCGTCGTGCCCGAGAAGAGCGTCCACGCGAAGAAGGCGAAGGCGGCGAAGGTCGCAAACGCAAGCGTCGCCGTGGCCGCCGTGGTGGCAAGGGTCGCGACCGTGATAGCCGGCCTGAGGGTGAGGATGCGGTTGCGGGCGAAAATGAGGCTACTGCGGAACGCGCCGAAGGCAATGACATCGCTCAAGCCCCTGAAGCGGATGCAGAAGCCAAACCAAAAGCACGTCGCGGACGTCGTGGTGGCAGGGGCCGTGACCGTCAGGAAACGGACGTTAATGCCATTGCCGAAACGTCAGCGCCTGCCGAAGCCGAAGCGCCTGCAGTCCCAGAAGTTACGCAAGAAGCCGATGCCAAGCCAAAGCGTCGCAGCCGCGCCAAGCCAAAGGCTGATGCGGTTGAGGTTGAAGCTACAGACGCACCTGCTGAGCCGGTGCCGGCGGTTGCCGCAAAAATAAAGGCCGCACCCAAACCACGCGGCAAGGCAAAGGCAACGCCTCCTGTTACGGAAACCGTGGCCGAAGAGGTTGTCGAGGCACCCAAGACCAAAGCCAAGGCCCCACGCAAGAAAGCGGCCGCAAAGGATGCCGCGCAAGACGTCGCATCCACGCAAGCGGACGGCGCGCCTGATGACGGCACGCCGCGCACTGGTTGGTGGCAACGCACCTTCGGTTAAGGAGCCATCTCGTAAAAAAAACTTAGCCCCGTTGGTCAGTGACTGGCGGGGCTTCGTTTTGTGTAATTTCTTCATTGCGCGTTCATGTAGTTCGGGCCATTCAACAGAGATGGATATTTTCACGTTTCGTGCCGTCCGGACAGCATTCATCCTGTTCCTTGCAGTATTGGTGTCCGTGCGCCCCGCCATGGCGCAGTCTATTTTGCGCGATGCAGAGACCGAGGCTTTTCTGGATGAGATTTCTGCGCCTTTGATTGAGGCAGCGGGGCTTGACCCCAAAAATGTCGACATCATCCTGATCAACGACAAGTCCATCAACGCCTTTGTCGCGGGCGGCCAGGCGGTTTACCTCCACAGCGGCTTGATCGATGCCGCAACTACCGCAAATGAGGTCCAAGGCGTGATCGCGCATGAACTTGGCCATATCGTTGGCGGCCACGTCGTGCGCTTCGACGAGGGCGTATCTGTCGCCAGCGGAATCAGCATAGCAAGTCTTATTTTGGCCGCAGCGGCCATGGCTGCAGGCGCAGGCGAAGCCGGCATGGGCATATTGTCGGCGGGGCAACAGGCGGCAATGGGCAAATTCTTGGCCTATAGCCGCGGACAAGAGGGCACAGCCGATGCGTCAGGTGCACAATATCTTTCCAGAGCGGGGATAACCGGCCGCGGTTCAATCAACTTTTTCAAAAAGCTGCAGAATTTTGAATTCCGCCTCGGTATTCCACAAGAGGACAGCTATGGCCGCACGCACCCGTTATCCGGTGAACGCATTTCCGTGCTGGAGGACACATATTCAGCCGACCCTGCGTGGAAAGCGCCTTTAAACCCCAAATGGGAAAGTGATTTCAAACGGGTTAAGGCAAAATTGACAGGCTATCTCGCCGACCCCACAGCCACGATGCGTGATTATCCTGAGTCCGACACATCGGTACCTGCCCGCTATGCGCGCGCTTATGCATGGCACAAGTCAGCTTATCCGCAAAAGGCCCTAAATGAATCATCCGCCCTCGTTGCTTCGGCACCCGAAGATCCCTATTTCCTCGAACTACATGGGCAAATCTTGCTGGAATCTGGGCGCCCTGCCGAGGCGATTGTGCCGTTGCGTAAAGCGGTAAACCTGACCGGCAACCAACCATTAATTGCCGCAATATTCGGACATGCGTTGGTCGCTACAGAAGATAAAACGCAGCTTGATGAAGCGGCAAAGGTGTTGAAAGCTGCTGTGGCCAAAGACAACCAAAACCCGTTTGCATGGTATCAGCTTGGTGTTGTTTATGCGCAGAAAGGCGACACTGCCCGCGCCGCACTTGCCAGCGCAGAACGCTATATGATGGAGGGCGCACCGCAATTTGCTTTGTCCAATGCGCAAACCGCCATGGCTGGATTGCCGGAATATTCGCCTGATTGGATCCGTGCGCAAGATATCAATATGGTGGCCGAAGCAAAGCTTGCGCAGTTAAAGAAACGCCGCCGCTAGGGTCAGGACCACTTAATTGCTGGCACATTGAATGCGGCGCGACTAAATCAGCCTTTATGACCCAACAAACGCCAACTCGCCGGATTATCATCGTAACGATTGTTTCGGGATTAGCCATCTTGCTTGCTTTGGCGGCCTATATTTTCTGGCCAAGCGCCGCCACGACTGCCCCTTCTGATGTTGCACCTGTCGCCGAAGATGCGGCTAAATCTGCGGATGATGCAGTTGCTGCTGCTGGCATGTCCGCCGCTGACCGCAAGGCGACAGAAGCATTGGTAAAAGCCTATATCCTTGAAAATCCCGAAATCATCACGGACGCTGTTGCCATTTTGCAGCAACGCCAAGTCACAGAACGCCTATCCGCAGCGGGAAATGACATCGCCAAGCCCTTCCCCGGGGCCGAGGCTGGTAACCCGAAGGGCGACGTGACGATTGTCGAATTTACCGACTATAATTGCGGATTTTGCCGAGCCAGTGTGCCCGATATCCAGCGCCTGTTAAAAAGCGATAGCAATCTCCGTTTGGTTTATCGCGAATTGCCGATCCTGAGCCAATCCAGCAGGGACGCAGCCTTATGGGCGCTTGCGGCCGCGCGCCAAGGCAAGCATAAGGCATTTCATGATGCATTGTTCGCCGCTGGCCCGGCTGATGAAACAAATATAGCTGCCGCAGCGCGCCAGGCAGGGCTTGATATGGCCGCAGCCCGCGCCTTTGCGGCATCACCGCAAGCAAACCAAGAAATCGAACGCAACTTGGCGTTTATGCAGCAAATCGGTTTCAACGGCACACCCACATTCATCATCGGTGACCAGATATTGGAAGGCGCCTTGGGCTATGATGCCCTGAAACGCGCCGTTGAAAAGGCACGCCAAAAAGGCTGATTAGGGTCAGGACCTATTTAATCCACCTTCGCGGTTTGAGACCATACTGTTCAGTGCAAGGCGGCAAGGCGCAGGCTTAGTGGTTCTAAGTCTAGCTTTGCCAACGCGGTAATGGACAGTATGGGTCAAATCCGAAGGACGTCAAAATGGCTTCGATATCTTTGCCATTTTGACGCCGCGATGCTGGATTTAAGTGGTCCTGACCCTAACCCTTTTTACCTTGCGCAATCACATACCATTCTACCGAGCCCTTACGGCTTGCTGGCGGCTTTGCATGTTTCACCGTAGTGAAGTTCGTTTTCAGAATACTCAGCATCGCTGGGTCAGTGCCGCCTGCAAACACCTTCGCGACAAAATCACCACCAGGCACCAGTACCTTGATTGCAAAATCCACCGCTGCCTCAACTAAGCCCATGGTGCGCAAATGGTCGGTCTGCTTATGCCCGACGGTGTTGGCCGCCATGTCTGACAAGATAAGGTCCGGCGCACTGCCAAGTTCAGCGATCAGCCGGTCTGGCGCGCTGTCATGCATGAAGTCCATCTCCAGCAGAATAACCCCCTCAAGCGGGTCAACTGGCAATAGGTCAATGCCGACAATTGCTGCCTTTGGTTGCTGCCGGCGCACCACCTGCGCCCATCCGCCGGGTGCGACGCCCAAATCGACAACCGCCTTTTTACCGCGCAAGATATGGAATTTTTCGTCGAGCTCCACCAGCTTATAGGCCGCTCGGCTGCGATAACCTTCGCCATGCGCGCGCTTCACATAAGGGTCATTCAACTGCCGCTCAAGCCAACGGGTCGATCCCGCCGTCCGCCGTTTTGCCGTTTTGACTTTCTGCTTGCCGGCCAGTGTCCGACCCGAATTTTTACCACCGAAAAGATTATCTGCCATGTCTCAATTCCGCCGATTACGGCGCTTGGCGTCGCTCGCCATCAGCGCACGCAATATACCTTCGCGAATGCCGCGATCTGCCACGCCCAGCCGTTCGCCGGGCCATATGTCGAAAATGGATTCTAGTATCGCACAACCAGCCACCACCAAATCGGCCCGTTCATGGCCGATGGTCGGAAACTCTGCGCGTCCGGCAATGTTGCGATGTGCCAACTCGCGGCTGATATCACGCATAGCAGAAGTCTGGAGACGCAAACCGTCCACTGCGCGCCGGTCATAGCTGTTCAGCTTCAAATAGACGCTGGCGAGCGTTGTGACGGTCCCTGATGTCCCCAATAGACGCCGATCGCCACCGTCTTTGGGCAAACGGGCCGCAAAGTCAGCAAAACTGGCCATGACTTTGTCGCGCATGGATTGGTAGCTTGCTTTCAACTGTTCCGGACTGTCGCCTTCCGTGCGTTCGCTTTCCGTAAGCGAAACGACGCCCCAAGGCACGCTCACCCAATCAAGAATTTCCGGAATGACACTGCGCGTCGACACGAGAACCAGTTCGGTCGACCCCCCACCAATGTCAAAAATCAGTGCGGGCCCTTCGCCGTCTTCCAAAAGAGCGTAGCAGCCCATAACCGCCAGCCGCGCTTCTTCCTTTGGACTGATAATGTCGAGGTGGATGCCGGTTTCCCGTTTCACTCGTTCGATAAACTGGGCCCCGTTCACTGCTTGACGGCAGGCCTCAGTCGCAACAGATCGGGCAAGCACCACGTTGCGTTTTTTAAGCTTTTCGGCACAAACGGTCAGCGCTTCAACCGCACGGTCCATGGCCTCCTCGCTCATGCGGCCAGTGGCGGTCATCCCCTCACCTAAGCGTACAACACGCGAAAACGCGTCCACGACCGTGAAATCGTCGCCACCTGCCCGCGCGATCAGTAACCGGCAATTGTTGGTACCCAGGTCAAGCGCCGCATAGGCGGTTCGCTCAAGCCAATTTCGACGCAACGCAACAATGTCACCCTGCGGCCTACCTTTGCTAGCCGACGTTGGGGCGTTTGGAGTGTCGGGACGCACTGCGCCCTTGGCCGAAGCCTGCTGCAGCATGGCAGCCTTGGGTGCCGCATTTTTGCGACGCGACGAATTTTTACGTTTTCGTCCGCGTCCTTTTTGCGGCGATGGCGCGACATTTTCGCCCATAGCCGATAACTCACTTCTTATTTTCTATCCGGTCGAATGTGCCGCCGGTACCTGAAATCGATGTTACGCGCAGAGAGACAAAGTTTCAACATTTTTGAAGATTTCCCCGCAACCGCCCAATTCAGCGGGTTGACCGAATATAGCCACGAGCATATACGCCCACCCCTTGCTCCCCGGTCGTCTAACGGTAAGACTACGGACTCTGACTCCGTCTATTGAGGTTCGAATCCTTACCGGGGAACCACGTTACCGCATGTATATAACGGCAAAAGGCACTTGTCAGCGCGTGTAATAATGTTACATCCATTTTTGGGGGAGCATTGTGGGAAGCGGACTTTATGCGCGCAGAGGCTGTAAACGCTACAGATAACAATAAATTCTTGGGCTGGATTGAACGGGCTGGCAACAAATTGCCCGATCCGGTCTTCTTGTTTCTGTATCTGGTCGCCGGTCTCATATTGCTATCCGTGTTCGGCGCCGCGATGAATTGGTCGGCGGTGCATCCAACTGAAATCGACCCTGAGACAGGTACGAATAAAGTGATTGCCGCAACCAGCCTGTTGTCGGCCGAAAATATCCGTAAATTGTGGGTTGAAATGCCCAAGACTTTTACGGGATTTCACCCGCTCGGATATGTCTTGGTCGTCATGTTGGGCGCTGGTGTCGCCGAAAAATCGGGACTATTCGGCGCAGCGATGCGTGCTGGTGTCGCAAACGCCCCGACCTATCTGTTGACACCGATCGTCGCCTTGGTCGCGATGATGGGCAATTTGGCTGCTGATGCGGCTTATGTGGTTCTCATTCCCTTAGCCGGCGTGATCTACGCTGCGGCCGGGCGCCACCCCATTGCCGGGATAGCAGCCGCCTTTGCAGGGGTTTCAGGGGGCTTTTCCGCAAATCTGTTTCCGGGACAACTCGACGCGTTATTGTTCGGCATAACGCAGTCAGCGGCCAATACGGTGTTTCCCGATTGGCAAGCGAATATCGCCGGAAACTGGTATTTCATTGTGGGCATGACGGTCGTTTTCCTACCGGTGATTTGGTACGTCACTGACAAAATTGTCGAGCCGCGCCTTGGCGCATATCGAGCCGAAGGCGCGCAAGCCATTGCGGCGGGCATGACAATGACAGAAACCGTCGATGCCAGCAGCGTTTCGGAATCCGATATTAGCCAGCCACTCTCTTCGGACCAACGCAAGGGGCTTCGTCATGCAGGTCTGGCAAGCTTAGCTGTCGCTGCGCTCTGGATGTTCATGACGCTTGGCCCCGATACGGCATTGATTGACGAAACCGCGCCAGCAGAGGCACAGCTTACGCCATTTTATCAGTCACTTGTTGCTGGATTCATGATACTTTTTCTGCTGGCCGGTTGGGCGTATGGCCGCGCTACGGGCATCATCAAAAACCACCGAGACCTTGTGCGGATGATGTCAGATTCCATGGCTGATATGGCATATTTCCTAGTTCTTGCTTTCGCCATTTCGCATTTCGTTGCCATGTTTGGTTGGTCAAATCTTGGCCTCATCACGGCTGTCCATGGTTCAGACGGACTGAACGCATTGGCATTGCCTGCTCCGCTTTTGCTCATTCTTGTGGTGTTATTCACGGCAGCGCTGAACCTGTTTATCGGCTCGGCCAGTGCCAAATGGGCTCTATTGGCGCCCGTTCTTGTTCCCATGCTGATGCTCTTGGGCGTCAGCGCCGAAATGACGACGGCTGCCTATCGGGTCGGCGACGGGGCAACGAATATCATCACACCTTTGATGGTCTATTTCCCTCTCATCCTTGTGTTTTGCCAACGCTGGGTCAAGGACTTCGGTATCGGAAGTCTTGCCGCGACAATGATCCCTTATTCCATCGGATTATTGCTGATTGGCATGGCGCTTGTCGGGGTTTGGGTTGCGGCAGAAGTTCCGCTTGGTCCATCGGCTCCGGTATATCTGACCACGCGCTGATCTCACCCCGCAACCTGGCGAACCAACGGACCGCATCAGAGCGTCTGCGCCCGCTATTCGCTTCGCAACGCCTCAATCGGTGAGAGGCGCGATGCTCGGATGGCGGGATAGCCGCCGAAAACCAGACCGATAATGGCAGAAAAAGCAACAGCCATTATCGCCGTATCAAGGCCGATTGGCGCGGGGAATTCGGCTATACGCTCGAAAATCGAGGCGGCCAATATGGCCAACGACAGGCCAATTGCTCCGCCGATCACGCACAATACGGCTGCCTCCACCAAAAACTGGTTGCGAATATCGCTGCGTTTTGCGCCCAATGCCATGCGTAGCCCGATTTCACGGGTGCGCTCCGTCACACTGACCAGCATGATGTTCATGATACCAATCCCGCCGACCAGAAGCGAAATCGATGCAATGGCGACAAGCACGGCTTGGAATATCTGCGTTACTTCGCCCGTGGTTTCGGCAATTTCGGTAGTCGTGCGCACGGTGAACGGGTTGATCTTGCCTTTCGCCACGCGGTACCGGTCGCGCAACAAGCGCTCTATTTCCTTTTGCCCCGACAGCAGCGCGTCTTCATCCTCAAAACCAACAAAGATCAACGTCACATCGTCGGGTCCCTGTGTAGCGGTGGTCAATAAACGTTGGCGTAACGTCGTTATCGGCACGACGATTTGGTCGTCATTATCATTACCCAAATTGCTGCCCTTGCTTTCGAGAAGGCCGATGACAGTGAAAGGCGCGCGATTAATCCGAATAGTTTCACCAACCGGACTTGTGTCTGGGAACAACTTATTAGCAACGGTTTCGCCAATAACGGCAACGCGCGCCGCCGAACCAATGTCGCTTTGCGTCAGAAACCGGCCTTCGGATGCTGTGATATTGGAGACAATGCCATATTCAGGGGTCGCGCCAGTTGCCTGCGTCGTTGCACTTCGCCCCGGCGTCACAATCTGGACACTGCTGCGGATTTGCGGAGCGACCGCGCTTACACCCGATACCTCGCGCAGGATTGCCTGACCGTCGCGCTCGGTCAATCTGCCGCGATCACTTGATCGTGGGGGCCCGCTGCCGCTGTCGGGCTGTGGCACGACGATGGCCATGTTCGACCCCAAAGTCGCAATTTGCTGCGACACCGAAACCTGCGCACCATTTCCAACCGCCACTGCCAAGATAACGGAGAATACCCCAATCATGACGCCCAAGGTGGTCAGGATTGAACGCATCAAATTGGTGCGCAGCGCCGTCAGCGCAATCGCGACATTCACGCCCCATCCAGCAAATGACGCGAGCAAGTCTTTCATGTCGCGCTGGCCCTGCGGCGCGACTTGACCGCGGCGTCCTCAATCACCTGCCCGTCGCGAAAGACAATCCGCCGCGCCGCATATTCGGCGATATCGGGTTCATGCGTCACGAGCACAACGGTTATGCCGTCGTCATTCAATTTCTGAAAAATGCCCATAATGTCCAATGATGTCTGCGTATCCAATGCGCCCGTTGGCTCGTCGGCCAGCAGCATCAGCGGGTCTGTGACCAAAGCCCGTGCGATGGCCACACGCTGTTGCTGCCCACCCGAAAGCTTCGCAGGCGTATTCTGTAGGCGGTTGGCAAGGCCCATGGCCTCCAACTTATCCTGCGCGCGCCTGCGCCGCTCGGCATAGCCAATCCCAGCATAGATCAGCGGCACGGCAACATTATCGAGCGCGCTGGTCCGCGCGAGCAAATTGAACTGTTGAAACACGAAACCGATTTTACGGTTGCGAATTTCGGCCAGCGCATCGCTATCCAGCGATTTGGTGTCGATCCCGTCCAACAACAATGTGCCTGATGTCGGAATGTCCAAGCAACCGATCATGTTCATGAAGGTTGATTTACCCGACCCGCTGGCCCCCATGATCGCAACAAATTCGCCACGCGAAATGGACAGTGAGACATTGTTCACCGCATGGACAATTTCGCCGCCAATCGCATAATCCTTAACCAGATCATGCGTTTCAAGAAGCGGCGTTGTCATCTTCATCCGCGCTTTCGTCATTCTCTTTCTTGGGCTTCAGCGATTTTGTGCGCACCAATATCTTATCACCGGTCTTTATGCCTGAGATGACCTCGGTATATTCTTCACCCTGCAATCCGGTTCGGATAACTCTCCGCACGGGTCGATAAGGGTCGTCGCCAACCACATAGACTTTCGGGCGGACAACTGCTTTTTTTGCAGGGTCCGACACTGGCTTTTCCGCCGCAGATTTTGGCCGGTCGGCCAAGCGCGGCCGAAACCGCATCGCGTTGGTTGGCACCCGCGTGACATTGGTTCGGACATCCGTAATGATTTCGACATTGGCTGTCATGCCCGGCAGCAGCTTCCCATTCACATTATCGACATCGATAATCACAAGGTAGCTGACGACATTTTGCGCCTCTACGGGCGCTTGCCGCACCTGCCGGACCTTGGCCTTGAAGACATCATCGGGATAGCTGTCGACGGTAAAGCTGACCATCTGCCCCGCGCGAATTTGCCCGATATCGGCTTCATCGACCGATGCCTCCACCTGCATCTTCGTCGTATCTGCGGCGATTTCGAACAAATTCGGCGTCTGAAAACTTGCCGCAACGGTTGTGCCCGGTTCAACCAATTTGTTGATAATCACCCCGCTTGCAGGCGCGACGATAATGGTCCGGCTAAGGTCAAGCGTCGCCGACGACAGTTCCGCATTGCCCTGCCGGATCTGCGCACCGCCGCTTTGCGTTTGCGCCAAGGCGACCTGCACGGCGTTGCGCGCGCTGTTCAGCTTGCTTTGCGCGATATCTAGGCCTGCCTTAGAAACAAAGCCGCGTTCCGCCAGCGCCTTTTGCCTGTCAAAATCGCGCTCTTGAATTTCCAACTCAGCCCGCGCCCGCGCCACATTGGCCGCCGTCTGTTGCAGATTGGCGCGCGCCACGGCAACCTGCGCCTCGGACTGCTCGACCCGCGCGCGGACCCGCGTCGGGTCAATTTCGGCCAACACTTGGCCTGCCCGCACGCGCGAGTTGAAATCGACATATACTTTGGTGATCTGCCCCGAAACTTCAGCGCCGACCTTAATCGTATTCAAGGCGCGCACTTTACCACTGGCGGAAACCTTGCGAACAACGTCGCCGCGCGTAACAGCTTCGCTGATATAGGTATAATCAGGCGGCGTTGGACGAACGATCCGATACACAATAAAAAGCAGCAGCAGCGCAATCAACACCGACCATATCGGATGACGTTTTGTCCATGAAATGAAGGTAGTTAGCATATTACCTCGCCCAGTGCCTTTGGTTTCCCCCGCTGTATCTTGGGTTGAGCAAACTGGCTAGCGGTTATGTGGGGTAAGGTGACATTTGCGCTGCCCCCTTGGCTCGTCATCCTGAACTCGTTTCAGGATAACATGCGACGGTGGTGCGTTATCCTGAAACGAGTTCAGGATGACGAAAAGGTGACAGGTGAGTTTCGGTAACTACTGCGTCATCCACGAAATAGCTTTCGCTTGTAATGTAGGATTTGTTTTGAGATTCTGTGCGCTAATCCCACAATATTTGCGCGACCGGCTCTTTGAATATGTTGAACCCCAATCCGGCTTTTGGGCCCGGCAAACCAACTGCGCAATGTTGCGGTAAGTTTACAGAAATACCGCGTTTTGGGTATATGTTTGTAAACTTAGGGCTCCGAGGACAGGTGCGTCATCGCCCGAAAAACCGTCGCACCAGCGAAGGCTGGTGCCCATCACGTCTGTCCGGATAGGCCGACGGGCGAGATAGGCCCCAGCCTGCGCTGGGGCGACGAATTACGGACGAATTCCGGTGACAATTGCGTCATCCTCGCAATAGCTGTCACGCAAGCCCTGCCACATCATTTACCCGCCATTTCCAAAAAACAAGGCTGGCTTTTGACGATAAAAGAAATGTCTCTATTGTAAATTACTGCATTGCCGTCAAAGAGCGCCCTGAATCATGGAGTGAATAATGGCTTTTTC
>NZ_JBIIBA010000020.1:0-41620 GCF_044239665.1 Sphingorhabdus sp.
CAAAATCATCCCGCAAGCTAATCGATGCTCCCATGTCACCTCCTCCAAATGAAGAACAACATAGAATCAGACTTTCAACCGATTGGGAATCCCAAATCTGAGTCAGCATCAGCGCACGCTGGTATAATCCCCCAAAATCTGCACCAATGCACCCGCGAGCCAGTGCCTATTCTAAAAAAGCGAGCGGCCCTGCAAAACGAGCTACGCCGACCGCGCAAGCACATATATGGGCCAGCTGCAGTGGCACTTTTGAACGACCTGCGCATGTAGCCAGTTGTGCTAAGCGCATCACAGACCGTCTTTGATAAATTGATGATGTAATTGTAAAGATTGACGAATTATCTCTAACGCCTAAGTTACGTGGACAACGTAAAGAGAGCGTAGGATGATAAACAGAGGTTGGAAAAAAGTTGAGGGCGGCGCTACCGAAGCAGCCCGCCCTCTGATCTTGTCCATGGGAGGGGCATATCGCAACCTCTCCACAGCTCACGAGGCCCATATATTCTCAAGTGCATTAACATGCAACTAGCAATTGACTATATTATCCAGATAGGTTAATAAAACCGACCATGCAAACCATATCAGACTATGAACCCGAATTTACCCCCGTCGCGCTCGATCGCGTGCGGCATGATGGGTGGACGCCCGCGCGGCAGCGGTTGTTTTTGGTTGCGCTGGCGACGATGGGTACAGTTGATGCAGCGGCGCAGGCGGTGGGGATGTCGCGGATTTCGGCCTATAACCTCAAAAAACGTGCGGGCGCGGAAAGCTTTGCCGATGAATGGGACCGGGCGTTGGGTTTCGGGCGGAGCATCATGCTTGATTATGCCATGGAACGCGCCATGCACGGCGTCACCATTGTTAAAATGCGGCTGGGCGGCGCGTTTGAATTTCAAACTGGCCCCGATGCCAAGCATATCATGAAAGTGTTGCGCTTGCCCCCGCCGCGCCGCGATGCCAAAGCACGCCTGCGCGCTTCCTAAGTTTACAAAAAAGGCGGCTTATGCATATATGTTTGTAAACTTAGGGTCAGGTGACCCTATAATGCCGTCACCCCAAAGAGAGGAATATTCATGCCAAATACCCCACGCGAATTCAATATCATTGTCTATGGCGCGACGGGCTATACGGGGCGTTTGGTGGCCGAATATCTCAAGGACAAGAGCGGCCTGAAATGGGCGATGGCGGGGCGTAGCCTTTCCAAACTGGAAGAAGTGCGTGATCTTATTGGTGCCGCCGCAGACACTGATTTGATTGTGGCCGATGCATCTGACCCCGCTACGCTCGATGCGATGGTCAAGCGGACCAAGGTCGTTCTGACAACCGTCGGCCCCTATCAGCTTTATGGCAATGAACTTGTCGCCGCCTGCGTTGCCAATGGCACCGATTATACCGATCTATGCGGCGAGCCTGCATGGATGCGCCAGAAAATTGACCAGCATGATGCCGCTGCCAAGGCGTCGGGCGCGCGGATCGTGTTTTCCGCTGGTTTTGATTCCATCCCCTTCGATTTGGGCGTGATGATGCTGCAAAAACATTGCGTGGCGACATTCGGCGCGCCTGCGCCACGGGTGAAGGGCCGCGTGCGCGCCATGAAGGGTACTTTTTCCGGCGGTACCGCAGCCAGCTTAAAAGCGACCATGGCCGCCGCAAGCAAGGATCCTGCGGTCATCGGCTATTTGACCAACCCGTTCAGCCTGTCCGCCGATTTTGCTGGCCCGCCGCAACCTGCGGGTAATAAGCCCGAATATGACGAGAGCCTCGGCAGCTGGGCGACCAATTTCGTCATGGCCCCGATCAACACCAAAAATGTCCACCGCACCAACCATTTGCTTGGCCATGCATATGGCGCCGATTTTGTGTATGATGAAATGATGCTGACAGGCCCGGGCGAACAGGGTGAGGCCATTGCCAAACATGTCGCCTCCACCCCGATGATGGGCGGCGCGGATGACCCCAAGCCCGGCGAAGGCCCCACCAAAGAAGAACGCGAAACCGGTTTTTATGACATATTGTTCGTTGCCGAATATCCCGATGGCCGCACGGCGCGTTTCAGCGTCAAGGGCGACCGTGACCCTGGCTATGGTTCGACCAGCAAGATGATCAGCGAAACCGCCATTGCATTGTGCGAAGTTGATGGCGCCGGCGGCGTCACCACGCCGGGCGCGGCCTTAAGCGAGCATCTTGTGGACCGATTGCAGAAAAATGCCGGATTGATTTTCGCGGTTGAAGGCTGACCGCTTTCATAAAGCGCGGGACGGGATGGGACAGGAACGATGATGAAAAAATTATGCGCATATGCAGGCTTTATCGCTATCGGCTTCGCGTCCCCCATGGCTGCTTATGCCAGCCCGCCAAGCAACCCCAATGCACAACGGCTGAAGGCGGATGTTGAAAAACTCGTCAGCTTTGGCACGCGCCATACATTGTCATCGGCCACGGACCCGAAACGCGGCATCGGCGCGGCCCGCAAATGGGCGCATAGTGAATTCGAAAAAATCGCCAAGGCGTGCAATGGCTGCTTGCAGACCGAAAATCTGGAACGCAACATGTCGGGCCCGCGCATTCCAACCGGCGTCAATATTGTCAATGTCCTCGCCATCAAACCCGGCAAAATGGGCTGGGGCCATGTCATCATAATCGCCGGACATATCGACAGCCGCGTGTCCGATGTGATGGATTTTACCAAGGATGCGCCGGGCGCCAATGACGATGGTTCGGGCAGCGCCTTGGTGATTGAGGCGGCGCGCATATTGTCGCAGCAGCCGCAGAATGAAGCGACCATTGTCTTTGCCTTGCTGTCGGGCGAAGAACAGGGCCTGATGGGTGGGCGGCTGCTCGCGGAAACCGCCAAGGAACGTGGCTGGAAAGTCAGCGCGATGTTGAACAATGATATTGTCGGCGGCACGCTTGGCACCGACGGGCGCAAGGTTGATAATGTCGTGCGGGTGTTCAGCGAAGGCATTCGGGCATCTGAAGATCTGGCGGGGCAAATGGCGCGGCGCAACAGCGGCGGTGAAGATGACGGTCCAAGCCGTTCGCTAATGCGTTATGCTGATAAGGTTGCGGCCAAAGCCTATCCGGACGTGGCACTCGATGTCTTTGGCGTCCGCCGGCCAGACCGCTTTGCGCGTGGCGGGGACCATTTGCCCGCGCTGGAGCTTGGCTTTCCGGCCATCCGTTACACCGTCGGCGTTGAAAATTATCACCATCAGCATCAGGATCTGCGCACCGAAAATGGCATTGAATATGGCGACACTGTCGACAAGATGGACTTTGACTATTTGGCCAAGGTGACGATGTTGAATATTCTGACCGCAACGGCCTTGGCCGATGCCCCGCCAGCGCCAGCATCGGCGACATTGGGCGGCGCGGTTACCTCCAATACCAGTGTCAGTTGGGACGCTAGCCCCGGCGCGCAACGCTATCGCGTGTATCAACGCCGCGCCGATGCACAGGATTGGGTCTTTGTCCGTGAACTGCAGGGCACCCAAACATTGCTAGAGGGCTTGATTGTGGATGATCATTTTGTGGGCGTCAGTGCATTAAGTGCGACAGGCGCGGAAAGCACGATCACTTTTGCAGGACTGCCGCCCCGGCGTTAAGCCACATATAACAATGGACGCAGCCATTTCTGACTGCGCCCATTGTCCCCATAAAATCGATATGTCCGACCGCTTCAGGCGACGAGCGTCTGCGCCACATTGTCGAAATCGCGCAGGACATAACCACGGCCCCACACCGTCTCGATGTAGGTTTCACCGGCACAGGCCAGCGACAATTTCTTGCGCAGCTTGCAGATAAAGACGTCGATGATTTTCAATTCAGGCTCGTCCATGCCGCCATATAAATGGTTCAGGAACATTTCCTTGGTCAGCGTAGTCCCTTTGCGCAGGCTCAGCAGCTCAAGCATTGCATATTCCTTGCCCGTAAGGTGCACGCGGCTACCATCGACTTCAACGGTTTTGCCGTCGAGGTTCACAGCCAACTTGCCCGTGCGGATGATGGACTGCGAATGGCCTTTGGAACGGCGCACAACCGCATGGATACGCGCGACCAGTTCTTCGCGATGGAACGGCTTTGTTACATAATCATCGGCTCCAAAGCCGAAGGAGCGGACCTTCGTGTCCATCTCACTGATACCTGAAAGAATAAGCACGGGCGTTTGCACTTTGGCAACGCGCAGTTTTTTCAAAACATCATAACCGTGCATGTCGGGCAAGTTCAAGTCGAGCAATATGATGTCATAATCATAGAGCTTACCCAGATCGAGACCTTCCTCACCCAGATCAGTCGTGTAGACATTGAACCCTTCCGTCGCGAGCATCATTTCGATGGCCTTCGCTGTGGTAGGTTCATCTTCAATCAAAAGAACACGCATGGGCAAACCCCTTTTTCAAACCGCTGGACCTTCGAAGCCGCGCGGATTTATCCAGCATTGCTTCGCACTTTATTAACCATAAGGGGAATGAACTTCAAAGGTTAATTTGGTATTAACATCATGATATTCAACGATTGTGACATATAAATTCACAAAAAATGACTATTTTTCAATGGCTGCAGGGGCACAAAGAATGTAAATTTTTTTATACATTTTGTGACATTTGGGGGGACTGATTTCAGAATCGAACGAAAAACACATTCGCGACGGCGAAAACTTAACGATAGTTCATAAAGCCGTCATCCGCGTTCAGTGATGATATAGTCAATGCGCACAGCGACCGTTTTGGATATCAGAGCCTTGAACAGACAAAGCGCCTGCGCCGCTTAAGTGAAGATTGAAAATCGGGCAGCTGCGCAATGGAAATAATATGTTTGGAACGTCTCTATTCCCATACCCATGTCGTGCACTATCTTAAGGTCAGGACCTATTAAGAAGGTCCTGATTCAGGAGCGCATGACATGACTGACGCCAAAACGAAATTTGAAATTCGTCCCTTTGAAACGCTTGGTGCGGCGAACCATGGCTGGCTTGATGCCCATCATCATTTTTCATTCGGCAGCTATCATGACGCTGCACGGATGAATTGGGGTGCAATCCGCGTATGGAATGACGATTTGATTGCGCCGCAGTCAGGCTTTCCACCCCACCCCCATGCGGATATGGAAATCATCACTTATGTCCGCACTGGCGCGATCACCCACAAGGACAGTCTCGGCAATGAAGGCCGCACGGGGGCTGGTGATGTTCAAGTCATGAGCGCGGGCAGCGGCATTCGCCATGCGGAATATAATCTAGAAAATACACCAACGACCTTGTTCCAAATCTGGATCCTGCCAGATCGGACAGGCGGCGCGCCAAGTTGGGGCACAAAGCCATTCCCCAAGAATGACCGTTCGGGCGCATGGCAAATCCTTGCCAGCGGCTTTGACGAAGATAGTGATGCCTTGCTGATCCGCACCGACGCCCGCGTGCTTGGCGCGACCATCAAGGCGGGTGACAGCCTGGAATATACCATCGGCGCCAATCGTCATGCCTATATGGTGCCGGCAACCGGCGCGATTGAGATTGACGGGCAGCGTGCGAATGCCCGCGATGGTGTGGCCATCGGCGCAGGTAAAATCATGCTCACGGCAATTGAAGATGCAGACGTCATTCTGGTGGACTCGCGGTAATCCATGCGTGTGATATTGGCAAAATATGGCATTGGCTGTTACAGCCGTCTTTATGGCCTTTGACCTTCCCGAAGAATATCTTGAAGAAACCTTCCTGGCCTCCACCGGACCGGGCGGGCAGAATGTCAACAAGGTCGCGACCGCCTGCCAATTGCGCGTCGATGTTTATGCGCTGGGCCTGCAACCTTACGCTTTTCGCCAATTGAAGATTCTAGCGGGCAGCAAGATGACGTTGTCGGGTGAACTGATCGTTACCGCCCGCAGTCACCGCACGCGGGAAGCCAATCGGCAGGACGCACGCGCCCGGGTCATCGATCTGATCGACCGTGCACATATCCGCCAAACCCGCCGCGTCGCCACCAAACCAAGCAAAGCCGCCAAGGCACGGCGGGTTGACACCAAAAAGGGCCGATCCACGATCAAGAAAAACCGTGGCAAGGTCAGTTTCGATTGATAAGGCAAGAGAATGTACACATTTGACATTGATACCAACGCGCCGAAATCCGAACTATACGCAGAAATGGTTCGCTCTGCCGATGCGATGACCAGCGGGGAGCCTGACGCCGTTGCCAATATGGCGAATATCGCCGCCTTGCTTTGGGCGTTTTTACCGGACGTCAACTGGACGGGTTTCTACCGCGTGGTCGATGGCGAACTTGTCCTTGGGCCCTTTCAGGGTAAGGCAGCCTGCATTCGGATACCCTTTGGCCAAGGTGTATGTGGGGCCGCGGCGCAATCGGGCGAGACGCAGTTGGTGGCAGATGTCCACGTCTTCCCCGGTCATATTGCCTGCGATGCCAATAGCGCTTCGGAATTGGTGGTGCCTGTAAAACATAATGGCACCGTTATCGCGGTCATTGACCTTGATAGCCCAACACTGAACCGCTTTGATACCGAAGATGCAAAAGGCGTTGAGCTGCTTGCCCAGATGATTGCGGACAGAATTTGACGGCCTCTTAACGCTTTTATCCTAACCCTAGACCGCCTCAGCATCGGGATCGAAACATTCCCAGCCGTCAGGCCCAAGGCGCTCCAACGGCCTATAGCGGGTCTTATAATGCATCCGTGCCGCACCATTTACCCAATAGCCCAAATAGACATAAGGCAGCCCGGCGGCCTTTGCGCGCAAGATATGGTCCATGATGATGAAGTTGCCGAGACCAGAGCGGCCCTCAATCTCCGGATTGTAAAAGCTGTAGATCATCGACATGCCGTCGCTCTGCTGATCCGTCAGGCACGCACCAACCAATTCGCCAATCCGGCCGGACAGCGGCGGGGTCCGGTATTCAATCACTTGGCTGCGGACGGGCGATTGTTCGACCATGTCGGCATAATCCATGTCATCCATATTCGCCATGCCGCCGTCGGGATGGCGTGAGGAGAGATAGCGGCTGAGCAGATCATATTGCTCGGTCGTTGACCAAGGGCGGCAGGCGCTCACAACCAGATCGGCGTTACGCCGCAAAATTCGGCGCTGTGTGGCATTGGGCTGGAACTCGTTCGTTCGCACGCGCACCGACACGCATGCCTTGCAGTCCAGACAACTTGGCCTGTACGCGACATTCTGACTACGGCGAAAACCAATGCGACCAAGCGCTTCGTTCAGTTCATCGGCGTGGTTGCCGTTGAGTTCGGTAAAGACTTTCCGTTCGGTTCTGCCCGGAAGATAAGGACAAGGGCCAGGGCTGGTTACAAAAAATCGCGGAAAACGGACTGGTGCACTCATATTCTCTCCGCTGGGCAGCGTTGGCCTTTAATACATTGTTTACCTTTTATGCACCGCGCATCCAATGCTGGGAAGCGCATTTACCATCTTTCTTGCAATGGCTTATCATTTATTCAGCTCGACCCGTTCGACTTTGTAGCCAGCCGCATTCAAACCATCAACTAGTCCTTGTAATTGATTGGCATCCCGCGCTTCGCATTCAATATCGGTAATCAACCCCTTAGCGGGCAAGGTCGTAAAAATCCGCTGATGGTAAATTTCGATGATGTTGACATTATGCTCGTTGAACAAACGCATCACCTTGAACAGCGCGCCGGGGCGGTCCTGAAGGGTCAAACGCAAACGCGCCAAGCGACCGGACCGTGCAAGGTCACGCAAAAGGACATTTGCTAGCAACCGCGTATCGATATTGCCGCCGCACAGGACGATGCCAACATTCTTGCCGGCAAATTTCTCAAGATGGGCCATCACTGCCGCAAGGCCAGCCGCACCGGCACCTTCGACAACGGTTTTTTCAATCTGCAGCAGCAGGCTAACCGCGGTTTCCAGTTGCGCTTCATTTACTAGGACTATGTCGTCGACCAGTTCGCGGATGACTTCGCTAGTGAATGCGCCGGGTATTTTGACGGCTATGCCTTCTGCCAAAGTGTCGCCTTCGCACGGCATCTGCAGATTGTTCAGCAAAGCATACATGGATGGGTAAAGCTCGGCTTGAACCCCGATGAGGCCGATATCGGGCTTCAAAGCGCGCGCCGCCGTCCCCATGCCAGATAGCAAGCCGCCGCCGCCAATAGGCACCACCAGCATGTCGAGGGACGGAATGCTTTCAAGCATCTCAAGCGCAACAGTGCCCTGCCCTGCGGCAACATTCGGGTCGTCAAAAGGATGCACAAAGGTCAGCCCCTGCTCTTCCTCAAGCTGCCGTGCATGTTTATAGGCGTCGTCAAAAGTCTCGCCAAACAGGACAACCTTGCCGCCAACGCTCTCTGTCTGCATGACCTTAACCGTCGGCGTTGGTACGGGCATGACGATGGTCACTGGAATACCAAGGCGCGTACCATGATAACTCAAGCCTTGTGCATGGTTGCCAGCCGACGCTGCGATCACGCCCTTGCTGCGTTGTTCTTCCGAAAGCAGAAGGATCGCGTTTAGCGCGCCGCGTTCTTTATACGCTGCCGTAAACTGCAGATTTTCGAACTTCAGGTAAATATTTGCGCCCGTCAGCTTCGACAAAGTCTGGCTGTGCAGGGTCGGCGTTGCCACGATGGAATCGCGAATACGGTCATGGGCGGCGCGGACATGGTCCAGGGTCAATAGGTCAGACATATAAAATGGCCCTAACGCATCTGGCGTTAACTGAAAACAGACATTAAGACCAAAGAATGACCAGAATAGCTTTTATCGGATTGGGCGTCATGGGCGGCCCGATGGCACGGCATCTCATACAGGCGGGGCATGATGTGACGGTGTATAACCGTTCGCGTGCCAAGGCTGAAAAATGGATCGAAGCTTATGGCGGCACGCTTGCCACATCGCCAGCAGACGCGGCCAAAGAGGCCGAGGTCGTAATTAGCTGTGTCGGCACGGATGATGACCTGTCGGGCGTGACGCTTGGCCGCGACGGTGCGTTCTCGACGATGACCAAAGGCAGCCTGTATATTGACCACACAACGGTTTCCGCGCGGATTGCGCGGCAGCTTGGCGTTGAAGCGAAATCGCGGGGGCTGTTGATCGTCGACGCACCTGTGACCGGCGGGCAGGCGGGTGCAGAAAACGGCACCTTATCCATCATGTGTGGCGGGACACAGGCTTCCGTTGAGGCAGCATCGCCAATTATCGCAGCTTACTCCAAACGTATCGTACATGTCGGTGGCCCGGGTACGGGGCAGATCACGAAAATGTGCAATCAAATTGCCTTTGCGGGTATCATCCAGTCTTTATCCGAAGCTATGCGGTTTGCGCAGTCTGCTGAACTGGACGTTGAGAAAGTATATGAGGCCATTTCCGGCGGCGCGGCGCAAAGCTGGCAAATGGATAATCGCTGGGCGACGATGGCTGAGGACAAGTTTGATTTCGGCTTTGCTGTTGATTGGATGCGCAAGGACCTTGGATTGGCATTTGAAGAAGCCCGCGCGGTCGGGGCGACTTTGCCCATCACTGCGATAATTGATCAGTTTTACGCGGATGTGCAGCATATGGGCGGTGGCCGGCTAGATACCAGTGCGATTGTGAAAAGATTGCCTAAAGGATGATGAAAACCGCAACATCACTGGCGCTCCGCCTTCAAGCTCCGTCCTCATTCCAAGCCCCGTTCGTGTCCGACAAGAAATCGCTATTTTTGAAGTTATGCGCGATCGCCTTGTTCGCGAGCACCGCCGTTTCGCCAGCTTTCGCCGAAGGGCTTGTCGAAAATGTGAACGGCATTACGCTAGACCAAAATGGCAAGGTCATCCGTTTTAACGCCATGCTCGTGGGTAGAGACGGCAAAGTTACGGAACTGCTGACCAAAAAGGATACGCTTCCCAAGATACTCGATTTCCGTTTGGACGGACGGGGCGCGACATTATTGCCCGGCCTGATTGATGCGCATGGACATGTCATGGGCCTTGGCTTCCAATTACTGACACTTGACCTTTCCAATACGAACAGCCTTTCCGAAGCACAGGCAGCGATCAAGGCGTATGCCGCAAAATATCCCGAGCGCCGCTGGATCATTGGTCGCGGTTGGAACCAGGAAAAATGGGGCCTTGGTCGCTTTCCGACGGCGCAAGACCTTGACATTGCGGTCAGCGACCGGCCCGTCTGGCTTGAGCGCGTAGATGGCCATGCGGGCTGGGCTAACAGCCGCGCGATGGACATTGCTGGCGTAAATGCTGCGTCAAAATCGCCGCCAGGTGGGCGTATTGAACTTATCAACGGAAAACCAAGCGGTATATTTATTGACGCCGCAGCGGATTTGGTTGGCAAATTTGTGCCCGCGCCCAAGCCACTGGAGCGCGATATTGCCTTGGGGGAGGCGCAGAAGAAACTCCATAGCTTGGGTATCACCGCCATTGCCGACATGGGCACATCTATGGATGACTGGCAAAGCTATCGTAGGGCGGGTGATGCTGGCTGGCTAACGGTCAGGATTTTCGCTTATGCAGCCGGCATTAATAATATGGTCGCAATTGCAGGTCCGCGGCCAAGCCCATGGTTGTATAATGACAAACTCCGGCTTGGCGGGGTAAAGCTGTATCTTGATGGAGCGCTGGGCAGCCGTGGTGCATGGTTGAAAAAACCTTATGCCGATGCCGCTGGGCAAACGGGCCTCCAATTTATGGCAAGCGCAGAAATCCGCAACCTCATGGTCCGCGCGTCCATGGACGGCTTCCAAACCGCTGTTCACGCTATTGGTGACGCCGCCAATGCAGAGGTCATTAGCGCCATCGAAGAATTGTCCGAAACATATAAGGGTGATCAACGCTGGCGGATTGAGCATGTCCAGATCGTTGACCCAGTCGATCTGCAAAAGCTTGGCAAGCACGGCATTATTTCCTCGATGCAGCCTGTGCACCAGACATCTGATCGCTTGATGGCTGAGGCACGGCTTGGCCCAGAGCGCCTGAATGGTGCCTATGCGTGGCAGTCAATTGCACGCGCCGGGGGCAAGCTCGCTTTTGGTTCCGACGTCCCAGTGGAATCGGCGGATCCCTTTGCTGGCCTTGCCACTGCAATGACGCGCGAAGATGCCGAGGGGCAACCTTTTGGCGGCTGGCGACCAGAAGATCGCGTGTCGCGCGAACAGGCCCTTGCTGGTTTTACCACCGGCGCGGCCTATGCGGCCTTTGCAGAGGGCAAGTTCGGTTCACTGACCCCGGGACATTATGCGGACTTCATATTGATTGATGTTGACCCTTTGCTTGCAAGCCCTCGGGAATTGCGTAATGCAGTGGTTCAAGAAACATGGGTCGGTGGACGGCCTGTTTATAAAAACGCTGCTGCGAATGCTGCAGGTAAAAATACAAATGGAGAGAGATAATAATGCGCGCATGGACACTGGCTAGCCGCCCATCTGGACTTCCGAACGACAGCAATTTTGCGATTGTTGAGCGTCCCGACGCCCCCTTGAGTGCGGACGAGTTTCGCGTAACCAATAGCTGGATGTCCGTTGACCCATATATGCGCGGACGCATGAATGATGCAAAAAGCTATGCGGACCCGTTCATGTTGGGTGAACCCATGACTGGCGGCGCAGTTGGCACTGTGACCGAGAGCAACAATGCCGAGTTTCCTGTTGGCACAAAGGTGCTGCACATGGCTGGCTGGCGCGACACGGTTGTCTTTGGCGGTGGCCATACGCCTCCTGCCGGAATGCCGCCTGTAAAGCTGCCCGATTTGGGCGTGCCGGACCAACATTGGCTCAGCATCATCGGCATGCCCGGCGGCACCGCATGGTTCGGTCTGCTCAAGGTGGCTGAAGCGAAGGCTGGCGAAGTGATCTTTGTCTCGGCGGCGGCAGGTGCTGTAGGTTCAACTGTTACCCAGATTGCCAAGGCGAAGGGCATGAAAGTCATTGGCTCGGCCGGCGGCGCAGACAAATGCGCTTGGGTCAAAGAGATCGGTGCCGATGCCGTAATTGATTATAAATCCGGCAAGGTACTGCCGCAATTGATGACGGCGCTGAAGGACATAAACGAGACCGGTATCGATGTGTATTTCGACAATGTTGGCGGCGAACATTTTGATGCGGCGCTGGCAATGTCAAAGGAATGGGCGCGCTTTGCCATTTGCGGCATGATTGACGTCTATAATGACTTTAAGGCACAACCGATGCAGTATCTGCCCATGATCATTGGCAAAAGGATCATGATTAAAGGCTTCCTCTACCCTGATTTTTACGCCCAAGTGCCAGAGTTCAATGCGGACATGGCTGCCCTCATTCAATCGGGCGCCGTCAAAGGCCGCGAGACTGTGAAGGACGGCCTAGAAAAAGCACCGGAAGCTTTCATCGGACTTTTCAGTGGCGAGAACACTGGCAAGATGTTGGTTAAACTCTAACGCAAAATGCTGCGCAATAATATCTGCAACAAAAACGCTTAACCGCGGGCTGAGGTGGCACGCCTTGCGCCCGCGTGGTTATCCAATTGTTGCAATATTGACGCACCGTATAATTTAAAGAGATTGCAGCACTCTAGGCCGATGACATTCATCTGCACACGCATTAGAATGTCAACATTGTGTCAAATAGGAGAGAATAAATGTTGCGACGTGACAAATCTTTTAGCCGTGCATTGAAGTTGTCGGCCGCCTGCCTCGCACTTGGCGTGCCCGGCATGGCATTTGCGCAAGAAGCACCTCAAGGCGAAGACTCTGCCGACGCAGAAATCGTCGTGACGGCGCAGGGTCGTAGCCAATTGCTTTCCGACGTTCCTGTCGCCATTTCTGCCGTTAACGCCGAAACACTGCAAAACAGCGGTGCGAACGACATTCGTCAGCTTAACCAAGTTGCCCCATCTTTGCTCGTGTCCTCTACCGGATCAGAAGCCAATGGCTCGGCCCGTATTCGCGGCATTGGGACCGTGGGCGATAACCCCGGTCTTGAAAGCTCGGTTCCTGTGTTCATCGACGGCGTGTACCGTTCGCGTTCGGGCATTGGCCTGAACGAACTCGGCGAGATTGACCGCGTCGAAGTGCAACGTGGCCCCCAGGGCACGCTGGGTGGACGCAACTCGTCAGCTGGCCTCATCAGCATTTATTCGAAAAAGCCAAGCTTCACTTTTGGCGGCACTGGCGAGCTGACATACGGCAATTATGATTTCATACGCGCTGCGGGCAGCGTCACTGGCCCGATTTCGGAGCAATTGGCATTCCGTGTTGATGGCGTGTACGTCAAACGCGACGGCTTCTACCGCGATGACCAAAATGGCCGCGATATCAATAATCGTGACCGTTACTTCCTGCGTGGTCAGTTGCTGTTCGAACCCACAGACGCATTGTCCGTCCGTTTGATTGCGGACTATACGTTCCGCAAGGAAGAATGCTGCGCGGCAACCTATGTTGATCGGACCGTCAATCAATTCATTGGCGACCTGAACACACCAAGCACGACCGGCGTGGCTTCAACAGCGACATCTAACAACATCATCAATGTATTGCGCGACTTGGGTCAGCCAATGGCTGCATTCAACCAAGGCTTTGGTCGCAATGTTTCGGTTAGCCCGAACCGCTTATTCAGCGGTGAAACCAAAGATTACGGTTTCTCCGGTCAGGTGGACTATGACTTTGGCGGTGCAACTTTGACCTCGATTACGGCTTACCGCCAGTATCGCTCCGGTCAGGCGTCCGACACCGATTATGGTGAGGTCGACATATTGTATCGCGCACCAAGCGACGATGCCTATCGTCAGTTCCACACCTTCACGCAGGAAATGCGTCTGCAGGGTGAAGCATTTGACGGAAAGCTGGATTGGCTCGTCGGCGGCTTCTTTGCCAATGAAAAGCTGACCGTTCGTGACAATCTGCGCTTCGGTAATCAATATGGCCGCTTTGCAAATTGCCGCGTTATATCCGGCGGCGGCTTGGCATTTGCATACAACCCTGCTGCGCAAAGCTGCATCACGCCGGCATTGCGTCCAACCGTTTCGGGTGCATTGGGCGCTGCGGGGCCACTCATCATGTCCGCATTTGACCGTCTCGACACTATGAACAATGTTGGTTCGACCAACGATCGTTATTTCCAGAATGGAACGAACTGGGCGCTGTTCACGCACAACATCGTGCACGTCACCGACACTGTCGATCTGACGCTTGGCCTTCGCTACACGAAGGACAAGAAAAAGTTCGACGCGACCTTCGGCAACGACAACACGATTTGTACAGCAAACCAAGCGGCTTTGGCGTCGCTGTTGACGACTCCCGCGGCTGCAACTGCTGGCGCAATCATCGGCCTTTCCTGTCAGGGCAACTCGACCGCTGAACTCAACGGCGTGTCGATCCGTGATGACCGCAATGAAGATCAAATCACCGGAACGGCCATCCTTTCGTGGAAGCCAGTTGATGATCTCTTGGTCTACGGTAGCTTTGCACGCGGATATAAAGCAGGCGGCTTCAACCTTGACCGCTCGGCGCTGAAATCGCCAGTTCCAACCTTTGCTTCGGTTGGCGGTGCGCAGGCTTTGGTCGGCAATCTCCAGTTCGATCCCGAATTGGTGGACAGCTATGAACTGGGTGCGAAATTCTCAAATGGTCCATTTGGCCTGAGCGTTTCGGCTTTCCGTTCGGACTTCAGCAGCTTCCAGTTGAATACCTTTAACGGTACCGTGTTCCTCGTTCAGAACGTCAATGGTTGTGATAACCTCGTTGGCGGACCGAATGCGGATACAGATCAGAATCTTTCCGCTGCTGGCACCAACTTCAATGCTACCCCGAATGCGACTGGAAGCTGCGCCAAGGGCGACATCACTTATGGTGTTCGCACGCAAGGTCTTGAGCTTGAAGCATCGCTGACGCCAGCACGTAACTTCCGCATGGCGGCTGGTCTGACTTATGCCAAGACCACCTATCGGGACGATCTGATCGGCACAAAGAACGGCGCACCTCTCGATTCTGCGCTGCGCAAATTGCCAGGCGACAATCTGTCGAACGCTCCTGAAATCGTTGCCACCTCAAGCGTCACATGGACGCCGGATATTGGCAGCAATGGTATGAGCGGCCTTGTTTACATCGATGGTCGTATGACCAGCGATTACAACACGGGTTCCGACTTGTTCCCGCAGAAGGAGCAAGACGGTTTCGCCGTATTCAACGCGCGTATTGGTCTGCGCGGACCTGATGAAGCTTGGGGTATTGAGCTTTGGGGTCAGAATATCTTCAATCAGGATTATGCACAGGTCGCCTTCAACTCGCCATTCCAGGCGGGTCAAAGCTCGGCACCATTTGTGGATCCACAATATCCCGGTGGTCGCCAGATCTTCTCGCAGTTCCTTGCCGAACCGCGGACCTATGGCATCACATTGCGCGGCAAGTTTTAAGAACTTAGCTCAGCTAAATGGAAAAGGGCTCGCAGCGATGCGGGCCTTTTTTTATTGGATGAAGAGACAGTGAAATCGGATTTAGCTCGATGACTGCAAATAGCATCAGCGCGCAGCCTTCGTCATCCTGAACTTGTTTCAGGATAACGCATCAACCTAGCCTGCTATCCTGAAACAAGTTCAGGATGACGAAGAACAAGCAATTTTGAAATTGACCGATCAATCGCGCCGCAAGCGTTGCTTAACTGCCGAAACCCACGCTCAAAAAACCGGGCATTGGCCCATTCCAGCCATCATCACCTGCTGCTGCCCCGTTCGACTGATCGGGCTTAGCGACGTCAGCCTTAGGCGCTGACTTCTCACGTGATGGCTTGGCAGCCGCTTTCTCACGCACTGGCTCTGGCACTTTGGCTGCTGCCTCAGGCGTGTCAGACCGAGCTTCCTTGGCCTTAGCCGAAGGTGTTCGACGCCCCCGCTTTGCCGGCGCACGTTCTTCACCCTCGGCAGGCGCTTCGATTTTGCCCAAACGCGCAATCTTGTTGCCGATCAGCTTTTCAATGCTTTCAATCGCTTCTTCGTCGGCCTTTGTGACAAATGTAAATGCCTTGCCCTTGGCGCCAGCACGGCCCGTACGGCCAATACGGTGGACATAGTCATCGGGATGCCATGGCGCGTCAAAGTTGAACACATGGCTGACGCCCTTTACATCAAGCCCGCGTGCCGCGACATCGGATGCCACGAGCAGTTCAATGTCGCCATTTTTAAACGCTTCCAATTGCTTCTGGCGCGACGCTTGGTCGATGTCACCATGGATTTCGCCGGAACGAAAGCCGTGGCGTTGAAGGCTGGTGTTTAATTCGCGCACCGTCGTCTTGCGGTTGCAGAAGATGATCGCGTTCGACACTGTTTCCGTACGCAGAAGGTCGCGCAAAACATCGCGCTTTTTCATCTGGGTTACGTTGACCAAAAACTGTTCGATGTTGACGTTGGCGGTCGCGGGACGGGCAACTTCAATATATTTGGGATTGGACAAAAACTTGTCCGCCAATTTTTTGATAGGCGGCGGCATCGTGGCCGAAAACAACAAAGTCTGGCGCGTTGTAGGCAATTTTGTGCAGATATGCTCAATATCGGGAATAAAGCCCATATCGAGCATACGGTCCGCCTCGTCGATGACGAGCATTTCGCAACCAGTCAGCAAAATCTTGCCGCGTTCAAACAGGTCCATCAACCGGCCGGGGGTAGCAATCAAAACGTCAACGCCCTTTTCAAGCGCCTTGACCTGATCCCCCATTTGCACGCCACCAATCAGAAGCGCCATCGACAGCTTATGATATTTGCCGTATTTTTCAAAATTCTCTGCAACTTGCGCTGCCAGTTCGCGTGTTGGCTCCAATATCAAGCTGCGCGGCATCCGCGCGCGCGCGCGGCCATTGGCGAGCACGTCAATCATCGGGAGAACGAAACTTGCCGTCTTGCCCGTCCCTGTTTGCGCGATGGCGATGATATCGCGCATCATTTGGACTTGCGGAATAGCTGCTGCCTGAATTGGGGTCGGCGAGTCATAGCCAGCCTCACTCAAAGCTCTCAACAACTCGTCAGACAGGCCGATATCGGCAAAACGCATATAATGTTCCGGAAAAAATGGCGCCGCGCCACCAGAGACAAATTCATGGGGACGAGGGTGGGCATTGGTCGCTACCGCAACAAATGTCAAGATGCATGCCCGATGGAACGGGCGCTAACGCGGGATCAGCAACCTGAATTTGTCGATATCGCATTTGGCCCCAGTGCGGGCATGCAAAAGATCGCGATTGACGCATAATTTGCCGTCATATGACCGTTCCATATAAGCGCCAGCGTAGAATTCGCGGGCGAGGCAGCCGTCCCCTAGATACGCACGAATGAGAATGCCGTCCCGCGTCACTAAATCCAGACTGCGGTCAGGACCAGGCCGCGATCCACCAAGCTTGTTGACCAACAAGCATTTGCCAATCTTTTTTTCCTTATACCTTATCTTGCCAACGGACTGTCGTTGCGCACCCACCGTTGCTGGCATGGAATCTGGGGCAGGAAATCTAACGATAACACGTTGGTCAATGCGCACCTGATGAAAGTCGGTCTGCAACCCCAGCAAGGGCATGAACGGACGATCAATCGCAGCGACCTTAAAGTGCGCCAAAGCCTTGTGCGACAATGTTGTGCCTGCGACCCCAAAAAGGATGATTACCAATAGTGCGCGCAAGAAACATTCCGGTATAACGTTGAACTTCGGGTCGCTTTACTCGATAAGGTTGAACCTATCATGAATTGCAAGCCAGGGCCGTTGCGGACAATGGAAAATACTGTGCCAGATGTAAAGATTTTATCCGAATTTCGCGCCATATTGGGACCGAAGGGCTATTCGGACGAAACCGACGTGATTGCGCCTTGGCTAACCGACTGGCGCGGCCGATTTACTGGCGCCGCGCCTGCCCTGCTTTCGCCAGCCAATACGCACGAAGTTGCAGCCGTGGTGAAGCTCGCGGCTAAGCACCGCATTTCTCTGGTTCCGCAAGGCGGCAATAGCGGGATGGTCGCTGGCGCAACGCCGGATAAGAGCGGTCAGCAGATGATCCTTTCTTTGCGGCGCATGAACAACCTAGCCGTGATGGAAGCGGAAGATGGCCTGATATGCTGTGATGCGGGGGTTATTCTGCAGAATTTGCACGAGGCAGCAGCGGTGGTTGGACGCCGTTTTCCGCTGACCTTGGGTGGAAAGGGATCCGCGACCGTCGGCGGGTTGATTTCAACTAATGCAGGCGGAACGCAAGTACTCCGCCACGGCACGATGCGGATGCTGGTGGCTGGCCTTGAGGCGGTCTTGCCCGATGGATCCATTTACGATGCTATGGCACCGTTGAAAAAAGACAATCGTGGTTATGATCTGAAACAACTGCTGATCGGCGCAGAGGGGACGATTGGTATCGTTACCAAGGCCGTCTTACACACAGTCCCTGCCCTGATAGATCGCTGCGTCGTATGGGCCGGTGTTGACAGCCCCGCCCAAGCATATGACTTGCTATTGTTCATGCAACGGCATGGCCGGGAACGCTTGGAAGGGTTTGAAATTCTGCCGCAGCGCGCGCTGAATGCCGTGACGACCCACATCGCCGGAACCCGGCCGCCCTTGGATACTTCGCATCGCTGGCACGCGCTGATGGAATTTGTGCAGGATGATCCAGGGCAGATGCCCCCCAGCGAGCTGGCCACGCACCTCTTGGAAAAGGCCATGCATGAAAATCTACTCGGCAATGCAACCATTGCGAGCAGCGATGCGCAAGCCGAAGCATTCTGGAAAATTCGCGATTCGATTGCAGAGGCTGAGCGCGCGGCGGGGCCTGCGCTTCAACATGATATCAGCGTTCCCGTGTCGGCGATGGCCCGTTTCATTGAGGATGAAGCGCCAGTGATTGAAAGCACCTATCCTGGCACCAAAACGCTTGCCTTTGGGCATTTGGGCGACGGCAATATCCATTTTCATGTCAAGGCCCCCGATGGCGTCGATATCGCCTCTTGGTACGCAGGCGATGGCAAAGCAATCACGTCGCATGTCTACGATCGCGTGCGCGCTTATGGCGGGTCGCTTTCCGCAGAACATGGCATTGGACATGCCAAAATCGACGAGTTCGAACGTTTGGCAGAACCCGCGCGGCTTGCCGCATTGCGTGCCATTAAAAATGCGTTCGATCCGCTGGGAATTATGAACCCCGGCAAGCTTGTTCCGCTTGCGTAAACATGGCTATCCGCTTAAACGGCGCCTTCAAAATTTCTTTATTATAATTCAACGATGGAGTTACATATGGCCACCGCGCCCCAAGCCGCCAACCTCCCGCTTTTGTACAACGACCTATTGCCGTTGAGCAGCAACGATCATGCAACGTGGAAGTCACGCATGCTCGAAAACGCTAAGTTTCTTGAGGGTCAACATGCCATTCCGTTGACGATCGAAGAATTTGTGCCGGCGTCGCGCACCTATCCCATCATCTTCTCCGCATCGGACAACCCCGTACCGCTCGTCTTGATGGGCATGAATGAAGGCGTGAACACCTTCATGAATGACGAAGGGCATTTTGAACGCCCCGTATACATCCCTGCCTATGTCCGCCGCTATCCCTTCCTGCTGGCGAAACTGCGTCCGGACACTGACGAACTGTCATTGTGCTTTGACCCAACATCCGGTGCGGTTGGCGAATTTGACGAAGGACTGCCTTTGTTTGAAGACGGCAAGCCGAGCGAGAACACCAACGCGATTTTGAAGTTCTGCGAAGACTTTGAAAATGCTGGCGCGCAAACACACGCCTTTGTTGAAGAAATCAAAAAGCTCGACCTTCTCATGGATGGTGAAGTATCCATTCAGCAAGAAGGTCAGGAGCAACCCTTCATCTATCGTGGCTTTAAGATGGTCGATGAAAATAAATTGCGCGAGCTTCGGGGCGATACTGTTCGCAAGTTGAACCAAAACGGTATTCTTGCGCTGATCCATGCACATTTATTCTCTTTGCAGTTAATGCGGGAAATCTTTGCAGTGCAAGTCGCGCAAGGTAAGGTACCGCAAGTGACGGAACTGCCTTCGACCTAAGCCGTGAATGCTTCATGCCGTCACTGACCGATTTGGGGACGTGACGGCAGGGCGCACCGCGCGATTCTTTTCTACATTCTGTGGCCCCGACGCGGTTGCAGCGACGGTTAACGCACAATTCCCCGCAACCATCGGGCGGCTGGTCGGCAAACTGCGTTTGTTTTCGACATGAGTCTTGAAACCGTAATGCCAACACCCCATCCTTAAGCATGGACGGAATCATCCCCTCCCGTTTCCGTCCACCGATGTCTGTGAGGGCATCAACTCCCTGAACCTAGGCCACCCCGGAACGATCCGGGGTGGTTTTTTTCATCATTCCGCAGCAATCAGGGTAGCGGAACCCAAAGCTTCGTCGGCAAGCGCCGACACCAAAGCAGCAATCATGCTGTTCATGCGGTCAAAACCAGCCCCGGGATGGCGCAAATCGGGGTCGAGATATAAAGAACGGTCTACTTCCAGCTGAATGGCATGAATGTTTGCACGTGGCCGCGCATGGCGACGGAGAATAAACGCGCCGGCATAAGGATGGTTAAGCGCGGCACTAAACCCATGGGCTTGCAACCGCGCCATTAACAATTCGGCATATCGCGACGCTGCACTTTTGCCGAAACGGTCACCAATGACAAATTGAGGTGCTGGTCCAGACGTTGCGCCACGGATCGGCGGCATGCTGTGCAGATCAAGCAATATGGCTACGCCAAACCGCTGCCGCATCTGTTCGAGCACATCGGCGACGGCTTCGTGATAAGGTCGGTGGAACGACAATATGCGGTGCTGCACATCATCCAAAGTAAGTTGCCGTTTCCACAATTCACCCTCGCCCGACAATCTTCGGGGAATAAGGCCAAGACCGCCGCGTTGCTTGACCCCTGGCGGCGGATAATCACTGCGCAGCGCCCCTTGCACCATTTCTGCGTCAATATCCTGCTCGTCGCGGTTCAAATCAATCCACGCCCGCGCACGGTGCGCCATAATGACAGGGTAGCCCAACGCGACACAGCGCCGCGTCAATATGTCGGCATATCTGTCCTCAAGCCGCAGTAGCACGGCAGGCGGTAGCCTTAATGCATCCAACAGCGCCGATGGATAATCACGCCCAGCATGCGGCACGGACAGCAGTACAGGCACAGAGGGTGTTTCCGTACCCCATTTTGCGAATCCATTTAACTCCGTCGATGCCATGCTTCCCCTTAACTTACCCGCGACATAATTGGCAGATACTCCGCAAAATGGGAAAAAATAAAAAGCTGAACAGGCCAAGCGCCAACTTCCCGTCCAAACCCTTCCATCTCAAGGGTCTTATTCTCGAAGTCGAACGCTTGTTTGCAAAGGAAAGTTTCGGTGAACTGAAATAGGCTTGAATGATAGGGCAAGCCCAGCTAGAGGCTGCCGCAGAGTGGGCGTATAGCTCAGTGGTAGAGCACTGTGTTGACATCGCAGGGGTCGCAAGTTCAATCCTTGCTACGCCCACCATATGTTCCTTTGCGATGTCTTCATGCATTACCGTTTTGCCTTTAACCGCGACAATAGCGGCGGCTTAACCTCGGCTTGGCGGCGTTCCGGTCCAGTTTTTATACGCCCGGGTAAATGCGCTCAGATCACCATAGCCCAGCAGCAGCGCGACCTCACCCAAGGAGCGCGTGCCTTCCATGAAGTACAGCCTGCACAAGTCCTTGCGCACCAAATCAAGCAAGTCACGGAAGGACATGCCCTCATCGACCAATTTACGCCGCAATGTCCGTTCGCTCATGCCAAAGGATGCGGCCATTCGCTCCAATGTCGGCGGTGACTTGTCTAACTCACTTGTGAGATAGAAATAGCTAAAGGCCAATTGGGTTTTGCCTGCAAGCATCCACTTGACTGGAAGCGCATAGCGATCAGACTCTGCATCAAGCAGCGCCTGTTGCGCGAACGGCGATGGACGAAACACCTGACGCCCAGCGATTTCCAGGCGCGTTTGCGGCATTCCGAATTCTACCGGACAATCAAAAGCAGCGTCGTAAATAGCTGTACCAAACTGGGGCTGATGCTGAAAATGCACAGCCTTCAGCAGAGGTGGTTCATTCAGCACCTGCCGCGACAAACGCGCGAAGTTCATGACAGAAAACTCGACGAAACTGGCGTAGCTCTGCGCAAGCTCGGGTGCGTAATCCCATGTAAAAAATGGTGGCTTACCATCCGCGTGGAAGTTCGTCCGCACCATATTCTGCAGCAGTGGTTGAATCAGCACATACGCCCGAATCACGCAGGCAAGATCGCGTTCAAAACGCGTGGCATAGCCGAAGTCGGAAAAGTTCTGCGTCACAGGCTTGCCGCCAAGCCGCAGGTGCACCGCTGGATCGTTAAAAATGGTCTGCAATGTTGTCAAAAGACGCAACGCGATTTGCCCGGAAATCCGGCTTAAGGGATTGCGAAGCTTTGTTTCATCAAGGCCCATAACGGAGATAAGCTCTCGCCTGTTCGCGCCCTCTGCAACTGCGACGCGCAATATCCAGCTGGCAAGTCTTGCCGATATTGTGTCCGGCGCGATAGCTTTTCCATGCTGCAGCAGATCGTCGATCCAGTTATAAATCGGATGTCTCCCTTTGGCGATATCACAAGGTTCAACACGCAACGCATTCCGACGCAAGCCAGTTTTCGTCCGCGGCTTGCGGCATTGATTTTCCATCGCTAAGCCAAAGGGCATGAATCTCGCATCTCTTCTCGCCCAGTTTTCACCCGGCGCCACGACTCACACTATCTCCATCCCGCCAAGCTGGCATCAGGGACGCACCTGCTATGGCGGCATGAGCTCCGTTCTGGCCTATCAGGCAGCCAAGTTGGCAGCGGACGACCTTCCGCCCCTACAATCGGCCCAGATTGCTTTTGTCGGGCCTCTGGCAGGCGAAATAGAGGTCAGCGCACATATCCTGCGGCGCGGCAAGAACACCGCCTTCATCCAAGCCGAAATATCTGGCGCAGATGGTGTCGGGTTAACATGCAATTTCATTTTCATGAACCGTAGGCAAAGCCATTTGGATTATGTGAATATCCCGGCTCCAGATTTCCCGCTTATTCCAACCGACGATGTTGTGCGCAGCGGCCCGCCAGAGTTTTTCACTGGCCATATGCAATATCCAGACAAAAGGCTGGAGCTGGGCATGGCGACCAATCGGCTGGCAAGCTGGCATCGGCTGACCGAGCATCAAGGGTTGGACCATATTGCGGAGCTTATCTGTATCGGGGACGCCCTGCCGCCGTCGGCCATGGGGCTGATGACCGAAAAGGGCATGGTGAGCTCCATGAACTGGCAGATCAATATGCTGACCGACGCGCCAACCACCGAAAATGGCTGGTGGTATTTATCGAGCGAAACCCACCACGCCGCCAACGGCGCTAGCGGCCAATATATGACGGTCTGGAACAGCAGCGGCGAAGCAGTGCTAACGGGTATGCAATCGGTCGCGATTTTCGCTTAAACGGCCGGCTTTGTCCGGGCATAGCGCATGGCAAGCAGGACAAGGCCAATAACGATAAAATTATCGACGAAGGTTTTGTAGAACAGCCAATTGTCCGTGGTCAGCAACTTTGCAGCGCCATAATTCAACGCCGCCATGATAAGACCGATGACGCCCATGACTATGGCAAAGCGGCCTGCATGGATATCCGAATAGGGCATATAGCGTGCCAAGCCTTTGCCGATATACGGCCCTCCCCGCGCACCATCGATGATGAAGAAGCTGGCCGCAATCAGGCCCGTAATCGTACCGCGCTGCTTGATCCATTCGTCATCATTCAACCAGACTGCAAGGCCCGCCGATATGCAAAGCATGAGGATGCCAAACAAAGCGAGGCCGCCCGTGACGTCGATTTTTGTGATGCGTTGGAACGTCACAAGGCCAAAGCCAACGGCAACACCAACCAAGGCGGCCGTCTGTAAATCGGTCATTTTGGCTATGACGTAGAATAACAAGCCCGTGGCCACATCAATCGCAAAAGGCAGGCGATTGTGCCGTGCAAATACGCCGCCATGCGTGTCTTGTCCGCTTTGTAAGCTCATGCCTTAACCCAAAGCCGCCTGTTTTTCTTCGGCGAGGCGGTCAAGCTCAGCGCGGCTTTTCTTCTCGCTGGAGGATTTTAGCTGCCCACATGCCGCCATGATGTCGCGGCCACGTGGTGTGCGGATGGGCGCGCTGATGCCAGCTTCAAAAATAATGCTGGAAAAACGCTTAATCCGTTCGGGGTCAGAACATGCATAGTCTGCGCCGGGCCATGGATTGAAGGGGATTAGATTGACCTTGGCGGGCAGTTTATACTGCCGGATGAGGCTGACCAGTTGGCGCGCATCTTCGTCGCTGTCATTCTTGTCCTTCAGCATCACATATTCAAACGTAATCCGCCGCGCGTTGCTGATACCGGGATATTCGGCGCAAGCGCGGAGCAATTCATCAATGCCATATTTGCGGTTCAAGGGTACCAGTTCGTCACGCACCTCTTTGACCACTGCGTGCAGCGATACCGCCAGATTGACGTTAATCTCTTCGCCTGCGCGCGCCATCATCGGCACAACACCCGACGTAGACAGCGTGATACGGCGACGCGAAAGACCAAGGCCGTCGCCGTGCATAACGATCTTGATCGCGTCGCGGACATTGTCGAAGTTATAGAGCGGCTCCCCCATGCCCATGAGGACAATGTTGGTCAGCATGCGGCCATCGGCGGTGTAATGGCCGACATCGTCGTCATCATCTTCCTCCGCCGATGCAAAGGCCATATTGCCCTTTGGCCATTCGCCCAACGCATCACGTGCCAGCATGACCTGACCGACGATTTCGCCCGGCGTCAGATTGCGCACCAGCCGCATTGTGCCGGTATGACAGAACCGGCAATTCAGCGTGCAACCAACTTGGCTTGAAATACACAAAGTTCCGCGATCGGCATCGGGGATGAACACCATCTCATAATCCTGCGCATCGTCCGTGCGCAAAAGCCATTTGCGCGTGCCGTCTGTCGACACCTGCGCCTCGACCACTTCTGGCCTGCCAATGACAAAGCGATCGGCAAGCCATGGCCGCATCGTCTTGGCAATATCGGTCATCGCCTCAAAATCGGTGACGCCGCGGTGGTAAATCCAATGGAAAACCTGCTTGGAACGCAGCTTCGCCGCTTTTTCGTCCAACTGCGATTCTTCAAATAGCTGCCGAATTTGGAGATGGCTCAACCCCATGAGGTCAATGCGTCCATCGCTGCGTGGGGTAATCGCGCGCGGCGTGACAACGGGGTCGATATGGCCTGGAATCTGCATGATAGCCGCGACTATAATTATGTTGTGCGCGAAAAGCCAGCGTTGCGGCTTAGGCGGTACGGACCACCGAAACCTTTGTTCCCGGTGCCGCATCCGAAATCATGACAACTGCACCCAATTGGCTTGCCAATGCCTCGACAATACCTGTGCCTAGCCCGGGCTTACGGTCTTCTTCATCCTGGGGCATGCCGACGCCGTCATCTGCAACGATGAGCGTCCATGCCTTGCCAACCGAACTGAAGCCTACCTTAATCGACCCGGGCTGGTTCCGGCCCGGAAAGGCATGTTTTAACGAATTGATGACCAATTCGGTGACAATCAAGCCAAGGCTGACCGACGTATCTGGGTCAACCGCGCTGTCATCGCATTGCGTGGAGAGCTTTACGCGCCCGGGGTCACCGATCATCGATGCGCCGATGCTATTGCACAAATCCGCAAAGTAATTTTTGAGGCCGACATTATCGACGGCTGTCGACGACAAGTGCTTTTGCAGCATTGCGATGGACATCACGCGGTTATGGGCGTCGCGCAAATGCTCCCGCGTCTCGTTCGACTGCACCTTTCGGGCGCTTTGCAGCAGGACGCTCGCGATAATCTGCAGACTATTTGCAACGCGGTGCTGGATTTCGTTCAGCAACAGCTGTTTTTCGCGGACAAGATCGTCGCGCGCTTTATCGGCCAAGCGCTGCGATGTGACATCGGTAATGGCGAGCACGACACGAATGCTCTCCGCTTCAAAATAATCGAGCGTATGGGCGTTTATCAAAAGCCGCAGCGTGTCCTTTTCAGGGCGAACCAAATCCATTTCATAAATATCAATTGCAGCTTTGCCCGAGATCGTGGCTTGCAACAGCGCGTTGAGCTGCCGCACATTCCATTCGCCCCCACCCAAGTCGGCGAGCTTTTTGCCCGTAACGCCCGCGCAATCGAGATCAAAAGCAGCGCAAAAGAATTTACTCGCCGCGATAATGGTCAGATCCTCCCGCAACAAAATAAGCGGTGAAAAGGAGGACGATATCAATGCGACCGACATATTGTCGGCATGCTCGGGCAAACGGGTCAGCGGTTTTTCCATGGCATAGAGCCGTTGTAAACTGGAGACCCTCGGGGCGAGAGCCGTACCCAGGCGCAATTTGTTATCGAACAAACATCAACTGTTATAATTTGTAACAGACCTGCGCCGTTCCAGTGAGTCAATTCGGCTTTAACGCGATTTTAAATTTGAATGTACCTCAAGGCAGCAGCGGCAATGGCACTAAGCGCGCCATGAAAATTATCTGTATCGACAATACGCTCTGCGGCTATTTCACGCGCGCTCGCCCTGCCCGCTGCCATCGATGACCAAAGCTTCGACACCGTCGCGGATCATGACCATGCTCCCTTGTGCCAGGCTGGGTGCGATCGGCGCGCCGAACTGCGCCATCGGTTCGATCCCAAGCAGCAACCCGCGCAGCACCCGCGCGGTCATGCCGTGGCAGATAATCAGCATATCCTGATCAAAGGGCAATGCGCCAAGCCAGTGCGACAGACGCTGCGCCACATCTTCATAATATTCACCGCCCTCGGGCCGAACCGAAAACAATTTATGCTCGATATCAACTATGGGGCCGATTTCAGCAGATATTTCAGCATAGGTCCGGCTTGACCAACGTCCGACGTCGATTTCAAGCAAACGGTCGTCGCGGTTGGTCTCGTGCCAATCCGCGTCAATTTCCTCCGCAATCAACGCAAGCGTTTGCAGCGCGCGGCCTGCGGTGGATGACCAAAGCTGCGGCCTTGTATCCGCCCCCAGATATTCCGCCAACGCACGGCCCATATCGCGCGCCTGAATGCACCCCTCCCACGTCAGCGGCGTATGCAATTCGGCCTGGCCTTGCATCCGTGCCACTTTGTTAAACACTGTCTCCCCATGCCGCGCGATGAAAAGCCGTCGATTGTTTGTTGAAATGTCCATATCGCCCTTATTCCACAGGATATTGATAGAGGCAAAAGCTATCGGCTTGCCCTAACGGTCAAAGCGGTTATGGAAGATTATGTATAGAAATAGAGTTTCTTGGCTGGTTTGCAGACGATCCGGCCAGACAAGGGGAATTTGAATGAGAGCCACGATCGAACGCGCGACCCTGCTGAAAAGCCTGAGCCACGTCCAGTCCGTAGTGGAGCGGCGCAACACCATACCCATATTGTCCAATGTCCTTATCGAAGCAAGCGAAGGCGGCAAGATCAAGCTGACCGCCACCGACCTTGATTTGCAGGTCGTTGAAACCTTTGCCGCTGATGTCGAAACCCCCGGCGCAACCACGGTTTCCGCGCACACCTTGTTCGAAATCGCGCGCAAATTGCCCGATGGTTCGCAAGTGCAATTGCATGCCGCCGATGGTCGCATGGCCGTCAACGCTGGCCGCGCCCGTTTCTCGCTCGCGACACTTCCACGTGAGGATTTCCCGACAATTGCCGAAGGTGACTTGCCAACATCGTTTGAAATCCCTGCAAGTTCGCTGATCCAGATCATCGATAAAACGCGCTTTGCGATTTCGACCGAAGAAACACGTTATTATCTCAACGGGATTTTCCTGCACGTCACCGACGATGCGGAGCCCGTTTTGAAAGCCGCAGCGACCGATGGCCACCGTTTGGCGCGCGTGACCCTGCCCCGCCCTGCTGGCGCAGAAAATATGCCCGACATCATCGTGCCACGCAAATGCGTTGCCGAAATCCGCAAGCTGCTCGACGAAAGCGGCGACAATGTCATCCAGATCGACCTGTCGGCCAGCAAAATCCGCTTCACCTTTGATAGCGTCATCCTGACATCAAAGCTGATCGACGGCACCTTCCCCGATTATAGCCGCGTCATTCCAACCGCGAATGACAAATTGCTGCGCATCGACCCCAAGGCATTTTCACAAGGCGTCGACCGCGTCGCGACCATCGCCACAGAAAAAACCCGCGCCGTCAAAATGGCACTGGATCAGGACAAAATCACCTTGTCTGTCACCAGCCCCGAAAACGGCACGGCGGCGGAAGAAGTCTCCGGCCAATATAGCAGCGATGGTTTCGAAATCGGCTTCAACGCCCGCTATTTGATGGACATATTGGGTGAAATCGAAGGCGATGTGGTTGAGCTGCACTTGGCCGACGCCAGCGCACCAACCTTAATCCGTGAGAATGACAAGTCAGCGGCGTTGTATGTTCTGATGCCGATGCGGGTGTAATTGGACTGACCGTTAAAAATTAAGATGCTGAAACACGTTCAGCATGACGCGGCAGCTGGACAGCATGACTTTGCGGAGAACGGCTGTTTCCGTTCGCCGTCACCCTGAACTCGTTTCAGGGTCTTACTTTCCGCCTGCCGTCACTCCGCCGCTTCCGCCATCATCACACTCTTCGTCCTCTGCGCCTCTGCGTGCAAAAAATGGACTCACGCAGAGGACGCTGAGAGGGGTTTCTCGACTTGGCTCGACACAACGGGCGTTTACTAAGATGCTGAAACGAGTTCAGCATGACGTTGCGGGTGGGCGGCATGACGTGGCGGGCAGAACTGCCCCTAATCCCCTAATCGTCACCCTGAACTCGTTTCAGGGTCTTAATATTTGCAGCGTCACAATCCCCTCAAGGGGTTATTCCGCCGCTTCCGCCATATCGATGCTCTGCGGGCCGCGCACTACGATGCCCGGCAACGCGCCGGTCATGGTACCATTACGGAATGTTACCACACCCGATTTTATCGTCGCGACATAACCTGTCGCCTTTTGCAGCAAGCGCTTACCGCCAGCAGGCAAATCAAAAGCCAACCACGGTTTTTGCAAGTTCAGCGTGTCAAAGTCGATCACGTTGATGTCCGCAAGATAGCCGGGCTTCAGCACGCCGCGATCATTCAGCCCATATAGCCGCGCGGTGTCGTGGCATTGCCGCTTGACGGCCAGCTCGAGCGGTATTGTTCCGGCTTTACGGTCGCGCGCCCAATAGCACAGCAGGAATGTCGGCGACGCCGCGTCGCAAATTGTCCCGCAATGTGCGCCGCCGTCGGACAGCGATGCGACGATATCGTCACGCTGGAGCAGTTCTTTGGTGAAATCCAAATTGCCATCCATATAGTTCAATATCGGCAGGTAAATCATGCCGTTCCCGTCGTCGGCCATCAACTGGTCATAGGCATATTCGGCGCTTTCTTTGCCTGCAGCCTGTGCAAAGCCAAAGATGCTTTCTTCGCGTGTGGGTTCATAGCTAAAACCATCGCCCAGCGGGAATTGCATGGCCCAAGCGGCGGTAACCAGCATGAAGAATGGGGCCATATCAACCGACGGCGGCGGCAAATTGTCCTCCGCGAGCATCATAGCCTTGAACGCCGGGTCGGACAGTTTTGCCTTCTGTTCATCCCATGACAGTCCTGCAATTTTCTGCCAGCTTGGCTTGCGCATAAATGGGTGCACCGTGCCGCGCCAGTTCATGATGACGCCGATACCGCGCAGGCCAATCGCCGCGACCAGATTGGCCCCATTGTCATTGGCGTTGCGCATCCCTGCCATTTGCTCGGTCCACGGCATTTGCTTGATGGGCGACTGCAACATGGTGAAGGCGATGGGCAGCCCTGTCTCGCGGCTTAACCGACCCATCCAGCCGAACTCGTTCCATTCTTCCAAGAAATCGGTGGTTAGCTCAAACACCCCATGTCCAACCTTACCCATGGCGCGGCCAATACCCACCAGTTCGGGTTCGGTCGCCGTGGTCCCGGGGACAAGTTCGCCATCAACCGATTTATGCAACACCGTGCGTGAGGTGGAAAAGCCCAAAGCCCCTGCGCGCAAGCCTTCCTCCACCAGCCGCGCCATTTCGGCGATGTCTGCTTCGGTTGGCTCCTCATTATCCGCCCCGCGCTGTCCCATGACAAAGGCACGCAACGCGCCATGCGGAACTTGCGTGCCAATATCGATGGTGCGCGGGCGGCGTTCCAGCGCATCTAAATAATCAGGAAAACTCTCCCAATCCCACTTCATGCCTTCGGCCAGAGCCGTGCCGGGTATGTCTTCGACACCCTCCATCAGGCCGATGAGCCAGTCATGCTTGTCTTTCTTTGCAGGGGCAAAGCCAACGCCGCAATTGCCCATGACCACGGTCGTGACGCCATGCCAGCTGGAGGGCGCCATTTCGCTGTCCCATGTCGCTTGGCCATCATAATGAGTGTGAATGTCGACAAATCCGGGGGCGACGACCTTACCGGTCGCATCAATTTCTTCGCGGCCCGATGCACTGATTTGACCAACGGCGGTAATCACGCCGCCATCCACCGCGACATCGGCCACAAAACGCGCCGCGCCCGTGCCATCAACTACGGTTCCGCCCCGAATAACCAGATCATGCATGTCGACTCTCCTTAATCTTTGAAGGGAGCCTATCAGCATTCATCAGGCAATTGAACCTTTGCGTCGCTGTACCGGCAGATTTACCCTTTACGTCCAGCCAGCAAACGCAAGCGCAGCGCGTTCAGCTTGATAAAGCCTGCTGCATCCTTCTGATCATAAGCACCAGCATCGTCTTCGAACGTCACAACCTTTTCGCTATACAGGCTGTTTGGCGATTTGCGTCCAACCACGCTTGCAAGGCCCTTGTAAAGCTTCAGGCGCACAGTGCCCGACACATGCACTTGGCTATGGTCTATCGCGGCTTGCAACATTTCGCGCTCTGGCGAGAACCAGAAGCCGTTGTAAATCAGTTCGGCATATTTCGGCATCAGTTCATCTTTGAGATGCGCCGCGCCGCGGTCCAAGGTGATGCTTTCGATGCCGCGATGGGCACGCGCGTAAATCTCACCGCCCGGCGTTTCATACATGCCGCGCGATTTCATACCAACGAAACGGTTTTCGACCAGATCAAGCCGGCCAATGCCATGTCTGCGGCCCAGTTCATTCAACGCCGCCAGCAAGGTCGCAGGCGACATGGCTTCACCATTCAGCGCAACACCGTCGCCTTTTTCAAAATCGACGGTGATATATTCCGGCGTGTCGGGCGCGTCTTCGGGATTGACCGTGCGCGAATAGACATAATCGGGCGTTTCATCCCACGGATCTTCAAGCACTTTGCCCTCAGACGAGGTGTGCAGCAAATTGGCGTCGGTTGAAAACGGGCTTTCGCCGCGCTTGTCCTTGGGTACAGGAATCTGATGTTGTTCGGCCCATTCAATCAGGCGGGTGCGGCTCGTCAGGTCCCATTCGCGCCAAGGGGCGATAACCTTGATATCGGGATTGAGCGCATAAGCTGACAGCTCGAAACGCACTTGGTCATTGCCCTTGCCCGTCGCGCCGTGCGCAATGGCATCAGCGCCGGTTTCCGCCGCAATCTCAATCAACCGTTTCGAAATCAACGGCCGCGCAATCGACGTGCCCAATAAATAGTCGCCTTCATAGCGGGCATTGGCACGCATCATCGGAAAGACGAAGTCGCGGACGAATTCTTCGCGCAGATCATCAATATAAATATGATGGTCGGGCACGCCCATCAGCACCGCCTTCGCGCGCGCAGGTTCGAGTTCTTCACCTTGGCCTAAGTCCGCGGTGAAGGTTACGACTTCGCAGCCATATTCTACCTGAAGCCATTTCAGGATGACGCTGGTGTCGAGACCACCCGAATAAGCAAGAACGACTTTCTTGATGCTGTCTGTCATGTCACTTTGGTTCCGAAGCTAAAATATCTGCGGCGCGCCTAACAGCTTAGGCGCGGCTCGACAACTCCCACAACTGCCAAATCCCCAGAAGGAGGAACATTGCAGCGGCGATGATATGCACCATACGCAGCGAAATTTTCGCCACCAGCCTCTCGCCCAGATAAACCGCTGGCACATTGGCGATCATCATGCCCAAGGTGGTCCCGGCGGCAACCGCCCAAACGGCATGATATTGCGCGCCCAGCGCTATCGTCGCGACCTGCGTTTTGTCGCCCATTTCAACTAAGAAAAAAGCGATGGCGGTCGCAACAAATGCACCGCGTTGCGATGCCACTTTGATATTGTCGTCCACCTTGTCGGGAATAAGTGTCCAAGCCGCCATCAGGATGAAACCTATCGCAACAGCATAGCCGAAGATGTCGCTCATAAAGATTGCCGCAAGCGCGCTGCCCGCCCATGCGGCAAGGGCATGATTGATGATAGTGGCGATGAATATGCCTGCGATCACCGGGATGGGTTTTTTGAAACGGGTGGCAAGTAATATTGCCAAAAGCATGGTCTTGTCGCCAATTTCCGCAACAGCGACCAGCAAAGTGGACGTAAAAAAGACTTCCATGAAACTATCCCGGGTCAGGCAGTTTTTCGACGCAATGCCACCGGCCACCCCGCCCGACCGGAACGGATAACCGATGCCATTGGTCTCGCCTTGAACCACGGGATCTTTTTCGACCCTGTGGCCCCACATGCACCATGACCTCTCGGCCAAATATGTTGATACATGTCTCGTTCGGGTGGAACGACTGGCTACTCCCCAGATGACTGTCGCGCCTCTAATGTGAAGCACCTAAAGATTCAAGCGGAACCTATTCCGATCGGTTCATGTTCCCGTCGCGTGCAATAGGTGCGTTTTTGCCCCGTCCCATTTGCCGAAGCTTATGCCGCTTCTTTTTGTGGGCGTAACGGCCATATGCGAACGCCAGCATAGATGCCACTACGGCGCAGATCGTATATGCAATGATGACCCTTGATTCCATTAACGTGCAGTCCTGCAAACCTATTGTTGAGCCCGATGTTACAGTCAGATTCTCAGCACGCCCGAAAGGAGAAACCCTGAAAGAGCCGAGGCCTTGCAAAAACGCGCAAAAGCAGCCCAGCGAGGGAATGCGAAATCAAAAAACTATAACCTTTGGTATAATCATTATATCCTTCGTCATGCAGTTGCCTGCGGTCAAGAAGTAATCACCGATTTTACACATTGCCGTGCAAGATTTTACGTCCCCAGCCCAGTTGGCACTTCGAAGTTCTTCAGCCCCGATGGGTTTCTCAACCGATGCTTCTTGGATTTCATGGCCAATTCAAGACGCGCCACCGAATTAACGGCCAGCCCTGTTTTTTCCTTTTGTCGATGGGCAACACCCGTTAGGGGAAGCGCAACGATAAGAATCTCCCCAGGCGCCGTTTTTACTGGAGCCAGATTATGACCAATTATACACTGCGTGCCGGAATTCGGGTTGCCGAGCAGCTCGCCGAATTTATCGAGAAATATGCCCTTGTCGGCACAGGCGTCGCTGCCGATGCTCTCTGGCAGGGCCTATCTGATATTCTTGGTCGCTTTGTGCCCCAAAACCGGATGCTGTTGGCCAAGCGCGATGCGATTCAGGCCAAATTGGATGCGTGGCACCGCGCCAATCCCGGCCCCATCACGGACATGGCAGGCTATCAAGCCTTTTTGCGCGAAATTGGCTATCTGGTCCCCGAACCTGCGCCTTTCCGCATTGGCACGCAAAATGTCGATGCCGAAATCGCAACAATGGCTGGGCCACAGCTTGTGGTACCAAGCCTCAATGATCGCTTCGTTCTCAATGCTGCCAATGCGCGCTGGGGCAGCTTATATGATGCGCTTTACGGGACCGACGCCCTTCCGGCACCCACCGCACGGCCCGGTGGCTATGACACGGACCGTGGCGACGCAGTCGTTGCTTATGCGCGTCATTTTCTTGATGAGGCCATTCCCGGTTGGCAGGCGGCTTTAGCTGGCGGTGACAATGCCTATTTCGTGGCAAAGACGCAAACAAATGACACCACGCGTTATTTGTTCAAACATCATGGCCTGTACATCGAAATATTAGTCAATCCGCAACATCCCGTAGGCGCCACCGATGCATTGCACATTGCCGACGTCATCCTGGAATCCGCACTGACGACGATCATCGATTTGGAAGACTCCGTCGCAGCGGTAGATGCTGATGACAAGGTGGCCGCTTACACCAACTGGCTTGGCCTCATGCGCGGCGATCTGGTCGCCAGCTTTGACAAAGGTGGCAAGACCGTCACCCGCGCGCTTGAACCAGACCGCGTTTATGACGGGCTGACGCTTGCTGGCCGCAGCCTGATGTTTGTCCGCAATGTCGGGCATCTGATGACCAATCCGGCCATATTGCTAGCCGACGGGAGCGAAGCGCCAGAGGGCATACTCGACGCTGTGTTCACATCGCTCTGCGCGCTGCATGACCTCAAGGGGCTTGGCACGCATCGCAATAGCCGCGCGGGCAGCATCTATATCGTCAAACCCAAAATGCACGGCCCCGAAGAAGCGGCGTTTACCAACGACCTGTTCGATGCGGTCGAAGATGTGCTTGGCCTCACCCGTCATACCATCAAGGTTGGCGTCATGGACGAAGAACGCCGCACCAGCGCGAACCTTGCCGCCTGTATTCACGCGGTCCGCGACCGTATTGTGTTCATCAACACCGGCTTTCTAGATCGCACCGGTGACGAAATGCACACAGCGATGCATGCGGGCCCGATGATCCGCAAAGCCGAGATGAAAACCTCATCTTGGATTCAAGCTTATGAAGCCCGCAATGTCCAAATCGGCCTTGCCTGCGGCCTCAGCGGCAAGGCGCAGATCGGCAAGGGCATGTGGGCCGCGCCCGACATGATGGCGGACATGATGGTGCAGAAAATCGGTCATCCCAAGGCTGGCGCGAATACCGCATGGGTGCCATCACCCACGGCGGCGACATTGCACGCCATGCATTATCACCAGTTCGACGTATTTGCCCGACAGGCGGAACTTGCCAAGGAAGCAACGCCGGGGCTGGATCCGCTGCTGACCATTCCCGTCGCCCCCGTTGGTCATAACTGGTCGGCCGAGGATGTGGCGCAAGAGCTGGAGAACAACGCGCAAGGTATATTGGGCTATGTTGTGCGCTGGATTGACCAAGGCGTTGGCTGTTCCAAAGTCCCTGACATTCATGACATCGGCCTGATGGAGGACCGCGCCACGCTGCGTATTTCGTCGCAGCATATCGCCAACTGGCTGCTGCACGGCATTGCGACCGAGGCGCAGGTGGACGCGGCGCTGGCCAAGATGGCAGCCAAGGTCGACGCCCAAAATGCGGGCGATCCGCTCTACGAAAAGCTAGACGGAGCGAGCCTTGCGCTAAAAGCCGCCCGCGCTTTGATTTTTGAAGGCGTCATGCAACCCAATGGCTATACCGAGCCGCTGCTGCATAAATTCCGGCAGGAGAAGAAAGCGAAAAGCTGACGCGTCCTAAGCAACCGCGTCGATGAACCTTTCGGCATCCAATGCGGCCATGCAGCCGGTGCCGGCGCTCGTGCAGGCTTGGCGGTAGATATGGTCCATCACATCGCCGCAGGCAAACACGCCCGGGACGCTCGTTTCGGTTGCTTGTCCTTCGAACCCGCCGCGCACTTTGATATAGCCGCCTGCCATATCAAGATGCCCTTCAAAAATGCCGGTGTTGGGCTTGTGCCCAATGGCGATGAACACGCCATGCAATTCGATATCTTCGGTGCCGTCGCCATCGGTCGCGGCGATGCGCATCCCAGTGACGCCCATCGCATCACCCAAGACTTCATCCAAACGGTGGTTCCACTTAATCGTGACCTTGCCCTCTGCTTCACGCGCGAACAGGCGGTCTTGCAGAATTTTCTCCGCCTTCAACTTGTCGCGGCGGTGGACCAAGGTCACATGGCTGGCGATATTGGCAAGATATAACGCCTCTTCCACCGCCGTATTGCCGCCGCCAATTACGGCAACTGGCTTGTTTCGGTAGAAGAAGCCGTCACACGTGGCACAAGCCGATACGCCCTTGCCCATGAACGCCGTTTCGCTTGGCAGTCCGAGATATTGCGCGCTTGCGCCTGTCGCAATGATGACGGAGTCTGCGGTATAATCACCTACCCCACCGGTCAGCACAAATGGCCGCTTCGAAAAATCGACTTTCTCGATATAGTCATTTTCAATGCGCGTGCCAAAACGTTCGGCATGTTTGCGCATCCGCTCCATCAATTCAGGGCCCATGACACCCGCATCATCGCCGGGCCAATTATCGACTTCAGTCGTTGTCATCAATTGCCCGCCAACTTCAACACCTGTGATCATCATCGGCGTCAGGTTCGCGCGCGCGGCGTAAACGGCGGCGGTATATCCCGCAGGGCCGGAACCGATGATGATAACAGGGGCATGGCGATTTTCGGTCATATATTGTCTTTCTGATTCTGTTGGCTGGAATCATAGGCGCTGGCGCTGCGCTGGCCAAGGGCGGCACCTGACTTATCCCCATTAAATTAGGGCTTCACATGTCCGCAGGTGCAAACTATCAGTCCGTCAACATTCAGAATAGAGGGACAGTTCATGACCAAAGTCACGATTATTTCACGTAACGGCGAAGGTCGCGAAGTCGAGGCTGAAAACGGCCTGTCGCTTATGGAAGTGATCCGCGACAATGGTTTTGACGAATTGCTCGCTTTGTGCGGCGGCTGCTGCTCCTGCGCGACGTGCCATGTGCACATCGACCCTGCCTTTACCGATCGTCTGCCGAAAATGAGCGCCGACGAAGACGACTTGCTCGACAGCACCGATCACCGCAACGACACCTCACGCCTGTCGTGCCAGATCCCCGTCAGCGATGCCCTTAATGGCTTAATCGTAACGATTGCGCCTGAGGATTGAATTTGTATATTCCCACTGCGTCACCCTGAACTTGTTTCAGGGTCTATCGTGCAGCACGCCCGGAGCCCGAGAGGATAGATGGACCCTGAAAAAAGTTCAGGGTGACGGTGAATGTCACGGGCTTTCGCCAAAAACGCCTCTCAGCAACGCTCACCCCCGCATGGCGCTGCCGAGCGGTTCCTGTATGACAGGATAACCATGGCCGTCGGGGATGCATAGCCAGCTTCCGTCTGCGCGTTTGTCGATATAGGTCAGCACCGTCGACACGGGATGTTCCGCCGCATGGGCGGCAGCCGCGTCAAAGTCACCAAACATAGCCAGCCGTTCCAAATTGCGCCGCGTGGGGAAGATGATCTTCACCTCGCTTTTGTCGGCTTTTTCTAGAACCTCGGCAGCGGTTGCCCAAAACAGCATACGGTTTTCGGTCTGGTCAACGGTTGCGAGCGGCGTAGTGTCGCCTGCATCCACCAAATAGAAACGCGTGTCAAAAACGCGGCTGGCATTTTCATGGGCGGGCGGACGCCAGCGCGACCACGGCACGAGCTGTTCCAAATCCGGTGCCCAGCCAAAGCGGTTGCACACCGCTTGCAGGCTTTGCCCATCATGCAACGCGGCGCGAGCATCGATGCAGTTCGCAGCGTCCGAAACACCCGATAGACCAAGCGCTAATCCGGCCTCTTCAATCGTTTCGCGGATAGCCGCCAGCCTTGCAGCCGTTTCATTCAGCGACAGTCCCGAACCCAACATCTGCGCATAATCAAAATCGGCAGGGTCAACCTTGCCGCCGGGGAAGACCGCAGCGCCGCCGGCAAAGGCCATCGCCTTGATCCGCTCGACCATCAACAATAACGGCGCGCCTCCATTCGGGTTCTGCCGAAAAATGACCATTGTTGCCGCCGGTGTCGCGACGGGTAGCGGTTCGCCGCTGATCGGATGATTGCGCAGTTCAGTTTCCATGCATTCACTCAAGCATGCTTTCACACAGGTTAGAAGCGGAAAATCAACCCATCGTCATGGCTGCGTCGTGGCTGATGATGCACCGACATCAGTTCACGGCTTAGGCTAAGGCAAAAGCCTAGCTTGAAATTCGATGAATTTTAGCCCACTTCCAAAACAACGCGCGCACTTGCGCTTTTAGAACAAATCTGGAACAAGCTGAACCATGTCACTCACCCACATCAAGGTGCGCGGTGCGCGCGAGCATAATCTCAAGGGCATCGATATCGACCTGCCGCGCGACAAGCTCATCGTTATCACTGGGCTTTCGGGTTCCGGCAAGTCCAGCCTCGCGTTCGACACCATTTATGCCGAGGGGCAGCGCCGCTACGTCGAATCCCTCTCCGCTTATGCCCGTCAGTTTCTGGAGATGATGCAGAAGCCCGATGTCGAGCATATTGAGGGGCTATCCCCTGCAATCTCCATCGAGCAGAAAACGACCAGCCGCAACCCGCGTTCGACGGTGGCCACGGTGACCGAAATTTACGATTATATGCGCTTGCTCTGGGCGCGTGTGGGTGTGCCTTATTCGCCCGCGACTGGCCTACCAATCACCGCGCAAACGGTCAGCCAAATGGTCGACCGTGTAATGGCATTGCCCGAAGGCACGCGCGCCTTCTTGCTCGCGCCCGTCGTCCAAGGCCGCAAGGGCGAATATCGCAAGGAACTCGCCGAATGGCAGCGTTCGGGCTACACCCGCGTGCGCATCGACGGCGAACTCTACGCAATTGAAGAAGCGCCCGCGCTCGACAAGAAATATAAGCATGACATTGAAGTTGTCGTTGACCGTATTGTCGTCAAGGATGGTATTCAGCAACGGTTGGCCGAGAGTTTTGAGGCAGCGTTGAAGCTGGCCGATGGCTTGGCCTTTGTAGATCTGGCGGACACCACGGTTGCGGAATTGGCGAGTAGCAACCCCGATCATGTGCCAACCGCATTTGGCGAAGCCCGCGCGACCTTCTCTCCCCTCCCGCAAGCGGGAGGGCAAGCAAGCGACGACAACTCGGATTCACCCTCCCCTAACCCCTCCCGCAAGCGGGAGGGGAACCTCAAAGGCACTGGCCTGCCTGCCAACCGCATTGTGTTCTCAGAAAAATTCGCTTGCCCTGTGTCCGGTTTCACCATTGCCGAAATCGCGCCGCGTTTATTCTCGTTCAACGCCCCGCAAGGCGCCTGTCCTGATTGCGATGGCCTTGGCGAGCGGCAAGAATTTGACCCGCAACTGGTGGTCCCCAACGAACATCTGTCCTTAAAAAAGGGCGCGATTGTGCCTTGGGCGAAGTCCAACCCGCCCAGCCCATATTATATGCAAGTGCTATCCAGCCTCGCCAAAGCTTATGGCTTCAGCCTTGAGTCCACATGGGAAGATTTGGCTCCGGAACAAAAGCTCATCATCCTGCATGGCACGGGCGGCATGGCGGTGGAGCTGACGTTTAAGGACGGGCGCAAGGAATATACCGTGCGCAAGGCGTTTGAGGGCGTCATCGGCAATCTCAACCGCCGCTTGCTGCAAACCGACAGCGCGTGGATGCGCGAAGAATTGTCGAAATACCAAACGTCGCAACCCTGCGAGACTTGCCACGGCGCGCGGTTGAAGCCCGAAGCCCTTAGCGTCAAAATCGCCGGCGTCGACATCGCCACGCCGACCCGCATGAGCGTGGGCGACGCTTTGGTCTGGTTCGGCAACGTTGACCAGACATTGACCAATCAGCAGCAGCAAATTGCCAAAGCGATCCTGAAGGAAATCAACGAACGGTTGGGCTTCCTCAACAATGTCGGGCTGGATTATCTCAACCTCGACCGCACCAGCGGCACCTTGTCCGGCGGGGAGAGCCAGCGCATCCGCTTGGCCAGCCAGATCGGCAGCGGCCTGTCGGGCGTGCTCTATGTGCTTGATGAGCCCAGCATCGGCTTGCACCAGAAAGACAATGACCGCCTGCTCGCCACGCTGCGCCGCTTGCGCGATTTGGGCAACACCGTCATCGTGGTTGAACATGACGAAGACGCGATCCGCACCGCCGACTGGGTCGTGGACTTGGGCCCCGGCGCTGGCGTCCATGGCGGCACGGTCATGGCCGAAGGGACGTTGAAGCACATTCTGAAATCGAAAGACAGCCTGACCGCCGCGTACCTCAATGGCACGCGGGAGATTGCGATGCCCAAGACACGGCGCAAGGGCAATAAGAAGAAGCTGACCGTCCACAACGCCCGCGCCAACAATCTGAAAAATGTCACCGCCAGCATTCCTCTGGGCACATTCTGTTGCATCACCGGCGTGTCGGGCTCCGGCAAGTCAAGTTTCACCATCGACACGCTCTACGCCTCTGCCGCACGGTCCTTAAACGGCGCGCGCGTCATTGCGGGCGCACATGACAAGGTCACGGGTCTGGAACATTGCGACAAGGTGATCGACATCGACCAATCCCCGATTGGCCGCACCCCGCGTTCGAACCCGGCAACCTATACCGGCGCGTTCACCAACATCCGCGACTGGTTCGCGCAATTGCCCGAAAGCGCCGCGCGCGGGTACAAGCCGGGGCGTTTCAGCTTCAACGTCAAGGGCGGGCGTTGCGAAACATGCAGCGGCGATGGCCTGATCAAGATCGAGATGCACTTCCTGCCCGACGTCTATGTGACGTGCGAGGAATGCAACGGCAAACGCTACAACCGCGAAACATTGGAGGTTAAGTGGAAGGGCCTCTCCATCGCCGACGTGCTCGACATGACGGTGGAGGACGCGGTGGAAACATTCAAGGCCGTCCCCCCGATCCGCGACAAAATGGCGATGCTGGCCGAGGTTGGCTTGGGCTATGTCAAGGTCGGGCAACAGGCAACGACCCTATCGGGCGGCGAAGCGCAACGCGTCAAACTCGCCAAGGAACTCAGCCGCCGTTCCACGGGCCAGACGCTGTATATCCTAGACGAGCCCACCACTGGCCTGCATTTCGAAGATGTCCGCAAACTCCTCGAAGTGCTCCACCGTTTGGTGGAACAGGGCAATAGCGTGGTGGTCATCGAACATAATCTCGACGTCATTAAGACGGCAGACTGGATCATCGACTTGGGCCCCGAAGGCGGCGTGAAGGGCGGCGAAATCGTCGCCGAAGGCACGCCGGAAGATGTAGTTAAGGTCGCGGCGAGCTATACCGGGCATTATTTGAAGCCGATGTTGGAAAAGGCGACGTAACGCAAATCCTCCCTATCGATCCTGAGCCTGTCGAAGAACGATGGGGAGGTGGCAGCCGGAACGGCTGACGGTGGGGCAAGCGACGGTTGGGTCGCCCTTCTGCTGCGCAACTATATCCCAGCAACCTCTCGTTCCCGCCGAGCGCGCAGAGTGCCAAAACTATGCGCCCCTCTCCACTTGGGAGGGGGCGTTAACCTTAGCCACATTGTGGCCAACTCGGCGCATTGCAAGTTAGCAGAGATTTACGGATTGGCTTGATGGCCCAAATTTCAAGCTACTGAGATTGATTGCCCGGATATTGATCTTTCGTGTCCTGTTCATCGTGGTCACTGTCGCGATTTTCGTCGTCACGATCGACGAATATGGGCGGCGCAGAAAACCCCGGAAGGCGCATTTGTTCAAATGGGTAGCGCTTATACCAACCTGCATTGATCACAACTCACTGGCCCATTTACGATGGCCGATGGTCATAATGCGCCAAGGCTGATCTATGAGTTTGTTCCACGCCTCGCAGCAGAGGTCGACGATATTGTCGTGGG